>SUWF01000055.1 GCA_015061575.1 Lentisphaerota bacterium
TTTTTTGCAAATAAAATTTGACAAACAGTCTCTCATAGGAGCCTTTTAAGAATCATCTTTTGCTGATTATCCCATTATTTTACGATTTTTTTGCAAATAAAATTTGACAAACAGTCTCTCATAGGAGGGGCTGTTGCAAAACCTCGCAAAAGGTTGTAATGCCCCTGTTTTTGGCATGAATTTTTAGTTGCTGTCGAAAAAAAACAGTAAGCTTGAATTCATATAACAGCAGTAAATTTTATAATATATAAAATACGGTATCTTTCTTATATAAAATAAGTTGGAATTACTTTTATTACTCGTAATAAAAGTAATTCCGGCGAAAGTTTTTGGAAAATGGGGTGTGGGGAAAAGAACCTTTTTTCAAAAAGGTTTTTTCCCCACAAAACAGTTTTGCAACAGCTCCACTTTTTTTTACCTGGCAAAATGCCCGGCTCGGCGGTCAGTTACGATCCCAATAGCTGTTTGTGTTGGCCATCGTACCCAACACCCGGTCGTACATATCTTTCGGGCTGTTGCCGGACATACCGGAAACGTGCCCGTCGCACCAGATAATGTTGCAGACATTGCTATGCCGCGGATCCGGTACGCCATAGCTGCTTGGCGCATAACCGTCATAAACAATGTAGTTGCCGCCGCCGTCGCTTTCCCGCACCGCATCAAGTCCCCAGATGGTATCCGCAGGATTGTTCAAATCCCGGAGTTTGGCAGGTTCAGCCCATTTGGGATCTTTGGAACCGTACTGTCTGTAACTGGTACCGATACTGGCATAGTTCATGCCGTAGCTCGAATAACTGTAGCCATAAGTGTATTTGTCGTTAGGGGCAGGCTTGCGATCAGTCGGTTTGATAAGTATGGAGGGGCAGGAAAAGTCCGCCATACTTGACACATATCCGGCATTGATATAATAATTGGGCCAGCCGCCGGGACCGCTGGTATAAGGTTTGGGATAAGTTTCGTCATAATCCTGCACATACATCATCGTGCCGACGCCGATCTGCTTGAGCTTATTTATGCAGTCGGTGCTGCGGGCCCGTTCGCGCGCTGCCGAAAGTGCCGGCAGCAGCATAGCCGCCAAAATGGCAATGATGGCAATCACAACCAAAAGTTCAATCAGTGTAAAACGTTTTTTCATCTTCTTTTTTCCTCCCGTTAAAGGTTACAAGTTATTTGTTGATATATAAATTGCTGATTTATGCGCTATCCCTGACCACCAGTTGCGGTTTCAGTAAACTCATATCGATCGGCAACTGCATTTTCAGCAGTTTATTGAGCAGCATTTTCATGCTGATTTCGCCCAATGCATAAAAGGGTTCCAAAAGCGATACCGTGGTCAGCGCCGGAGCTGCAATGCTGCTGTTTATGATATTATCGCACCCCACAATTTTGATGTTTTTGCCGATCAAATGGTGCAATTTGGCTTCGACCAGCGCCCAATAGAGCGACAACGCTTCGTAATCTGTAAGCATAAAAATACCGACTGTTTTGCCGCCATCAAGCCGCCGCCGCAACTCATCTATGCAGCGCGTACTTTTGATTCTGTAGTAGTCATATTCTCCGGGCACAATATATTCGCCTATGATACCGTGCCCGGCAAGGGTCTGCAGAAAACCATTACAGCGCTGGATCATCTGATAACTGCTTTTATTGTTCACCGGAGAAGTCATAAGCACATAATCATCGCAATTTTTTGACATCAAATATTCTGCCACCATACTGCCGATAAGATTATTATCGATACAAATGGTCTGGACATGCGGCAGATCGATTTCCGGACAGTTGAGCAGCACCACTTCACCGGATTTATCTGTCAAATTGCAGATCATATTATAAAACTCTTTTCCGGCCGGATCATGCATGATATTGGCCGGCAGGTAAGTGATCATGCCGGCACTGGAAATATGGCGGCAGTAGTTGATAAACTGCCGGTAGTCTTCAATACTGTTGCCAAAGTATATATTGTAAGCTATACCGGCGGCATTGGCTGTATCAGCCAGCCCGCTGACCATGCGCCCGACCATTTCGCCGACATTCAGCGGCAGAAAACACCCGATGGATGTACTGTGCCCTTTAGCCAGCAGACTGGCTGCCAGATTGGGCCGGTACCCCAGTTCATTGGCAGCTGCAAGAATGATCTTGCGGGATTTTTCCGCCACTTTCTGATCGGGCCGGGGATTCATTGCCCGCGAAACGACCGAAAGCGAAAATCCCGTCTTTTCTGCAATGTCTTTAAGCGTTACCATAACCGAGCTAAAACCTTGATATACAGCACCAACAAGCGCTTGTGAAAACAACGTTTATAAAAAGCTCCTCCCCGTTTTACGGCGAACAGCCTGAAGTATATTATACTCATTTTGCGTAAAATGTCAAGGGCAAAATAAGTTTTTTCAAGTTTTTTATCCTGAAATTTTATTTGGCATCCCAGCTGCACGCCAAAAAATAATAAAAAAATCCGTTTGCACGCCTTGACAAAACACAGTTTCCGGTTATATTTAGTTACAGAGAGTATGCCGCAGATCGGGATGCTGAAATTTTTTTCGGATTTTTCACAAGCGCTTGTGAAAAATTTGCAAACCTTTTGAATTTTGTATTCAACTCATTAAATAACAACCACAAAACAGGAGTAGAAGATGAAAAAAATTCTTGCCTTGATCCTGCTGACAGCCTTGACTTGGTGTGCAGGAGTTACCGCCGGAGCCGGTGAGCTTGCACTGAGTGGAGCCGCAGCGGCCGCAGCACCGGACAATGCGTGGGTATTCCCCCGTCCGCAGGGTCACGAAACAGTCAGAAACGTGCCCGATTGGGGCAAAGATGGCTTTACTCTGGAAGTCTGGTGCCAGCCGGAAACGGCGAATTGCGGTTATGCAGTTTTGATGCGCGGCAGCTTCGGTTATCCCAACTTTGGCGGCGAAAAATTCATCCACTGCTACCTGATCAACGAAAAAGGCAAATCGGCGGCTGGCAGACTGCACATAAAAGCCGCTCCCCAACAATATCACTACTATGTGCTGAGCGGCACTCCGCAAGGCAGTGTAACTTACCGTGACGGCAAAGCAGTTCGTACCAACAACCTTCCGGGAGTACCCAAATATTCGCCCAAAGCTGTATTGGAAATCGGTTATAACGGCTCCTGGGCCAAACCCTTTGCGGGACGCATCGGAATGGTACGGCTGCACAAGCGGGCGCTTTCCGCTCAGGAAGTTTCCCGCAACTATCAGGCGCTGAAAGACAATCAGGTTCTGCCGGTTGCCGACGCCATGATCCTGGATCGTGATCGCCGGGTCACGGGCAAATTTTACAGCTTTACAGCCGATACCAAGGCCAAGGCTGCTCCGGAAAAAAACACCGGCTCGATCAGTTTTATGGTTACGCCCCAGCAACTTGCCGACTGCACGCTGCTTATTTGGGGTGATTTGCGCATCAGCGCCACGGCTTCCGGCAATATAAAAGTTCAATACGGCAAGATCAAACGGATTTACAAAGATGTTTTGCGTGCCAACGTGACCGCCACGCTGGCTTTGGCCTGCAACGGCAAATCAGGAGCGCTTTTTGTGGATGGAAAATTCGGCGGCCAGCTTTGGGATATGAAAAATCTGCCGACTGCCGGATCGATGACTTTCGGCGGCAATTTTACCGGCACCATCGGCAATGTTATCTGCCAGGAATCTTCCCTGCTGCCCGCCCGGCTCGGCGAAAAAGTTACCGAAGTGCTGGACAACAGCACTGTCGATACCGTACTTTATCCCCGCAACCGCCATCTGACCGGCAAGCAGGAGATGTTCAAGCCGGTGATCGACTTTGATGACCTGACCCACTGGACCGTAACCTATCCGTGGGGCAAAGTGATCCCCCGGATCAACCGCAGCAAAGCCAAACCGCTGTGGAGCGATTACACCCTGAGAACCGAATTCACTCAGGGCGATTTTCCGGACGCCAACGCCCAAGTGGTGCTCGCACCGCCTCAGCCGGTAAAGATCACCGAAGACTTCGATACCATTGCCATCTGGCGTTTTGCGCCCGGCCTGAAAAAGCCCTATCCCCAACTCTCTTACAGCATCCAGTTCCGTGACAGCTCCGGCCAGCTCCACGATACCGGCCGCATGGGCGGCTATCTGGAAGCCGGTTGGGGCATCCACATGCAGCCGCTCAAAACAATGATCAAAGCTCCGGCTGAGATCGTTTCCATAACCTTCACCGGATTCAATCAAGCCAGCACCATCGGTTATCTGGACAGCTTGCACGTTTACCAAAAGCCGATCGGCAAACTTGCCGATGCCCGGGTGCCTTCGTGGGAAGAAGTTGGTGTACCGACCCGTCCGGAAACTATCCTGCCGACTGCGTCGGAACCGGGCAAAGTTACGCTGACTCAAAACGGCAAGAGCTGGATTTTTGAAAGTGTAACAGCTTCGGGCAAAAAACTCACGTTTACAGTAACGCCCCAAACCGGAACCCTCAGCGATATAAGTGCCAACTATCAGGGCAAAAAATTCAAACCGCTGGATGGCGGCGGCTTCTACTGGGCGCTGAACGATATTTATCCGGTGCGCGGCCAATATCTGGTCGCTCCGGGCAGCCCCCGGGTCAAAGCCCGACTGCTTGATGCGCAAAAGCAGGGCAATAAACTGCAGCTGCAGTGGCAGTACACCATCGATAATAATTTTAAATGCCATGCCAACTGGCTGCTGGAAGTCAAAGACAACACCCTGATCGCCGATCTTGGCAGTCAGGAGCCCCGGGTCGGAGAATTCAAATTCGGCGCCATTACCGGCATCAGCGGCAAAGTTGTGGAAATACCTTATCTGACCATCGGCCGCTGGTTCCACGCCAGCAACCCGCCGGGTATTTTTGCCGGTGACGGGGTTTATATTTCAGCTTTTGTGGACTGGTACAACAGCGATGCCTCCGGTCTGTTCGGTGAATCCAGCAGCACTCCCGGCGGCAAATGGTTCCTCAATCCGGCGACTTCAGATCACCGCTGGATGCCCGACAAATCCGTTAAGGATCCGACCAACGAGATCCGCAATGTATCGATCATCAACGGCGGCAGCTACTACTGGCCGACGACTGATGGCAAACGCAATCCGGCGCGCGAACGCATCATGCTGACAATCAGCGACAATCTGGCGGCGATCCTGCCGAACATACCCAACTACAAACATAAATACCTGCAGGAAACAGTCAACGATGTCTGGAGCACCCGCATGTGGTACGTCAATAAAATGCCGGATCTGGATCACTTTGATCAGGAACTTGCCATGTGGCAGGCGTTCAAATCCTACGGTGCTAACAAGATCAACATCCGTTTCCACGGCGACGTCAGCCGCCAGTATGTGCCGCACCGTGACGGCGGGCCAGCAACATTTATCAATGAACTCATCGACCCGGCGCTGGGCGGCGAAAAGAAGTTTGCCAGACTTTTCCGGGAAGCTAAAAAGATGGGGTTCAAGATCGGCATTTACACCGACCACATGCTGCTGAACGTATTTTCGGATGCGTGGGATCTGGATTATCTTAATCTGGACAGCAACGGCTACTGGCTTTACAGTTCCGGCAACACCAAACAAACCAAGATCAGCCGCATGGTCGCACTGCAGAAAAAATTCAACGCCATCTACCGCCAGAAATTCGGCCCCAACTGTGCTTATCTTGATCAGATAACCTGCCCGCCCTGCTGGCGCTATACTGACTACGACGCCCGCACGCCGGATGCCGCTAAATTCTCCGCACCATACCGGGTTTTTGTGGAAAGTCTGCGCACGGAGGAAGCCGATTTCGGCCCGGTACTTTCCGAAGGCCGTACCCAGCTCTATTGGGCGGGGCTGTGCGACAGTTACGCCCAGCCGCAGCGCTGGGAGATCCCGGTGATGCCGGATTTTAATCTGCGCAAGATCCACACCATGAGCAACGATTGCGGTTACGATCTCAATCTGGTGGCCCAAAGCGCCCGCCGGGACGGGGCCGAAGATTACCTTTACGAATTGCTGGCCTATGAATATGCTTACGGCAGTACCGGTCACTTGCTGGGCATCTACTCCGGAGCGCCGTTTATCCAGCTGCCGCCGGTTTTGCTGCGCAGTTACTTCCTCATCCAGCCGGCACAGAAACACTACGCATTGGAGCCGGTCAAAGATATTTTCTACAATGTCAACGGCCAGCTGGCCCCGGTCGAAGCAGCGATCAAGGCCGGAACTCTGGCAACCAATCAGGTAAAACTGGTCTATAAAAACGGCTTGGAAGTGGCAGTAAACCTCAATAAAAAAGCCAATTTCAAAGTGGAACTCAACGGCAAAAGCTATCTTCTGCCGCCCCGGGGCTTTGCAGCCTTTCTGCCGGGCAAAGTGGAAGCGTACTCGGCGTTGAATAGTGCCGGTAAACGTTCAAGTTTGATGCGTGAAGGCAATCTTATCTATGCAGTGAATCCGCAGGATATTGAAGAAATCACTGCCCAACACGATTATGCGCTGCGCACTTTTGAAAGTATGCTTGAGCTTACGCCCACGCCGTTTGTGGCGGCCGAAACCGTATCGCTCAAAGTACCTTTCAGCGGCAATGCGGCCGTAAAACTGCTTGACCGCAGCGGCAAAGTTACCAATACAATAAATGTGCCGGTGCAAAATAATCGCATCAAGCTGGCGGTGGACGGCAAAGCGTTCCGCTATCAAATCGAACCGGCCAAATGATTTTTTAACGGGGGTGTGGCAAAACATTATCATGGGTTTTGCTGCACTCCCTGCTCACGGTGTTCTGTAAAAAGTTAAGGCTTGCTTTTATTTTTAACAATAGAAGTAAGCCTATTTTTTTATATTGACGATATATCATATTTTTTACGGCATCCATACGTTTTTAAGTTTATAAAAATCCAAATAAAAAAGGTTATTGCGCCCTTTTGGCCAATAACAGCTTGATTTTTATTCAAAAAGTGATACATTGCATAAACATTCTTATTTTTTATGGAAAATGAAAAAATGCTCAAGATATTGTTAATTGCAAGTATGCTGCTGGCATTGTCCGTCAATTATCTTCCGGCCTTTGAAATCAGCAATGATACGCCGATCGTGATTGCAGCCAACGCCCCGGAATCCACCCGCCTGGCCGCCGGAGAATTATCCGGCTATCTGCAAAAAGCCGCCCGGAAACATTTACCGATCGTCCAAGGCTCCAGCTCCAGTCCGGAAACCGCCTCCCGGGTGATCATCGGCACGCTGAAAAACACCCTGCGTCTGCCCGCCGACCTGGCCGGAAAGCTGGCCGCCGCATCCAGCCCGGAAGCTTTTATCATAGCCGCCAGAAGCAATACGCTTTACATCATCGGCAAAGAGCAAGTTGGCGAGTTGTACGGCACTTACGCATTTTTAGATGAAAAAATCGGCATCCGGTGGTTCCGGGCGGCAACCAGGTCTGACAGTTATGAATATATACCCAAAAATGTTACGCTTAAATTCCCGGATTTTGTCATTGTCCGGGATCCGGCATTCCGCTACCGGCAATTATCGCATGTAAGCGCCACCGGCAAAACCCCCATCAACGGGCAGACCGTGGCGGTGCGGCAGGGGTTCCAGATCAGTCCGCCCTGGAATTATGCCCGGGCTTTGACCGAAAAATTCTACATGGCCCGCTGTTCGATCCTTTCCATCAGCGACGGCGGCCACACCACGTTCAGCAAAGTAATACCGCCCGAACTCTTTGACAAACACCCCGAATACTTTGCTCTGATCGACGGCAAACGCACCCGGGGTCAGCAAATATGTATATCCAACAAACAGGTGCAGCAGCGGGTGCTTGACTATGTGGAAAATATCTATAAAAAAGTGCCGCCCCGGAATATAAGTTTTCTTTTCGGCATGGTCGATACGACCACCAACTGGTGCGAATGTAAAGCGTGCCGAAATTTGGACGGTCCCGGAAAATTTGATTACATAAATATATCAAACCGTTTTCACAAAGTAGCGGTCAAACTGATGCAGAAGATTTACCGGAAACACCCCGATGCCCGCTTGCAGGCGTGGGCCTATCACACCTACCGCACCGTCCCGGAAAATGTCCAATACGATCCCCGGGCGCTTATCTATTACTGCACGCACGGGCGCTGTTACGGACATGAGTTGAGCGATCCGGCTTGCGAACGCAACGTCAGGCAGCTGGCAATGATGAAAGCGTGGCAAAAAGCCGCCTCCCGCATGAAATTGTATGACTACGCCAACTGTACGCCAATACTGTACGGCTGTCTGGAAAAGATCCAGGTCAAAGATCTGCGCTTCTTCCGCCGGATGAAGTGGGAAGGCTGGAAAGAGGAGATGCTCTTTGCTGACGCCGAATTCTGGCCCCCGGCCCCCCAAGGCACTCCCGATCATCGCGCCGACCGGGCCAACTCCAACTGGCAGTGGTACTGCGTCATGGGGAAAATGCTCTGGAACCCTGACCTTGATCCTGAGCAAATACTTGAAGATGTGGAAAGCAAATACTACGGCAAAGCTTATCCGGCCATGAAAAAGTATCACGACTTCCGCCGGGAACTCTGGAACAATTCGCCGCATTGTCTGGGTTATCCGACCGGCGACCAGCGCCGCCCCCGCCTGCTCTCAGTGCCCGGTGCCCAAGCCAGACTGCTGGCGCTGCTCAAACAGGCCGAACAGCTCGCCGGGAATGACGCCATCCTGCAAGGCCGCCTGCAGGATGACCGCAACTGGCTCATGCGCTACTGGATCGAACCCAATAAAAAAATCCGCCGCCAGCAGGATAAATCCAATATCATCCCCCGCAAGGTCGGGAAAATAAAGATCGATGGCGATCCGCAGGAGAGCGAATGGCTCCGGGCGTGGCACAGTACGAATTTCAAATACACTGCCGGACGCACCAAAGGCCGGACAGCCCTCAAAAACAACGCCACAACTCTTTCCATGCTTTCAGATAAAGAAAATCTCTATTGCAGAATCATTGCCAATACTCCCCACACTGCCCACAGGCAGTTCAAAAATGAATGTATCGACTTTTTCATTCAAGCGCCGGGAGCCGAACGGGAATGCTGGCAAATTTCTGTAAATGCTTCAGGCCAAGTGCAAGCCGCCCGTCTGCCCGGCAAAACGTCTATACCTGCCCCGGGGATTTCTGCCGCCACCCGCCGAACCAGGCACCAGCTGATAACAGAAGTAAAAATCCCATTGAAAAATCTCGCCCCCGCCGAACCAGGCTCTTTGTGGAAAATCCATGTGGTCAGAACCACTGCCGGAAGCGGCAAGTTAAGTTTGGATGGCACTGCCGCCGGTGACACCTCCAACTACCGCCGATTCAACATAGCTGACGACATTCTGAAAAACGGCTGCTTTGAAAATTTGGATAAAACCGGCCATCCTCAAGCGTGGATCAGCAGCAACTGCACTATCGAACGCCGCAACAACTCCAATGCGCTGAAGCTGCTGTTTCATGGCTATACTTATCAATTATCAGCTGCTGGTGCGCTGGCGCAAAAGCCTTATCCCCGCCATATCCGGGTGACGTTTCAAGCTTCAGGCGGAGGAACTTTGTACGTTGCCGCCCACCGCTACAGCGATACGGCAGACGGCAAAGCCCAACATGGTTATCGCCGCCAAAGCTTTCCCACGACCACTTTCGGCAAAGTGCAGCTCTCAACTGCCCCCCGGATCCATACCTTTGACTATACGATAAACGCCAACGAGTGGATCGCATTGCGTTTTTACCTGAGCGGAAAAAAGTCGCAGTTTGCGCTGCTGGATGATGTATCAATAACTCTGCCGGAGTCCCCGGCGGCAAGATAAAGAACATGCTTTGCAGGCATGTCCAACAATCTGCATGTTGGACAGCTTGATCGGCAAAAAGCCTCTCATAATAACTGGCGTGGATACAATTGTTCTTCATCTGGCAAGGCTTGGTGAAAATTAAGCACGCCTGACGGCGTATGAAGCGCATTTTGTGCTTGCGAGCTTTGCTCGTCAAGCATCAAAATATATGAAGCGCACCTGCGGTGCATGAAACGAAGCCTTGGCAGGCGTCTTTTTTTGCCAAAATGGGCAAAAAAATGGTACCCCGAACAGGAATCGAACCTGTGACCAACTGCTTAGAAGGCAGCTGCTCTATCCTCTGAGCTACCGGGGCAACCCTATTAAGATAGCACTGCAAATGAATTTTTCAATCTTGCAAAGTGCTTTTTTTCAATAAAATGCCGCATACATGCTGCTTTGATAGATAAACAGACCTGCTGCAAGCTATTATGCCAGACAGCAGGCCCAGAAGCAGATAAGATTTTCCAGAGAGTTTTTTCAAAACTCCGTATGATCAATACTTGACAAAATTTTGCACATTTACCGGCAAATCATTGATACATTCAACCCGCGTACCTTCTTTCAGCAGCGTATTTTCAACCACCCAATAGTCAAAACCGGGTATTTGTATATCATTCCAATGATTACCGATTCCCCGCAAAGCAACGTCCAACATGGTAACAATGCGGTATCCCAACGGTTCTTCTGAATCCAGAGTAATTGCTCCGAAAAACTCCTGACATTCAGTGTATCCTGAATTATGTGTTCCGGTATAAGGCTTCAAACTGACCAAATCAATATCTCTGCCCAGACGGCGTGAAAATTCTCCGGCATGGGCAGCATAAAAATCAACCAATGCCTGTTCCTGATATCTTGCGGGCAGATTTTCTGCAGCAACCCGGCAATAAGCATCGTAACCGGTCTGATATGCTCTTTCGACAAAATCGCTGTAGTATTTCTGATCATCAGTCAATTTTTCCGGAGAATTCACCAATACCACCGAACGGCGGATACAGGCATTCAGTCCATCGCAGCGCGTCCCCACCCCCAGATGCACATAATCACCTTCGCAAAGTTCCCTGTTAAGTGCTTTGCCAATCAAAGTACGGTTGGCATCGCCGCCGCCGACCATAATATCAAACCCCAGTTCTTCCACCCCCAGTTCCCGTGCGGCAAAGTATCCCCATGCCGCAACTTGAGTTTCCAGCAATCCGGGACGCAAAACAGTCAGCAAAACCTCCATTACCGCATCGGCGACCCGGGCTGCAGCACGGATCATATCATGTTCAGCAGAACTTTTTTCGTATTTGACACGCCAGTACAGTTCCTGGGCATCAACAATATTCTCCGAACCTACCAATTCTGCGCAGTTATCAATCAACGCTGCCGGAATAACCTGTCGGGGTGACAAAAGAGCTATTTTCTCAGGCATTTTTCCGCCGTTGGCTTCCATAATTACAGCATCAAGCTTTTCTGCTGCAACCGGATATTTTTCATCGGCAAGCTGCAATATTTCTGCTTTGTGGATCTTGCATCCGGAACGGCAGGCAAGCTGTTCTGCGCAATACCCGCCCTCCAAACCGGCAACCAGGTGAAAACCGTCCCTGCCGACGATGCCAGCCACCTGCTCAACAGATATATTGGTATTGCCGCCCAGATACGGCACATCGCCGCAATAGTGTTCATCCGAAAAAACCAACCCAACTTCCAAGCCGTTTTCCGCCAAGGCACCATACACCTTGCGGGCACGTTCTGCAAATTCACTTTGCTGAATACGCATACTGCCGGTAATCCGTGGAGTTTTACTGATAATGGCAAGAACTTTCTCAAAATCACTGCGCAAACGCGCTTCGTTATCAGAAAAAAACATTTTATTCACCTGTACATGCTAAAAAATCCACATTATTGATCTTTTGCGGGCGATAAGCCGATCTGCGGAACGCTTCCCCATAACGAACTCCAACCGCCTGCCCGCGCAACATTGCCCGTCCCACAATGAGTTGTTCTGAACCGCCGACCACCCCGGCTTGCGAAGAGTATATACGCATAGCCTCCAATTTACGCTCCAAAGTATCGGTTATATCTACGATCAAACCGGGTTCCGGCATATTTTCAATTACCTCAAACTCATAGAGCGGCACCATCTTATGAATATGACCATTGACGGCAGCACATTCCAAAGCCGCATGGAACCATCCTTCGACGACTGTTTTAGCGACAGCCTGATGATCGTTGTAATCGCCGGAACGATGAGTAAAAATCACATCCGGCTTAAATTCACGGATCTCTTTTATCACCTCATTATAAAGATGATTGTTCACCCGCATATCCCAATCCAACTGATGCAGATTACGATAGCTCTCAATGCCAAGCAGTTTACAAACCGCCCGGGTTTCGCGGTCGCGGATATCTACTATGCGTTCACGCTCCGCCGGAGAAGCATACCCCTCAGCACCTTCAGAAAACATCACCAGACGGATATGCGCATTGCGGGCAGCAAACCTGGCAATAGTTCCACCCATACCGATAACTTCATCATCAGCATGAGCGCAGAAAATCAGCACATTCATAACACCTCCTGTTTTCAAATAATTGTATGGGTATTCCGATACCAATCCCAATAGTTTTTGACATATTCCACTTGTTCCCGGTGACTCTGGAAGCTGAACCCGCCGGTCTGCAAAGCGCACCAACCGTCAATTTTTTTTGCGCTCAAACTGCTCAGAATTTCACTCCCTGATTTATTTAATTTTAAATGACATAAAATGTTTGAAAAAACCATTCACCATGGTATATTATATCACATTTTAAGTATAAAGTAAATGTTTTGGAGTTGAAAAAATCATGTCAGAAACTGCCAAAAACACCATAAGTGATTTTTTGCTGCACATTCATATTGCACAATATCTGGAACAGGTCAACTGGTCGGTCATCGAAGTTATTCATCCCAACTGGTTTTTTTTCTGGAATCCGGAACCCGGCGCCGTGATCAGCTGCGGAGCTCAACAGTTCGAAGTCCGCCCTGATCACGCCTATCTGATACCGCCTTATACAACAATTTCAGGCAATTCAGAAAAACCATTTGCCCATCTGTACGCACATTTTGAAACTCCAGAAACGTTCACAAATGTTGCCAGAAAAATTTATCAACTCGATCCTGCCCCTGCCCGAAAATTTTACCGGGAACGTTTCACGCTGAATAATCCACGAAAAATGCTTTACTGGCGGATCATGCTTATGGAATATCTGGCCATGCTGCCTGACGATGCTCTGAATAAAAAAAACTCATATCAGGATGACCGGATCTGCCGCATGCTTGAAGCGTTGTCCGGCAACTGGCAGCACATACCTGACAACCGGGTTCTGGCACAGCGTGCAGGAATGAGCGTCAATAATTTTTATCGGCATTTCCGGAAAATGCTGGGTATATCTCCGCAACGTTATCTGACCAGTATGCGCTTGACCGGAGCGCGTAATTTACTGATCAACGAAACATCAACGATCGAAGAGATCGCAGTAATTTGCGGATTTTCCGATCGTTACAGTTTTTCAAAAGCATTCAAGCAATATTTTGGAATTGCGCCGGGAGCATTCCGGTGTAGTGAACAATCTAAAAATATTATCGCGGCAAATACAAAAGCAAGAATCCATAATATTCATGACTCAACGGATGAATGATCATGCAAGGTAAATATTGTACTCAAGCACAAAAATACCGTGAAAGTTTTCCAGAAGGCAAATCGTAAAAAAACTTCGCATTTATGGAATAAAAAACTTGCAAAAAATCAAATCGGGTGTAAATTAATACAATCATTACCATGACGTGATGCGAAAATTGTCTCCCATTCGCTTTTGTCTGGTGCGGAATTTGAGTAAATTTATACAGGAGAATATAAAAATGTACGCTATCATCAAAACCGGCGGCAAGCAGTACAAAGTCACTCCCGAATGTGTGCTGGATGTCGAAAAGTTGGATCTCGAAGTCGGTCAGACTGTCAAGTTTGAAGAAGTTCTCGCAATCGGCGAAGAAGGTGGTCAGCTCAAGGTCGGTACCCCGGTCATCGAAGGTGCTTCCGTGGAAGCTGAAGTCGTCGAACAGTTCCGTGCCGATAAAGTCTGGGCTTTCAAGATGAAACGCCGCAAGAGCTATCGCCGCACCATTGGTCACCGACAGAACCTGACCAAGGTCAAAGTCACGGCGATCGTGGAAAAGTAATTAAGTTTTTTACGACTTGTCCAGACCGTCGGCTTAATGTTCCGGCGGTCTTTTTTTAACTGTTTTTACATTAAGAGGTAGTACCATGCAGTATGACAAAAACGGCGCTCTGTTGCAGAGCGAAGCACCGACCCTGAAGCTGATCAACCGCGGCAAGGTGCGCGATATTTATGATTTGGGCGACAGTTTGCTCTTTGTGGCAACTGACCGTCTGAGTGCGTTTGACGTGGTCATGCCCAATGGTATTCCCAATAAAGGCAAGGTGCTGACCCAGATTTCGCTGTTCTGGTTTGAATACCTTACCGGCATTCCGAACCACATCATCACCACTGACTTGAGCACGATCGATGTTTTGAAGCCCTACGTCAAAGACCTGCAGGATCGTTCGATCGTAGTCAAAAAGGCCAAGGTGCTGCCGGTAGAATGTATCGTGCGCGGCTATCTGGTGGGTTCCGGCTGGAAAGATTATCAGAAAACGGGTATGGTTTCCGGACTGAAGCTGCGTGACGGCTACAAACTGGCCAGCAAGCTCGATGAACCTTTGTTTACTCCGTCGACCAAAGCTGAACAGGGCGAACACGACGAAGCCATCAGCTACGAAGGCGTGGCCAAAATTATCGGCGAAGATTACGCCAAAACCATCAAAGATATGGCGTTGGATATTTACACCAGAGCGCGTGATTATGCAGAAAGCCGTGGAATCATTCTGGCGGATACCAAGTTTGAATTTGGCACGATCGACGGAGTGGTAACGCTGGTGGACGAAGTGCTGACGCCGGATTCGAGCCGTTTCTGGCCCAAATCCAGTTATGTGGAAGGCACGAGCCCGGTGAGTTTGGACAAACAGTTTGTGCGTGACTATCTGGAAACTCTGGATTGGAACAAACAAGCTCCGGGACCGGTCTTACCGGAAGAAGTGGTGAGCAAGACCGCCGCTAAATATATAGAAGCTTACGAAGTTCTAACCGGCAAAAAGTGGAACTTCTGAAGTGATAAAAAATCTTGCTGTATGTGTTAGTAAATACGGCAGGATGTAGAACCTTGAAACAAAAGTCAATATTTTGTTTTCGGTAAAAGTTG
>SUWF01000056.1 GCA_015061575.1 Lentisphaerota bacterium
CCCCGACTTGTCACGGCGTAGCCCACAGGGCGAAGACGGAACCCCCATCCCTTTTTCCGCAAACCTTTTCCTGGCCATTTTTATTTTTGCCTTTGCAAAAATAAAAATGGCCGATCTCGTTTGTGGAAATGCTACTCTGCTTGGCGGCCGTGTAGTACCATAGTGGCTCGGCCGCTGTCGTAGTTTTTATAGGACCTATAGGACTTATAAGTCTTATAAATAAGCGCATGTCTACAATGATAGCGGCGGCGATTTAGCCGCCGGGTCTGTTATTGTCCGTTATTGTCCGTTATTGTCCGTTCTACTTAGCGCGCAAAACAGGCGTGCGCCTTACAACTACGCCAGCAGAGCCAACAGCTCCACCCCCAAACAGATAGCTTGTCCGCTGTAGCCTCGTGCGTAGGTGGCTGCCGGGCAGAATCCCGGCAACTCCGTACCAATCCGTACTCATCCGTACAACTTTGCTTGCCCCCAGACGTGCGCATTACAACTCTACTGGGGATGTAAAAATCAACAGCCGCCGGATTTTATTTTATCCGACGGCTGCTTGAGCTTGGGAATGAAAAATGTTTTATTCCCAGATGTAATCGTTGTCGGTCAGACGTTTGATCACTTTTTCCGGAGTGCTCTGCAGGATCGGCAGCACCGTTTTACGCAGAATCTGCGCATTACACAGCCGGGCCATGCCGGTACCTACTTCGCCGTAAACCAAACCGCCGGCGGCAGCTACTACATGTTCCATATCCACATAGTAATCTTTTTTGCGCGAATGCCAGTGGTGATCGATCACATGCCATTTGTCTTCGTAATCGCAAATGTAGAGTTTGGAAGTTTCTTTGGTATGCAGACCCGGCACCCTGGCTTCGATTTCTAACGCATGAATACAGGTGTTGCAGGTGAAGTTGGTTCCCAAAAAGAGAATAAAACCGTTTTCTTCACGCATAACTTTGCCGTAGGGGCTGTCCGGCGACCAGGGGGTATTGGCTTCCAGATGTCCGTCGGTTATATATTTGGCCCGGGGGCCGCAACCGGCTACGGAATGCACCGGATGCAGACTGCGCACCACATTGCTGCGCTTCATAAAAACATTTACCAGTGTGCCGACCGTGGCCGGAGTATATTTGACGTGATAGACCGGCTGATCCGGATTCACGTTGCCGGAAACGCCAGACATCAGCAGCGTACCGTTTTCGCCCAACACTTCCAGCAGGGCATCGATGATCGTATCGGCCCCGCCATCGACCTTGCCGACCCGGCGCAGCGAAGAATGTACCAGCAAAGTCATACCCGGTTTGATGCCGAGCGTTTTGAATTGTTCGATCAATTTAGCTTTGTCTGTCATATTGAAAAATCCTTATTCGTATTTGTTGAAAATATCCCGCAGTTCCCGCACTGCGCTTTCTTCCAGGTAGTCGATCTTACCCAGTTTTTTGCGCAGATGATCGTCATCCAACGCTTCGCAGCCGGGTACCCATTTCATGCCGCTGAGCTTCTGCCGGTAGCCGTTGACGATGTGGTATTCCACCGCGCCGGACTGTTCGATGATCGGCCCGAGCATATCGACCTGAAAACCGCTGCCCAGGGCCACTACGATCTTGATCCGGCCGTCAGCCTTTTCGATCAATTTGCGCAGCCGGTCAGTATCCAAACCGCCACCGGGCAGCAGCCCGCCGGTCAGAATATAATCTATGCCCAGATCCACACATTCTTCCAGCGTCCGGAACTGGTCACGGGTGCTTTCAAAGCCCCGGTGCAGGGTAAATGGTTTACCCGGACAGCGTTTCATAACCTCTTTCATGCGTTTGATATCCAGCATACCGTCAGCGGTCACGATCCCGCACATAAAGCCATCGGCTCCGGCGGCGTAGAGATTTTCCGTATCCCGCAGCAGCGTATCAAAATCCCGGTCGCTGTAGAGAAAATCTCCGGAACGGGGACGCAGCATTACGAACAATCCCAAATCGATATTGGTTTCTTTTTTAGCCTGAACTGCCGCCTGTACCAAACCGGTACTGGGAGTCAGCGCACCTTCCATTGGGCTGACGTAAAGTTCCACCCGGTCAGCGCCGCCATTCCATGCACTCAAAGCATCATCAACAGTGCGGGCTCCGACTTCCAATTGAAATTTAGCCATAGATTGATTCCTTATTTTACAGCGCGCATTTGATCACGCAAAAGTTTGGCCGCCTGACCGGCAGCTTCAGCAAAATCATTACCTTTGCTGGCGTAAATGATGCCGCGGGAGCTGTTTACGATAAGGCCGTAACCATCGGCACGACGGCCGTAAGTTACCACCTTTTCCACGTCGCCGCCTTGTGCGCCTACGCCGGGCACCAGAAACGGGATTTCGGGACAGAGTTCACGCACTGCTTTGAGCTCTTCCGGGAAGGTTGCGCCCAACACCATCATGATATTTCCGGCACCGTTCCAGCTGTCCCGGGCGAGCAGTGCAACATGTTCATAAAGTTTTTTACCTTCGGTAGTTACCAATTCCTGCAGCTCTTTGCTGCCCGGATTGGAAGTCCGGCACAGTACGACCACACCGCGATCAGCATATTTGAGGAAAGGATTAATTGCATCGCTGCCCATGTAGGGATTGACCGTTACAGCGTCGGCGTGATAACGTTCAAACGCTTCTTTGGCGTACTGTTCGGCGGTGGAGCCGATATCGCCGCGCTTTACATCCAATATCACCGGGATCTCCGGATATTTTTCCTGAATATAATCAATGGTCATGGCCAATTCGTTATCCGCATCCTGACCGGCGTAGTAGGCAGCCTGCGGTTTGTATGCGCAAACATACGGCGCAGTGGCGTCAACAATAGCCTTGTTGAATTCAAAAATCGGAAATTCCGCATTTTTGACACATTCCGGCAATTTGCCGCGGTCAGGATCCAAGCCTACGCAAACCATCGAATCATTTTTCTGCCAGATCGCAGCAAGTTTTTCCATGCAGTTCATTGTGTTTTACTCCTTATTACTTAAACTCTTGAAGTTTTATTTCTTAACATCATATCGGCCAACACGATCGCCGCCATAGCTTCCACCACCGGCACCATCCGTGGGCAAAGACAGGGATCGTGCCGCCCGTGGATCTCGCACTCCGCAACCTTGTTATTCCGATTGACGGTAACTTGTTTGCGGGCGATCGATGGGGTGGGTTTTACGGCGATGCGGAAAATTATTTCGGCTCCATTGCTGATGCCGCCTAATATGCCTCCGGCATGATTGGTTGCCCAGCCGTCCGGCGTGGGTGAATCGTTATTTTCGCTGGCGAGCTTTTCGGCCGCCGCAAAACCGTCGCCGAACTCAATACCTTTAACGGCTCCCAGCGAAAGCATCGCCTTGGCCAATTCAGCATCCAATTTATCAAAGACCGGTTCGCCCCAGCCTGCCGGAACATTGCTGATTCTGCACTCAACGGTTCCGCCGATACTGTCCAAATTCATCCGGGCATTATTGATCGCTTCGGCCATGGCTCCGGCCTTATCAGGATCGGCAGTGCGTACCGGATTTTTTTCCACAAAGTCCCAGTCGAATTTCCCGGCATATATCTTGCCGATCGACCGGGTACAGGCTTTGATAATTACTCCGGATTGCTCCAGAAGTTTTTTGGCTACCGCCCCGGCGGCCACCCGGGCCGCAGTTTCCCGGCCTGACGAACGGCCGCCGCCCCGGTAGTCCCGGACGTTGTATTTGGCAAAGTAACTGTAATCGGCATGGCCGGGCCGGAACAGTTCGGCCAGATTGCCGTAATCACGGCTGTGATGATCCTGATTGCGTATAAGCATAGCCAATGCGGTTCCGGTGGTGACGTTTTCAAATACTCCGGAAAGGATTTCCACCGCATCAGCTTCCTGCCGCTGAGTGGTCAATATTGATTGCCCCGGCTTGCGGCGGTCGAGCTCTTTTTGAATATCTTCAGTTGTCAGCGGCAGTCCGGATGGCACTCCGTCGATGATCACGCCCAACGCCGGGCCGTGGGATTCGCCAAAGGTCGTTACCCGGAAAACTGAACCAAATGTATTTCCACTCATATATCCAGCAACTTATTTTCTCTCAGCTTGTCAAATATCAAATCATTCAAAACTTCCGCCGGGCCTTCCTGCTCTACAGCTATATGCAGATCTGCCAATTTGCGGTAGCAGGGCGTCCGTTCGGCAAACAGGGTCTGAAACTTCCCATGCGGATCATCTCCGGCAAGAAAAGGCGGTATGCCTCCGGCGGCGATCCGCCGGTAAGCCGTTTCCATATCCACATCCAGATAGACCAGCACGCCCAGCTGTTTTAATTCCTCAAAGCTCAAAAAGCTGTTGACCGGCACTCCGCCGCCGAGGGCTAAAACCTTGCCGCCGGAATCATCCTGCAAAAAATTGCGGATCACCTGAGCTTCAAACTGCCGGAAAAATTCTCCGCCATGTTTCTGCATGATCAACCGGGGCGAAACCTCAGAACCAGCCTCCGGATATTGCCGGCGATACGCCTCAACCAGCAACTCATCGCTATCCAGAAACTCCCGCTGCAGTCTTTGCGCCAGCAATTTGGCCTGCGTAGATTTTCCGCAATGCTTTATACCCAAAAAAACAATATTTTTTGCCATAGCCGCCCGGTCAGGTGATCACATTATTGAATCCGGACGCACGATCTGCGTGCCCACACCTTCATCGGTAAAAATTTCCAACAGCAGTGTGTGCCGCACCCGGCCGTCGATCATGTGCACCTTGTTGATGCCGGCTTCCAAAGCGTGGACGCAGCTGTTGATTTTCGGCAGCATCCCGCCGGAGAGCACTTTATCGCGGATCAGATCCGGAATTTTGTCCGTCCGGATGGTCGGGATCACGGTCGATTCATCCGCCGCATCCCGCAGCACGCCCGGCACATCGCTGAGGAAAACCAGCTTTCTGGCGTGGATGGCTTCCGCTATCTGACAGGCCGCAATATCCGCATTGATATTGTATATCTGCCCGTCCCGTCCGGTCCCCAGCGGGGTAATGACCGGGATCTGCCCGGCCGCCAAAGCCGCCTGCACCGGCGCAACGTCCACATTGACAATACCGCCGACAAACCCAACATCTTGCTCTTCGCCGGTATTGGGATCTTTGCTCATGACCTTTTCGGCCGTAAGAATGCTTTTGCCCGAAATCGCCACCGCCGGCCCGCCAAAGCCTCTGGCCAGTTCCACAAGCTTGGCATTGACCTGATTGTGCAGTACATCGTCCACAACTTCGATGGTTTTTTCGCAAGTATGGCGCAGGCCGTTGACAAACTTGACCGGAATATCCCGCCGCTTGAGTTCGGCCGAAATCGCCTTGCCGCCGCCGTGCACTACCACCGGCTTGAAACCGATGCACTCCATAAGAACAATATCCCGCATGGTGCTTTTTACCAACTCCGGATCTTCCATTGAAGAACCGCCGAATTTCACCACGATCAAAGCGCCCCGGAATTTCTGAATATACGGCAGAGCTTCCAGCAGCGTATCGGCCTTCTTGATCCACTCGTCCATTCTAACCATATTTTTATCCTTTCTCCACCGGAATATTCTCCGGCATTTCTGTTGATTTACAGTTTTCGATTGATAATATAACACACATGTGCCATACGGCAAGCGGGAAAAGTCAATTTTATGTAACTTTTCGCTTGCAAAAAACACTTATTTGGGTTAATTTAATATATATTGAAAGAAAATCAAATTTTAATTACGGGGTTTTTCAATTATTATGAGCAAAAACAGTTTTCCGGCGGTACGCAAAGCCGTCATTCCGGCCGCCGGGTTCGGCACCAGATTTTTGCCCTTTACCCGGGCGGTGCCTAAAGAGATGATCCCGCTGGTGGATAAGCCGGTGATCCAATATGTCATCGAAGAAGCCGCTGCCGCCGGTATTGGGGATATACTCATAATCACCAGCTCCGGCAAAGAAGCCATGCGTAACCATTTTCTGCCTGAACCGGAGCTGGAAGAGCGTTTGAGCGCCACCGGCAAGACAGCTTTGCTTGAGGATTTGAAGCATTTGCAGAATCTGGCCAAACTGCACTATGTTGAACAAAGTGTGCTCAACGGGTTGGGCGGCGCTCTGATCCTGGCTGAAGAATTTGCTGCCGGCGAACCCTTTGCCGTGCTGCTGGGGGATACGGTAGTGGAAAGCTCGAACGATGTTCCGGCGATCGCCCAGCTTATCGGGTGCTACAACCAGTTTGGCGGTTCCGTCGTAGCGTTGGAACAAGTTCCCCGGGAACGGGTATCCAATTACGGAGTCATTGCCGGAACATTGGTGCAGGAGCGTCTGCACAAGATCGAAAACCTGGTCGAAAAACCCCGGCCGGAAGATGCGCCATCCAATCTGGCGATCGCCAGCAGATATGTGCTGACACCGGGAATTTTTGATTGTCTGAAAAAATCTCCGCCGCACGGAGCCGGTCAGGAACTATATCTGACTGACGCATTGCTGATGCTGGGCCAAAGTGAATCTTTGTATGGC
Organism: Lentisphaerota bacterium; assembly: GCA_015061575.1. Classification (GTDB taxonomy): domain Bacteria; phylum Verrucomicrobiota; class Lentisphaeria; order Victivallales; family Victivallaceae; genus SIG78. The sequence continues at coordinate 6,480 of SUWF01000056.1, forward strand.
TGCGAAATCGCCGCCCGCCGTTACGACATCGGCAATAAGCTGGAATTTCTGAAAGCGACTGTGGAATTTGGTCTGCGGCACGCTGACGGAGGTGATAAATTCCGTGCATACCTCAAACAAAAACTTGCCGAAGAAAAGTGATCACGATTTCGGCCCAAAAGAAAGAGATGCAATTTGTTTAATCTGTTGAAAACCATTCGGGAGCTGCTCAAAAAAACGGTCGCTCCTGCCCAGGCTGCGCAAGCTAAGAAACAGCCGGGTAAAAAATCCCCGGCAGCCAATAACGGGCGCAAAAAATCTCATCGGAAGTCTTCCCGTCCGGAGCTGAAAGATGCAGCTGCGGAACAGTATGCTGCCGGTAAAGCGCAGACGACTTCCGGCAAAAAGAAAAAACGCCGGAATAAGGATGCCGATGTGCAGGCAGTAACGCCTTTTCCTGCCCCCAAAGTCAGACCGGAACGCCCGGCGGCATTGCGCGAAGTGCCGGTGGTGCCGGATAAAAAACGTTTTCTGGATTTTCCGCTGCCGGAAGCGATCCAATTCGGTATTCAAAATATGAATTTTGAGTACTGCACTCCCATTCAGGCCGCCGCCTTGCCCGAACTGCTGGCGGGGCGGGATCTGGGCGGCAAAGCGCAGACCGGAACCGGCAAAACCGCTGCATTCCTGCTGGCGGCATTCACCCGCTTGGGCAATAACCCGCGTAAAGATCTGCCGCCGGGAACGCCCCGGGTGCTGGTTTTGGCTCCCACCCGTGAACTGGCGATCCAAATCCACAAAGACGCCGAAGCGATCAACGTTTTTGCCGATTTTGTCAACGTGGTGGTCTTTGGCGGGATGGATCACGAAAAACAACGCAAAAGCCTGCAGCAGCAAATCGATATTTTAGCCGGTACGCCCGGCCGTATCATCGACTATGTGCGCAGCGGAGCGTTGGATTTGAGTCAGGTGGAACTGCTGGTGATCGACGAAGCCGACCGGATGCTGGATATGGGCTTTATTCCGGATGTGCGCCGGATCGTGGCGCAGCTGCCGGATAAAGGGGTGCGGCAAACGATGCTCTTTTCGGCCACACTGGAACCGGAAATCATGCGTCTGGCGCAGAGTTTTCTGCACGATCCGGTGATGGTGGAAACCGAACCGGAACAGGTGGTCGGTGCCACTATCGAGCAGACTTTTTATTCGGTAGCCGGTTCGGAAAAACTGGCGATGCTGCTCTATATAATCAAAAATGAACCCTTTGAGCGGATGATCATTTTCGGCAACCGCAAAGATAAAAACCTGGATGTTTACGAGGCATTGCAAAAATGCGGCATTGCCGTGGAACTTATGTCCGGCGATATTGCCCAGCAGAAGCGTATGCGTATATTGGAAGATTTCCGCAGCGGCAAAGTCAAAATCGTTATCGCCACCGATGTGGCCGCCCGGGGCATCCATGTGGACAATGTATCGCTGGTGGTCAATTACGATTTACCGGAGCGTTCCGAAGATTACGTTCACCGTATCGGCCGGACGGGCCGGGCCGGACAAGCAGGCAAAGCGATCAGTTTTATCTGCGAATACGGCGCATACTATATGCCGGATATTGAAAAATATGTGGGCGAAACTTTCAAATCCACTCTGCCCACCGAAGCTATGGTGCAGATCCCGGAAGAATACGCAGCTTTGCTGAAAAGCCGTCGTGGTGCTTCCGGATACCGTTCCCGGCAGCACCACTCCCCACAGCGGGGATACCGCCGGAACCACTGAACCTGAACAGCAGCTGACCAAATTTACGAACACCTCAAAAATACACGATTTTTGAGGTGTTCGTTATTTTATATTGCTATGGTCAGCAGCCAGGGCTGTGCCCGGACGCTGAGCCTGCAAAAAAAACACTTACTGCGAGTTACATTGCTTACATCTTGCGATATTGAACGGTCCCCCGGCAACATTTTTTTCTTTCCTCCGGTCAAAACAATGCAACCATCAAAGACAAGGAGGAATTTTATGAACTTTGAACATTCTCCGCAGGACAAACTTACCACCAATTTCGGCGCTCCCGTTGCTGACAATCAAAACAGCCGCACTGCCGGAGCCCGGGGACCGCTTTTGGTCGAGGACGTAAATCTGCTGGAAAAACTCGCCAACTTCAACCGTGAAGTCATCCCTGAACGCCGTATGCATGCTAAAGGCGCCGGAGCTTATGGTACATTTACTGTCACTCACGATATAACTCAATACACCTGTGCGGATATTTTCAGCGAAATCGGCAAAGTTACCGAAGTTTTCGTGCGTTTTTCCACCGTAGCCGGTTTCCGTGGTGCCGCCGATGCGGAGCGGGATATAAGAGGATTTGCCGTCAAATTTTACACCAACGAAGGCAACTGGGATCTGGTCGGCAACAATACTCCGGTATTTTTTATCCGCGATGCCAACCACTTTCCCGATCTCAATCATGTGGTCAAAAAAGCTCCCGACAGCGGTTTGCACAGCCCCACCGCCAACTGGGATTTCTGGACCAGTCTGCCCGAAGCGCTGAACCAGATAACCATCACCATGAGCGATGACGGCATACCGGCAAGTTACCGCAATATGCACGGATTCGGCAGCCACACATTCAGTTTGTACGACCATCAGAAGCGCCGCACCTGGGTCAAGTTCCACTGGGTATGCCAGCAGCCGATAAAATATCTGACCGATGCCGAAGCCTGCAAACTTTGCGGTATGGATCGTGACAGCCACATCCGGGATCTTTACGAAGCCATCGAACGCAAAGAGTATCCGCGCTGGCAGCTTTGCATACAGCTTATGAGCGAAAAAACTGCCCGGCAGCTGCCGTTCAATCCTTTTGATCTGACCAAAGAATGGCCGGTGGAAGATTTTCCGCTGCAGCCGGTGGGCATGATGGAACTCAACAGCAATTATCAGAATTATTTTGCCGAAGTCGAACAATCCGCCTTCAATCCGGCCAATGTGGTGCCGGGGATCGGTTTTTCGCCGGACAAAATGCTGCAGGCCAGATTATTTGCTTATTCGGATGCCCAGCGCTACCGGCTGGGTGTCAATCATCATCTGATATTGGTCAACAAAGCCCGCTGCGCAGTAAACGCTTACGCCCGGGATGGCTTTATGCGTACCGATGACAACCACGGCAGCAAGCTCAGCTATGAACCCAACAGTTTCGGCATGTGGCAGGAGCAGCCCGAAAAACGACAGCCGCCCACTCCGGTCGATGGCGATGGCGATAATTGGGATTTCCGCAGCGATGACGACGATTATTTTACCCAGCCGGGAATCCGTTTCCGCAAGATGACACCGGCTCAAAAAGAGCGGCTCTTTGCCAACACCGCCCGCTCCATGCAGGGAGTGCCGGACTTTATCAAGCGCCGCCACATAACCCACTGTGCGCAAGCGGATATTGAATATGGCCGCGGGGTTGCTCAGGCATTGAATATGGAGTTTGAATCATGAAAAATTCCCGGCGGTGCAAGTTTACTGTTATTGAACTGTTGACTGTAATTGCCGTTTTCTGCATAGCTTTGACCATGCTGCTGCCGGCGGTTACTTCCGGCACGCAGCGGGCCAAGCTGACAGCTTGCGCCGGTAATCTGCGCAACATCGGTCAGGGAGTCATTTTTTACAGCTGCGATAATTCCGATCTGATACCCAATATCATGCCCGGATTGGAAAACGCTTCGATTCCGGTCTTGCGGCTGCCGGGCAACAACGTGCTGGCGCTGGGCAGATTGATAAATGGCTATCTGCCGTATGCCGGAGTTTTCGGCTGCCCGGGGTCACCTGGCTATGAAGAGCAGATTGTAGCGCAGAATTGGCAGCAAAATGTTATGCAAATGACCTGGAGTGCCTTTCTGTACCGGGGCGGCTGTGCAGATTTTCAGCCGGAGCTGTTCGATCCGGCCAATCACAACAAAGCTTATATAATGGACTTTGCCTGCATAACCAATCAGGGGCAGCAGTTTGCCCCCCACGATTACCGCCAGAGCAATCTGCTCTATACCGACTGCCATGTGGAAAATCGCCGCAACAGTGCTGAACCGTTCAAACTTTATACCGTGCAGGCGGCCCGCCACGGCGAAATAACTCCGGATTGCAGCGCCATCTGGCAGCGGGCAGACCGATAAACTTCAAAATATACCAGATCGGTCAGTTGCGAAAGTTCCGCTTTGGCTGTATATTATCAATGAAAAATCAGCTCTATGATAAGGACAGTATACAGCAAGATGTTTGATCATATCGTTATCCGGGGTGCCAAACAGCACAACCTGCAAGATATAAATGCGGATATTCCACGCAATAAACTGGTGGTGATCACCGGCTTATCCGGCTCCGGCAAAAGCTCGCTGGCGTTCGATACTTTGTATGCCGAAGGCCAGCGGCGCTATGTGGAAAGCCTTTCGGCATACGCCAGAATGTTTCTTGACCAGATGCAGAAACCCAAGGTCGATCATATCGAAGGCCTTTCGCCGGCAATTGCTATTGAACAGCGCTCAGCAGGCAGCAATCCCCGCTCCACCGTGGCTACGGTTACAGAAATTTATGACTATCTGCGCTTGCTTTACGCTCATGCCGGAACTCCGCATTGCCCGCATTGCGGACGTGAACTCAAGCGCCAGAGCGCCGAAGCCATCACTGATCAGCTGATGAATCTGGAAGAAGGCTGCAAACTTATGCTGCTATCTCCGGTCATCGACGGGCGCAAAGGCGAACACAAAGATGTGATCGATAAGATCCACTCAGATGGTTTTCTGCGCTGCCGGATCGATGGAAAGATCGTAACACTGGATGATCCCGAAGAGATCAAACTGGCCAAAACGATCCGTCACAGCATCGATATCGTTGTAGATCGGCTGGTTGCCGGCAATATGGATCGTTCCCGGGTCAACGATTCGGTGGAAACGGCACTCAAGCATGGCTCCGGCATGTTGACTCTGCTTAAACAGGATCCGGCGTCCGGCGAGTGGCAGGAAAGTAAATACAGCGAACATCTGGCTTGCGTGGATTGCAAAGTCAGCTATGGTGAACTGCTGCCGCGGAATTTTTCGTTTAACAGCCCCTATGGTGCCTGCGAATGCTGCAATGGCTTGGGGGTGCAAATGGTCATGGCGGCGGAATTGGCCATCCCGGATCCCGGCAAATCCATAAAAAACGGAGCGATCCCCGGCTGGCGGCGGGGCCCCCGGCACCTGATAATGTACTACAACATGCTGTTGCGCAAGATCGCCGAATGGAAAAATTGTCCGAACATGCTGACTGTTCCTTTTAAGGATTTGCCGGAAAATATCCAGCATCTGCTGTTGTACGGCAGCGGCGAAGAACATCTGGAGTTCGATTACTACATCCGGGGCAAAAAATTTCACTGGAGCAAGCCATTTGAAGGAATCCTGGAAAATCTCCGCCGCCGCATGATGGAAACCGAAAGCGATTCCGTGCGGGAACGCCTGAAAAGTTATCTTGCACCACGCACTTGTCCGCAATGCCACGGATCCCGACTCAATCCGGTCAGTCTGGCAGTGACAGTAGGCGGTTTGGCAATCGATAAATTCAATGCGTTGAGTATAAACGACGCATTGAGTTTTCTGGAAAAATTGCAGCTGGATAAAGAACGCAGCCAAATTGCAGAAGATGTTTTGCGGGAAATCAAATCCCGATTGCGTTTTCTTTGCGATGTCGGATTATCCTATCTTTCGCTTGACCGCTCCTCGGGAACCCTTTCCGGAGGCGAAGCTCAGCGTATCCGGCTGGCAACTCAGCTGGGATCGGCGCTGGTAGGCGTGCTTTACATCCTTGACGAACCCTCAATCGGGCTGCACCAGCGGGATAACGATCTTTTGATCGATACCTTGAAAAAACTCCGGGATCTGGGCAATACCGTGATCGTGGTCGAGCATGACCTGGATACGATCAAAGCTGCTGATTATGTGCTGGATCTGGGGCCGGGCGCCGGACGCAGCGGCGGCAATATCGTGGCTGCCGGAACCCCGGAAGAGGTTGCTGAAGTTGTCGGATCCCCCACCGGTGATTATCTGGCCGGACGCAAAGAAATTGCGGTGCCAGCAGACCGCAATCCGGGCAACGGAAAAATGATCCGCTTGCTGGGCTGCCGTCACAATAATCTCAAAAATATTGATGTAGAAATCCCACTGGGAACTTTCTGCTGCATAAGCGGGGTATCCGGCTCCGGCAAAAGCTCGCTGATCAACGAAATTCTGGTGCGGGCACTCAACGCTCAGCAAAAAATCATGGATCTGCCGCCCGGTGAACATGACAAAATCGAAAATCTGGAACTGGTCGATAAAGCCATCATCATTGACCAGAGCCCCATCGGACGCACCCCCCGCAGCAATGCTGCCACCTACATTGGAGCGTTTGATTTGATTCGCAAATTGATGGCAGAAACTCCGGAAGCCAAACTGCACGGCTACACCCCGGGACGTTTCAGCTTTAACGTAAAAGGCGGCCGCTGCGAAGAATGTAAGGGTGATGGGATCAAGAAAATAGAAATGCAGTTCCTCTCGGACGTCTATGTGGAGTGTTCGGCCTGCGGCGGCAAACGCTTCAATTCCGAAACGCTCAAAGTCCGCTACAAAAAACACAATATCGCCGAAATATTGGATATGACCGTCAATCAGGCAGTGGAGTTTTTTGACGCTGTACCGGCCTTGAAGCGCAAACTTTCCACCCTGCAGGAAGTTGGATTGGGCTACATCAAGCTCGGGCAGAGCGCAACCACTCTTTCCGGCGGCGAGGCGCAGCGGGTCAAACTGGCCAGCGAACTCTGCCGGATACCGCACGGCCATACCATGTATATTCTTGACGAACCGACTACCGGACTGCATCTGGCAGATGTTGATCAGCTGCTGAAAGTTTTGTTCAAATTGCGGGATATGGGCAATTCGGTGGTAGTGATCGAGCACAATTTGGATGTGATCAAAACTGCAGACCACATTATAGATATAGGGCCGGAAGGCGGTTCTGAAGGCGGTCGGGTCGTTGCCTGCGGAACACCGGAAAATATCATAAAAAACAGCAAATCCCATACAGGAAGATACTTAAAGGAATATTTGTAAATTATGGATATAGCGTACAAAACTTTTCTGGCCATATTGGAAACGTTTATTGCTTTCGGGCTTGGTGCATACCTGACCCGCCGTAAGATATTGGATCAAAACGGCATCGCCCAGTTATCCAATCTGACGCTGGATCTGCTTTTTCCGCTGTTGACTATCAGCAGCATCACCCGTAATTTTAAAACCGACCAGCTGCTGGATGCCTGGATTTTGCCCGTGATGGGCTTTGCAATAATGTTTGCGGGTATGATGCTGGGACGCTATTTTAGCAAATTGATGAAATACGGTACCCGGGAACGGCGGGCGATGTTTCAGCATTTCTGCACTTGCAACAACTACCTCTTTTTACCACTGATCGTATTGGACAATTTGTGGGGAGAAAGATATGTAAGTTTGCTGTTGCTGATGAATATTGGTTCAACCATTGGGTTCTGGACTTTGGGGATCGCCGCTTTTGGCGGCAGCAGCCGTAAAGAAACGTTGCGCAATATCTTTTCAGTAAACTTATATTCAGTGCTGATTGCGCTGGGGTTTGTTATTTTCCACATTCCCATGCCTCAAATAGTAGGCAAAGTTTGCGCAACCATGGGCAATGCTGCAGTACCGCTGGTGCTTATCGGCATTGGTGCAGCGATTTACAACAGTGCCGGACGTTTTGGTGAACATCTTACGGATGTGTTTTACCTGAGTTTGGTGCGGCTGGTGCTGCTGCCGGTGATATTTATTCTGATAATGAAGCTGCTGCCGATACCGGAAGATATTTTCCGGGTATTGGCTGTAGTGGCGCTGATGCCGGTATCTTCCAGCTCTGTCTTGGTGGCCCGCCGCTATGGCGGCGACATGGATTTGGCCAGTCAGGCGATCATCATAACCACCATACTATCAATAATAACAGCGCCGCTGCTGCTGAAAATACTGCTTTGAAGCCCACCGGCATCCACCTCCGCACAAGGCTACGGCGGACAAACTATCGGGGTTCTATCTTGCCGCCCTTGCTGCTGGCGGAGTGCAGTGGTAAGGCGCACGCCTGTTTTGCGCGCCAAGTAGAACGGACAATAACGGACAATAACAGACGATAACGGACCCGGCGGCGAAATCGCCGCCGCTATCATTGTAGACATGCGCTTATTTATAAGACTTATAAGTCCTATAAGTCCCATAAAAACTACAGCAGCGGCTGAGCCACTATAGCATTACACGGCCCTCAAAAGACTGGCGGCGATCCACCTACGCACAAGGCTCCGGCGGACAAGGCGAAGCGATGCTGCCGCCCGGCTTGGCGCTGGTTGTAAGGCGCACACCTGGGGGGAAGCTGAATTGTACGGATGGGTACGGATGTTTACGGAGTTGTACGGAGCTGCCGGG
>SUWF01000057.1 GCA_015061575.1 Lentisphaerota bacterium
TTTTGAAGCGCACTATGCGACTTCGTTGTTCTTGGATTAACATAAATCCGTTTTTATCAAGAGGCAAACCACTTTTTGTTTTCAGTGCAAAAAATGAGAGACCTCTTGTGTCTCTCATAATATCTTTTATTTTTGTCAAAAAACTGATTTTTTTCAGGCCAACATGCCCTGGTTTTTATCGTCCAGCAAATCGCCGGTCAGATTGTCGCCAGCGGCCAGATCAAAGGTCTTGAAGCTTTCAGCACCGTAAAGAATATCTTCAACTATATCCTGATACGACGCAGAAATTTCCAGCTCGTAATCCGTATTCAGCCCCTTCTTGGCGCCGGTGGCTTCCAGCAGCAGATAGTAGGTGCTGTCGCTATCCAGCTCCACTCCACTCAAACTGCCGGAGGCCTTCTTTTTGATTGACGCAGACTTGACCTTTTTAAGCTTGCCATCGCGATCTTCGTACACCGTCAATTTGACATTATTACTCAGATCCGTCACCTGGAAGCTGTATTCGCCATCGTACTGAACATCCAGCTTAATGTAGTCCTGTGCATCGCCAAAACCGACCCATTCCGATGCTGCAAGTTTTTCTGACTTGCCGGATTCCAACACTCCCACACTGCGCACATTGCTCTGCACATAGCTTGAGTTCCAGGCGTCATCGCTGTTGTTGCCCTGAGTATAAGCCACACCCTTTACATCCAAGGTATAGTCGCCATAGCCGTTTTTGGTGCGATCAACAGTAAGCGTATATTTGCCTTTTTCCAGCAATTTTGCATCGATATCCAGCACGCCGTTTTTGATATTGCCCTGCAAACGCAGCTTGCCGGAACTGTCACGCACGACCACCTTGGCAGTCAGATTCAAACCGAACTCGCCATCGATGGTATATTTGCCGGCAGTCACTTCAAACGCATACGAATCCCCGGTGTTGGCCGCGGAAATGGTGTTGGCAAAGGAGTCCTCCACCGTCAAAACTTCATCAGAAACCACCCACTTGCTGCGTTTGACCTGCTTGGTCGCAACTTTGCTGTAGTTTCCGGCGGCATCCACGCAGCGGAAATAAAGTTTGGTATTGGACAAACAACTTATCGGACCAGAGTAAAGCTTATAGTTGACTCCATCCGTGGAGTACTCGTTGCGAACTGAATCCGCCGCAAACGTTGCAGTGACCACCACTTCGGTCGTCCAATCGTTGAATACCACCGTCTGAACTTTGGGTTTGCCCGGAGCCTTGCGGTCGATATTAGTAACATTTACCGATGCTGTGGCCACCATGCCTTCTTCGTCAATCGAACGGAAATAGACCACCCCGTTTTTGCTCATCGTGACCGGCCCGATATAAGGCCGCCACAACGTGCCATTGAGTGAATAACTGTCAGAAAGCGAATAACCGGAGAATTTAGCCGTCACCACCACATCCTGATTGGTCGGAGCCGTTTCCGACAACGTAATGATCGGCTTGACCGGCCCGCCGCCGTCGATGTTCGTAACTGTATATTCCGACATGGACATATTGCCGGCTTCATCAAAACAGCGGAACAACACCGTGGAATTTTCGTTGACCGTCAGCTTATTGGTCAGCATCGGCCGCCAGGTTATACCGTCGCGCGAAAATTCCTTGATGACTGCATCTTCGGCAAAACTCACGGTCAGGATCACATCGTTGCGGGTGAACGCTGTCGTACTCGGACTGATCGAAGGTACTGCCGGCGGCTCTTTATCGATATTTTTGACAAAGTAACTGGCTTCGCCGATTTCGCCGTTCAAAGCGATCATCTGGAACTTGATCTCGCCATTTTCTTTCATTACAATGCCTTCCGAGGCCTTGTAGGTGTGGTAAGATCTTCCGCCATCGATGGAATAGCGCAGCTCTTTGTAATTGCTGCTGTAATCGACTTTGAGAATTACATCCTGATTGGTCAAAGCCGTGGTGGACTGCGTGACCGTCAAGCCGCCGGCGCCATTGAGCAGATTCTGCACCGAAAGGCTCAGCTGATTATCGATCACATTGATATCCACAAAGTCGTAGGCGCTGAAAGTATCGTCAACTTTCACCGAGTAAACCACATCATGGAAATCCACCGCAAACTTCAACTTGTTCAGGCCGCTGATGTCGTTCTGGGAGTTGATAAGTATGTAAGTACCATCGGCCGCCTTGTTCAAATCGATGCTGTAGCTGGTATCGTTCAGCAGCGTACTGACATCGCTGCTGTTGATCACCGCTTTGCCGTTGGCGTGGCCGATCTGGAAAACCAAATCCAAATCGCTGGCATCGATATTGCCGAAAATCTGCGAATCACTGCTGACGACCAATTTATCGCTGCCGCCGCGCAGGTCCCAATTACCCATAATAATCGAACCGTTGCTGACCGTAATAGTGTCATCGGAGTAATCCGCCGCATAAAACGCATATCCGTTGGCGGCCTGCATTATTGCAGTTGGCACCACCACGCCCTGCTGGCTGTTGCCGGTCAAGGTCTGCGCCATAGCGCTGGTCGCTGCCTGATATGTCGAAAAATTCCCTTTGTACTGGCCGGCAAAAATCTTTGCGCCATTGAGTACCACATCCAGCTTATCACCCCGGAAAGCGTAAGCAGTCAATTCGGAGTTGGCAATGATCAATCCGCCGTAGCTGCCCTGAATGCTGTTGCTGCCGCTGAAAGCGTAAGCATTGGCCTTTTCGCTGCTGATCAATGTTTGCGCACTGACCGCCAGATCCTTGATCTGCAAGCCGCCGTAAGCTCTGAAGCCATAGGCCGAATCTTCGCCGCCGATGACCGTAAGTTTGTTCCAAGCCCGTTCACCGGCAATGACGATATTTCGGCCTTCAAAAGCGGAAGCGTATTTACTGCCTTCGATCCGCACCGTAAAACGCATACTGCCGCCGAAAGCCATATCATATTTGCCGCTGCTGCTCCAGAACATCCGGGCGTCACCATCGGCTACATCCACAGTTATATCGCTGTGAAAATCCTGCACCGTGACGGAATTTTTCAGTTCAAAGACCGAGTTATTGTAGACTATATTGGAGGCTGCTCCTTTGAATGCGACCTTACCGACTACACCTTCGTAGTACATATTGTTCAAACCGTTGACCTGTTCGATCACCCGGTTCAATGCACCTACGCCATAAACTTTATTGCTGGTAACTTCGTAAGACTTATTGGAAGGCGTGCCGTACAAATCCGCCAGAAAATAGGCCGGACGCAGGGCTTCAAACTCCGCACGGGTATACCAGCCGTTGCCTTCGTAGCGGCCTTCTTCTTCCACAAATACCTTCTGGTAATTGCCCCAGCCGAAATTCAGATGGATGAGGTCTTTATCAGCATAATATCCATCAATGACAATGGCGTGCTGCTCTGCTTCCCCTTTATAGATCATGCAGCCCATGACCAGCTTGTTCGTCATCTGATCTTTGATGATTTCCCAGCCATCGTTGGTCAGCACCGGAGCGGCATTAGTTGCCTCATCATACTGGTAGAAATAATTGTGCTTTTCGTGATTGATTTCGTTGGCACTGACAAATCCGATCTCTTTGAACACGTCCCCGATCAGCAGCGTGGTCGAAGTACCGCTGGCGTAACCGTAATCAGCTTCCGACTTTACCCCCAGCGCAAAACACAAAGCTGCAATATCATCGCCGCTGTTGGGATAGGCACCAACGGTAAAATTTGCCAGCATGGAGTTGATCGAGGCAAAGCTGGCATAACCGAATTCATTATGCTGGTAAGTATTGACATAAACTCTATTGCTGGTGACGTAAGAATCTGCCGCATCCAGAGTCAGATCAAGTTCGTAACCATATTTCTGGATCCAGTAATAAACGATCTGGCCGGACATGGTGTTGACGCAGCCGGTAACGGAGTGCGGCGCGGTCGGCTTGTTACTCACCATAATATACGGGCAATATTTATTGTAAGCAAATTCACCTTCGCTGTAACTGGCCTGATTCCATTCCGTATCCATAAGGATATATTCGGCGTATTCTTTGGGTACGACCGTTTCTTCTCCGGCAGAGGCCATATTCTTATTTTCAAGCCATTTCTTGTTTATCATTTCCGACCCTTTTGTTATGGTGGTTTAACCACTTGATTTTTTATCTATAATATATACCACAGATAAAGTAAATCCGCCTTGCCATTTTTGCAACTGTCAAAGTGATTTTTTAGTGATTTTTTAGCGTTTTTTTTTGATTTTTTTACTATATTACGGCTTTTCAGCGCATTTACCTTGTTTTTCAAGCTGATTTTGTTGATTCTGATAGCTGTTTGTGTAGCGTTCAAGAAATTGTGCATCCTGTTGTTCCAGACGCAAGGATTGCATAAAACAATGCGCACGTTCCGGCCAGCTTATTACATCCAATGTATTCAACCCCAGCAGTATACCATGATCGCCCCAATTATAGAGTGCCAATTCGCATGGCCGTTTGCATCTGCCCATGGCATCGGCAAACTCCAAACTGTTGCGGTAAGGCACGATCTGATCGCAAATGGTGTGCATCAAAAAAGCCGGCGGCGTACTGCTGTTGACCTTTTCCACCAGCGAATACTCATGCCGGATCGCCCGATAATTTTCGCCCAGCAAATTCATCTGCGTACCCTGCGTGTTCCACTCACTGAATGACAGCACTCCGTAACAGAGGATCATCACATCCGGCCGATGCGGAAAAGCATCCGCTTCATCACCATTGACCGCCGCCAGCTCATCGCACAGGATCCCCAGCGAACCCGCCAGATGCGCTCCGGCTGAGAATCCGCACACCGCCACCTGACCGGGATCCACCCGGAACTTCTGCGCATTGCTCCGGATGACTTTCATCGCCCGCATGGCATCCAGCTGCGGCAGCGGCCAGCGATTGGGCGCCGTGCGGTAGTCAAGAATAAACGCATGATAGCCGAGTTCATTGAATTTTCCGGCAATCGGAAATCCCTCCGTGCTGAGACAAACCACCCCATACCCGCCACCGGGAATAACCAACACCGCCGGATGGATTTTATCATCATCCACCAACATGGGAGTTATCGACACCCGATCATTCTGCGTGCGGATCTCCGGATCGCTCCACAAATATACTTTTTCCATTGCCCACAACTCCTTATTCTTTGCTCAGCAGTCAACAACTGTTGAATAAAAAAATCCGATGCGCAACAGCAGCACACCGGATTTTTTCAAAAACGTTTTTTTATTTGCCAGCCTGATACTCCTGCAGGGACTTGGCATTGTTTTCGCCCTGCTTGGCATCCCGGATACCGGCAACCGTAGCATTGGCCGCCGCCATGGTGGTCATGTACGGGATCTTGTACTGAATAGCCATCATGCGGATAAAGCTGTCATCAACTTTGCTGGCCCGGCCCAGCGGCGTATTGATGATCAACTGCACCGAACGGTTCTTGATCAGATCGCTGATATTCGGACGGCCTTCGTTGAGTTTATATACTTCGTCAGCCTTGACGCCGTTATCGTTAAGGAACTTGGCAGTTCCATCAGTAGCCACGATCTTGAAGCCCATTTCGCTCAAGCCCTGCGCCACCGGCAAAAGCTTGTCGCGTTCGCCCTGAGCTACGGTCAGCAAGGCAACACCTTCCAGCGGCAATTCGGCACCGGCCGCCTGCTGAGCTTTGTAATAGGCCAAACCAAAACTTTCAGCCAGCCCCATGACTTCGCCGGTAGCCCGCATTTCCGGGCCGAGGATCGGGTCAACTTCCGGGAACATATTGAAGGGGAACACCGCTTCTTTAACCCCCATATAGCTGCGGTCTTTGCGCTTGAGCAAGTCTTTGTATTCAGAAAGCTTGTGACCAAGCATCAAATTGGTCGCCACCCGGGCCAGCGGCACCCCGGTAACTTTGGCCACCAGCGGCACGGTACGGGAAGCACGGGGGTTGGCTTCGATGATATACACTTCGCCTTCGCAAACAGCGAACTGCACGTTCAAAATGCCCACCACTTTGAAGTCCCGGGCGATGGCCGCCGCCTGATCTTCGATCTTCTTGATGATATCTTCGCTGAGCGTCACCGGCGGGATCGTACACGCCGAGTCACCGGAGTGGATACCGGCCAGTTCGATGTGTTCCATGACCGTGGCCACAAAGGTATCTTCACCGTCGGAAAGTGCATCGACTTCAGTTTCGATGGCATTGCCGAGGAAGCGGTCGATCAGCATCGGATATTCGGGGCTGACCTGCAGCGATTCCACAGCATACTTGATCAGAGTCGGTTCATCGTAAATGACCGCCATACCCCGGCCGCCCAGCACAAAGCTGGGACGCACCATCACCGGATAACCGATCCGGCGGGCCAGTTTGACCGCTTCATCCAATGAAGTGGAAGTGCCGCTTTCCGGCTGCTTGATATTCAAAGCGATCATGCGTTCACGGAAGTATTCCCGGTCTTCAGCCAACCGGATACCTTCCGGCTGAGTACCAATAATATTCATGCCCAGATCTTTGAGTTCCTGCGCAATATTCAGCGGGGTCTGGCCGCCGAACTGCACGATCACGCCTTCGGGCTTTTCTTTATTGTAAATAGCGATAACGTCTTCCACGGTCAGCGGTTCAAAGTAGAGTTTATCGCTGGTATCGTAGTCGGTGGAAACAGTTTCCGGATTGCAGTTGACCAGCACAGTTTCGTAACCGGCATCACGCAGCGCAAAAGCCGCATGCACACAAGTGTAGTCAAATTCGATCCCCTGCCCGATACGGTTGGGACCGCCGCCGAGGATCATGATCTTGCGTTTATCGGAAACCTTGACTTCATCCGGACGGCCGGAATAAGTGCTGTAGTAATAATCTTCGCCATCAGCAGTACCGGATACCGGCACCCGGCAATAGGTGGCCACGGCACCGGCCTTGACCCGGCGATCCCGCACCATAGCTTCCGGAACATTGAACATCTTGGCCAGATATTTATCCGAAAAACCATCTTTTTTGGCCTGTACCAAAAGCTGATCATCCAGCGACATCCAGTTGCAGGCAGCCAATTTAAGTTCAAACTGAGCCAACTCCCAAATCTGGGTCAGGAACCACTTGCCGATCTTGGTCTGTTTGACCACTTCTTCCACGGTGACACCTTTTTTGAATGCTTCGTAGATTTGGAAAAAGCGTTCGCTGCTGGGCGTATGGAGTTTTTCTTTAAGTTCAGCGGCCGAAAGTTTTTCAAACTTCTTGACCATCCCCAAACCGGCCCGGCCGATTTCCAGCGAACGGATCGCTTTCTGCAGGGCTTCTTTGAAGTTGGCCCCGATGCTCATAACTTCGCCCACGGCCTTCATCTGAGTGCCGAGCGCATCCTTCGCCTGCGGGAACTTTTCAAAGGCCCAGCGGGCAAATTTTACCACCACATAATCGCCCGACGGAGTATATTTATCCATGGAGCCATCACGCCAGTAGGGCATTTCATCCAGCGTCACCCCGGCCGCCATACGGGTGGACAGCACCGCGATCGGACAGCCGGTGGCCTTACTGGCCAACGCACTGGAACGGCTGGTGCGGGGGTTGATTTCAATGACCGTAACTTCATCAGTTTCCGGGTTGTGCGCAAACTGCACATTGCAGCCGCCGATAACCCCGACTTCGTCCAGGATCCGGTAAGCGTAATCCTGCAGACGTTCCTGCAGTTCCTGAGGAACTGTCAGCATGGGAGCTACACAGAAACTGTCGCCGGTATGTACCCCCATGGGGTCAACGTTTTCAATATAGCAAACGGTGATCTTTTTGCCGTTGGCATCGCGCATGACTTCCAGTTCCAGCTCTTCCCAGCCGGATACGCACTGCTCGACCAGCACCTGACCGATCAAACTGGCCGCCAGCCCGCGGGCCATCACATCACGGAGTTCTTCAACATTGTAAACAATCCCGCCGCCGGTACCACCCATGGTGTAAGCCGGACGCAGTACCACCGGATAACCGAGCTTGCTGGCAATGGCTTCGCCCTCTTCCACGCTGGTGGCCGGTTCCGATGCAGCCACCGGTACGCCGATAGCCTTCATGGCGTTTTTGAATTCAATACGGTCTTCGCCGCGTTTGATAGCTTCCAAATCCACGCCGATGACTTCCACATTGTATTTTTCCAGAATCCCGGCATCGGCCAGGTCGATAGCCAGGTTCAACGCGGTCTGTCCGCCCAAATTGGGCAGCAGAGCATCGGGTTTTTCCCGCACGATGATCTTTTCCAGACTCGGAACCGTCAGCGGTTCGATGTAGGTATGATCGGCCATTCCGGGGTCGGTCATGATAGTTGCCGGGTTGCTGTTGGCCAACACGATTTCGTAACCCAGATTACGGAGGGTCTTGCACGCCTGAGTACCTGAGTAGTCAAATTCGCACGCCTGCCCGATGATGATCGGACCGGAACCAATGATAAGAATTTTGTGAATGTCCTTGCGCTGAGCCATGATTTTCCTGACTTTCCTTGCTCTATATTTAACGATAAAATCTTTGTTCCTAAAATTCGCAAATTGTGCAAAAATGCGCACACAAAAAAACCGCCGAAATCAAATCAAATCCGGCAAGCCACTTGTTAATATACCATCTGAAACATGTTTTTTCAAGCCCTTCAGGCAATGTTTTACAAACTTTTCGCTATTTTAATTGGCAGAAGTGCGATTCAAGCAGTATATTTTGCAATACAGCGCCTGTTGGAAAGTTGTTTTTTTTAAAGAGCAACGCGGTAAAAAAATGCGTTTCCGCCGGGTAAAATTGCTCAAAATTTGAGGATTTATGGAAAACATTGCATCTGTGCCGACACCGGAAGAGTTGCGGACGGCCTTGAAAAAATATTTTAACTTTGATGATTTTCTGGACTATCAGCTGGAAGTTGTGCAAGCGGTGGCTTCCGGACGGGATTTTTGTGTCATTATGCCCACCGGTGCCGGAAAATCGCTCTGTTACCAGCTCCCGATACTGTTGAAAAAAACTTACGGCATCGTGGTGTCGCCGCTGATAGCTTTGATGAAAGACCAGATCGACTCGCTGCGGGAAAAAAATATTCCGGCCGGAGCCGTCAACAGCTCCATCGACTTTGTTGAACAGCGCGAGATCCTGCGCAGTACAGCTGCCGGACACATCAAACTGCTGTATGTGGCTCCGGAACGATTCAGCACCGAGAGTTTCCAGAGTTTTCTCAGTCAATATCCGCCGGAAATACTGGTGGTCGATGAAGCGCACTGTATCAGCCAATGGGGGCACGACTTCCGCCCGGCCTACACCCGTCTGGGCAATATTGCCGAGCGATTCCATATTCCACAAGTGTGTGCTTTTACCGCCACTGCCACTTTGCGGGTGCGCGAAGATATCAAACTGCAGCTGCGCCGCCATAATATGGCATTTCATGTGGCCGGATTCAAACGCCCCAACTTGTCGTTCAAAGTTATGGAGTGCCGCAACAACAGCGAAAAACTCGAAGCGATCAAAGAACTGCTCAAACAGCCCTGCTCCGGAGCAACCATTATTTATGCAGCCACCCGCAAACAGGTCGATGAGCTGACCGGCGCTTTGAACATCATGGGTTATCATGCCGGAATGACCGACGAAGGACGTACCCGGGTACAGGATGATTTTATGAATACGCCCCACCCGGTGCTGGCGGCGACTAACGCTTTTGGTATGGGCATCGACCGCAGCGACGTCCGGCGGGTCATCCATTACAATATAACCAGCAGTCTGGAGGCCTATTATCAGGAAGCGGGCCGGGCCGGACGGGATGGCGAACCGGCTGAGTGCATACTTTTATACAGTTACGCCGACCGCTATGTGCAGGAATTTTTGATCGAAATGAGCAACCCGCCGCCGGAACTGCTGCGGCGCTTGTACCAGTACTTGTTCATGCTGACGCAAAAATTTCAGCGCAACGAGCTGGAAATCGCCGTCAAAGATCTGGTATCAATACTGGATGCCAAAAATGACGCCCAGCTTTACAGTGCGCTGCGGGTGCTGGAGCATTTTCACCAGATCACCCGCAACGGCCGTTCCGACAACGCCGGAACCTTGCAGCTGCGGGGCAACGCCGTACTGCTGGAACAAATGCACAGTGCTGAAAAAAACCAGCGCTCCCGTTTTATCCACCGGGTGCTGCAGGAATATGGCTTGAATCAATTCCAGACCACCTTTCAGCAGCTGGCCCAACTGACCGGCTTGAATTACGATCAGCTGCGGCGGGTGATGAATTTTCTTAATGGCGATGTGCTGGCCTGGCAGCCGGCTCCCGGCAGCGGCTTGTTGAGTCTGACCGATCCGAACCAAAGCGAATTGAATATAGACTGCAGCGAACTGGAGCGCAAACGCTCCTTTGAAATGAGCCGGCTGGATGATGTGATAGCTTTTGCCCAGACCCGCAGCTGCCGGCAGGCTGCGTTGATCGGATACTTTGGCGAAAACAGCAGTTCATGGCAATGTCAATGCTGCGACAACTGCGACCGTTCAGCGCAGCTCAAAGGTCATGAGCATGAACTTTCAGAAGACGAAACAGAACAGGTGACTACGCTTTTGGAGTGTGTTCAGCGCTTCAATGGCCGCTTCGGACGGGGCAAACTCAGCTTGATCCTCTGCGGGGCCAGACGTACAGAAATATTGAATCTGAATGTGCAGAACAGTTCCTTTTTCGGAGCATTGCGGATCCTCAAGCAAGATCAGATCCTGGAATATCTGCGGGCACTGGAAAAAGCCGGTTATCTTACTGTGACCGGCGGCGAATATCCTTGCGTGATGCTGACTCCGGACGGCGAAGATTTTATTGAATTTCCGCATCCGATAACTTTGAGTTTACGGTCGGCGGCAGCTCCGGAAGTGCGCAAAAAACGCACAACCAGCCCCCGGAAAAACACTTTTTCCAACAGCAAATCACCGCTTGAAGCTCCTGCGGGCGACCGCCGGATGCTGGAGCGCGCCGACTTGCGGGAAATGCTGCGGCAAAAGCGCTTGGATATGGCCCGGGAATTCAACCTCAGAGCGTATCAACTCTTCAGCGATGCAGCGTTGGATGAGCTGGTGCTGCGTTTGCCGCAATCGCAGGATGAGTGTATGCTTATCAAGGGCATCGGGCGCCGGAAGGCAGAAGAAATAATGCCGGAATTTCTGGAAATAATCCAAAAATACCGGCAGGAAAATCTGCAATAAAAATTTATTGCAGCAGCACACAGAAATCCAGCGTACTGCAACAAAATGTATTGCTGTTAACCTGGCAGAGTTTGGAGAAATCCACGCCATTGGTCTTGCAGCCCGGAACAGCTATCCCCCCCAGCGGCAGCCGGTAGTCATGCAAAACATGAGCTGCAGCCAGCAGCTTGCGGTCAATCTCATTTTTCTCTTCCATCGGGAAGCGGGCTGTTAAAGTATATTTCAACCAATGCGGCTGATGCGCTGCCCACTCCCGGCATGACTGCAGCGCAAGCATATATGAGCCAACATTGCCCGGAGCAAAGCTGTTCAAGCGGATGGTCTGATCGGGCACCGCATCAAGCTCTTTGCCTAAAAACTCCACCAATGCCAGCGATAAACCATCGATATCAAGCGGCGTATGATCCTGCGCTCCGGCGGGCAAAGCACCGGGCGTCAGAAAGCTGAAATAATTTCCGGTCAACGAAGCTTCGCAATCAAACACCACTTTAAGCGATCCGCACTCCAGCTCCCGCCCGGACTGCTGCTTGACCCGATCGACAAAAACCCGTTTGAACTCAAAACCGGATCGGGACGGATCCGCCGGATAGAGCCGCAAAACCCCGCCCCGGACAAATATATCCTGAGTAAAATGCGTTCGGCTGCAATCAGTGTTTCCACATAAAAACTGCCACCATTTTTCGCCATTGGCCAGCTCAACAGTTATACTCCACTTGAGCGCCGCTATCTGTTTAAATTTTAGCAGCTGCCAGGCATCTTTCCGGATGCTGTGCTGCACTGCCTGCAGTTCAATATTGACCTGAGCATACCCTAAATAATGGTCTCCAAACTCCACCATAAAGTCGCCAAGTTCAAAAAAAGCTTCTGTTTTACCCATAAAAAAACTCCTTTGCTTGAGAAATATCCATCTCACGCAAAGGAGCTTTTGTCAACAAGTAACGTTCAGCGGCGGGCTGCTGCCGCCACCAGCGAAGCAAGCGCCAGCAGCGCAATCACGTTGGGCAGCACCATAAGCTGATTGAACATATCCTGCAATTCCCACACCAGATCATTTTTCATCAAAGTGCCAAAAAATACACATGCTACGCCCAAAATCGAGTAAACGATCACTGCCCGGCGCCCAAAAAGATATTGGAAGTTGATCTTGCCGAAATAATTCCAGCTGAGGATCGTGGAAAACGCAAAGAACAAAAGGCACACCGCCACAAAAATATTGCCCAAATTGCCGTTGCTTACCGATCCAACAGCATACTGCACCACATTGGTCTTGGTCAGATTGGCACTGGCCAGCAGCTCAGCATAATTGCTGCCGTTGGCATGAGCCAGCGGCCCATCGCCGGTGTAAATCGTAGATATAACAATAAAAGCGGTCATATTCAGCACCACCGCCGTATCAATAAAAAGTCCGATCATGGCCACCACCCCCTGATCGTGCGGCTTGGCAACATTAGCCGCCGCATGAGCGTGCGGAGTTGACCCCATACCGGCCTCGTTGGAAAACAACCCCCGTTTGGCTCCCTGACTGACAGCAGTTTTAAGCGCATAACCAAAACTGCCGCCGATCAAAGCATCGGGCTGGAAAGCGTACTTGAAAATCACCGCAAAAGTTTGCGGAAGATATTCGATCCGGGCAATCACAACCAACAGCCCGCCCAGAATATAAACAATCGCCATCGTCGGCACCAGCTTTTCGGTAACGCTGGCCAGACGCGATACACCGCCAATAAAAATAAAAAAGGCGATCAAAGCAATGAATATACCTACCAGCCAAGCAGGAATATTGAACGCATTAGCGCAGGTTTCGCCAATACTGTTGGCCTGCACCATACAGCCCATGAAGCCCAGCGATACAGTTATGGCAACAGCAAAAAATACTGCCAGAAACTTGCCGAAAAGATTGGGAAAAGCCCGTTTGATATAATAGACCGGACCGCCATGGATCGTATTATCAGCATCCACAACCCGGGTTATCTGCGCCAAAACCGCCTCAGCATAAATCGTGGCCATACCGAAAAATGCGATTATCCACATCCAGAAAATAGCGCCGGGCCCGCCGGCAAGGATCGCCCCGGAAGCACCCACGATATTACCGGTACCGACCTGAGCAGCCACCGCCGTACTCAAAGCCTGAAATGAACTCAATCCGCCGCCGTTTTTGCCGCCCCGCAGCGTAAAATTACCAAAAGTCCGCTTCCAGCCTTCCGCAAAGCAGCGTACCTGAACAAAACGGGTCCGGATCGAAAAATAAACCCCGGTGACCACCAACAGAAAAACCAGCACATAATCCGATAAATAACTGTTGACCGAACTGACAACTTTCAAAAGTTCATCCATAAAAATCCACCATCCTGTCAAACAAAAAAACACAAAAAAACGGCTCCGCAGAAACGCTCTCCGCAAGCCGTAAACAATCAACTGGAGCGAGTGACCGGAGTCGAACCGGCGTGACTGGCTTGGGAAGCCAGGGCATAACCGTTTTGCTACACTCGCCTATCCTATTTGATTAATATAGCACATATTCAACGTATTTTCAAATTTTTTAACAAACTTTTTTACAGACCAGTCGCTACCAAGCCGTGGAGCAACCGGTTTAAGTATCAGCCCGGCAGCCACCTTCGCACGAGGCTACGGCGGACAAGCTATCGTTTTTGGTGTGGTAAGCTGCTGGCGGAGGGCAGTTGTAAGGCGCACGCCTGTTTTGCGCGCCAAGTAGTACGGACAATAACGGACAATAACGGACAATAACAGACGATAACGGACCCGGCGGCTAAATCGCCGCCGCTATCATTGTAGACATGCGCTTATTTATAAGACCTATAAGTCCTATAAAAACTACTACAGCGGCCGAGCCACTATGGTACTACACGGCCGCCCAAATACTGGCGGCGATCCACCTACGCACAAGGCTCCGGCGGACAAGGCGAAGCGATGCCGCCGCCCGGCGCCTGCCGGGGTTCTACCGTGCTGCCCCGATGGCTGGCCGACCCACTATGGTATTACACGGCCGCCAAGCAGAGTAGCATTTCCACAAACGAGATCGGCCATTTTTATTTTTGCAAAGGCAAAAATAAAAATGGCCAGGAAAAGGTTTGCGGAAAAAGGGATGGGG
>SUWF01000010.1 GCA_015061575.1 Lentisphaerota bacterium
TGCGTTCACGGTGCTAACCGCACTGTGGCTGTTGGTAAACAATATTTAGTTTTGATAGCAAAAAGGCCGTTGCAAAACTTGACAGTTTTGCAACAGCCCCATACTTTATAGCTCATGCCGGGGCAGTTTCTTCAACTTCAGAAGCGGAACAAAGCCCCGAGTTTTTTGCCCAGTATCGCACTGGCCGCTCCGAGCGTGGCGGCCATAAATACCATCGTCCAGACTCCGAACGCACTGGCGGTCACCCCTCCGGCGCCCAGCACTTGGGAAAGCTCAAAAATCGCCTTGGTAATAGGATAAAATGCGCTCTTCTGCACCAGCACCAGCGAGTCGGATACTTCCAGCATGGAAAAGCTGAAGGCAAACAAACCGCCGATCAGTAAATTGGCTGTCAAAAGCGGGGCCAGGATCTTGAAAAACACCCGCTGGCGGGATGCGCCTACGCTCAAAGCGGCTTCTTCCAGCACGACCGGGGTTTGTTCCAAACCGGAGGCCACGGAGCGCACTACATAGGGTATCCGCCGGATGGCGTAGGCGCCGGCCAACAGCCAGAGCGGCGAATTTACCGGATCAAAAATCGCACTGGCCCAGCTGAATTTGACGGTCATACCCAGAAAACCAAAGGCCATGACGATACCGGGGATCGCCAGCGGCAGCATACTCAACAAATCAAATAAAACAGCACCCCGCACTTTCCAGCGCACTACCAGCACGGCGCAAAGCGTTCCGGCGGTCACAGCCAGGAGCGTGGCAGTAAGGCTGTAGCGCAAACTGTTGAAAATACTCGGCACTACCAGCTTGTCGCCCAAGGCATTCTGAAAATTGGCCAGAGTCCAGCTTCCGGGCAGGATCGTGCCGTAGTAATCCTGACTGAACGCTATCAGCAGCAGCGCTATATGCGGCAGGATCGCCATGATGGTAACTGCACCAAAAAATATTCCCGGCAGATACGCTTTGATCCCGGTCAGCTGCTGAGCAACGCTGGTGCTGGCGCCTTTGACTGCGCTGGCTCCGGAACCGCCGGTCAACAGGCGTCCCGCCAGATAAAGCAGGCTTGATACGATCATCATCACCAGCACCAGAGCGTAGGGCATGGGGTTGCTTTCCAGCTCGCTCAAGCCGTCAAAGACCTGCACCGGGGTGACCCGGGTAAAACCGAACATCAGCGGTGTCCCCAGTTCGGTAAAGCTCCAGATCAGCACCAGACTGCCGCCGGCGAGGATCCCCGGCCGGATCAGCGGCAGCGTGATGGTGAAAAATCTCCGCCAGACGCTGGCGCCCAGATTGCGGGCGGCTTCGTTCAAAGCCGGATCGCAATTGGCCAGCGCTGCAGCAAGGTTCAAATACAATATCGGATAAAGATGTAATGCTTCGATCAGGGCTACCGCAAAAAACTTGCCATCGCCGCCCAGAAAATCGATCCGGCAGCCGCCCCACGCAGTTATTATGGTATTCAGCACGCCGTAATAGCCGAAAATCTGCTGAAACCCCAGCGCTCCGACAAAGGGCGGCAGGATCATCGGTGCCAGGATCATGGCGTTCCATAACCCCTTGCCCCGGAAGTCGTAACGGTCAGAGAGCAGCGCCAGCGGCAAGGCCAGCACAAACACCAGCAGCGTTGTAAGTATTGCCAGCAGAAATGAGTTGATCAAACCGCCCCGGTAGACCGGATTTTCCCACAAGCTGACAATGATCTGCCACGAGCAGCCTTCGGCAATGACCGTGCCGACCGGCAGCAGCAGAAACACGGCAAAAAACAGTGATAGCATTGCACAGCAAGATACTCTGAATATTTTTATCCACATGATTTTTACTCTCCGAATCCTGCGTTGCCTGCTGCCGGCAGGTGGTTTTATTCTCCGATAAAGTAGGTCTTAAGCGGCGGAAAACCGTTGAATCCCACCGCACAGTAACTTGAGGTATATGCTCCGGTGGTCAGCCAGTACACCCGGTCGCCGACATCGATATGCCGGGGCAGTGGATTGCGGAACTGTTCATACATGATATCCTGACTGTCGCAGGTCGGCCCCGCAATGATAAAGTCCGAAATCGGCCGTCCGGCACTTTCGCAATAAAGCGGATATTTTATTGCTTCATCCCAGGTTTCGATCAAGCCGTTGAATTTGCCGGTATCCAGATAGACCCAGCTGTCAACTGCGGCATTGGATTTTTTGCTGACCAGTACCACTTCAGTAACCAGCACCCCGGCGCCGGCCACCAGCGAGCGGCCCGGTTCAAGAATGACTTCCGGCAGTTCATCGCCTTCGCCGAAGTCTTCGGTCAGGTAGCGGGTGATTTCTTCGGCGTAAACATCCATAGTTTGCGTGCGGGATATATACGAGGCCGGGAAACCGCCGCCCATATTGATCAGCTTGAGCGGGATTTTTTCTTCGTCCAGATAGTCGGATATATAGCGCACTTTGCTTATAGCTGTATCCCACGAACCGATTTCCCGCTGCTGGCTGCCGACGTGGAAGCTGATTCCCTGCGGATCAAGCTTGAGTTTTTTGGCCAGCATGATCAAGTCAATGGACATATCCGGGTGGCAGCCGAATTTGCGCGAAAGCGGCCAGTCAGCCGTTTCGCTGCCTTCGGTCAGGATCCGGACAAAGACCCGGGAGCCGGGGGCGTTGGCGGCCAGATTGCGGATATCGGTTTCGCTGTCGGAAGCAAAGAGCCGCACGCCTTTGTTGTAAGCATAAGCTATATCGCAAGCTTTTTTGATGGTGTTTCCGTAACTGACCCGGGAGGGATCCACGCCCAGTTCCAACAGCAGATCAAGTTCATAAATGCTTGCCACATCAAAGCAGCTGCCCAGATCCCGCAGCAGCTCCAGCACCGGCCGTCCGGGATTGGCTTTGACTGCATAGTAGACCTTGGCAAAAGGGAAATACTCCTTCAAGCTCATGTAGTTTTTGCGGATGATGTTCAGATCCACCAGCAGAAAAGGCGTCTGATATTTTTCTGCTTCGGTCATAAAACGTGACCATTCGGATTCTTCGTAGTAATCAAGCGGATCAATTCTCATGATCTGGCCCCATACCTTCCTGTAACTTGAAACGGTCTTTTTACAGATTGTTACGGCCGTTTCATGTTGAAAAATAATGTATAAAACTGCTTATCGCTGCTCTCTGTCCGGTTGAACATTGCAGCACAACAAAATTTTTCCGGGAATCACTCCCTGGCGGAACACCGCCTGGCGCATCAAAGCTCCTGCGGCATCTTACGGTACGGTTCTGCTCAAAAAACAAAAACCAATCCGGATAACTGCATAAAATGCCGCAATTTTCCGGAAATGCAAATCCTGAATGACATTTATGGCCAAAAAAAACAAAATTTTTTATTTTACGGCTGTCAGTTGCAGCTGAAAAATTATCTGTTCAAGATTATTTTATATCTTTTTTAACAGTTTTTATGGATTAATAAGTATATTGATTTGATTGAAAAAACGGCAGAAAGATCGCTAAATATTTGCAATCAACAGGGAATGGTATATATTATACACAACACAAGGTATATTTGAGCATCTATATTTCAACACAGCCGGTCTGCAGATTGTGATCCATGCGGGGAAATTTGTCAGCCGGCAGAGTTTGGGAGCATTGATATGCAGAAAAAACTGGAAGATATCTGTTCGCACTTTCATATCTATGGCGACTTTGTTGTAGCTATTCCCTGCGGCAAAGGCCATATCAATGATACTTATCAGTTGACATTTGATCAGGGGGGGACTCTGCTGCACTACACTTTGCAGCGGATCAATACCAATGTATTCAAGCAGCCGGCACTGGTCATGGAAAACTTCAACCGGGTCACGACTCATATTTTAAGCAAGATCCGTAAAGAACGCACTCAGCGGGGACGCCCCAAGCGCCGCACGTTGCGCCTGGTCTTTACTCACGACGCCATGCCCTATTACCGTGACAGCGACGGCGAATACTGGCGGTGTTATGTTTTTGTGGAAAACAGCCACAGTTTTGATGTGCTTGATGAACCCGATCAGGCCTACAAGGCGGCACAGGCTTTCGGGCAGTTTCAGCTGGATCTGGCCGATTTGCCGGGCCGTTTGAACGAAACCATTCCCTATTTTCATCACGCTCCCCGCCGTTTGCAGGCGTTGGAAAATATGATCAAAGCTGACCGCTTTGACCGGGTGAAGCTCGTGCAGAAAGAGATCGATTTTGTAATGCAGCGCGCCGGAGAACTCGATACCTTGATCAAACTGCAGCAGTCCGGCGATATTGTGGAGCGTACCACGCACAACGATACCAAACTTAATAACGTGCTGATCGATGACTTCAGCGGCGAGGGCATCTGTGTGCTGGATCTGGATACGGTAATGCCCGGTCTGCCGCACTATGACTTTGGCGATATGGTGCGTACCGGAACTTCTCCGGCGCCGGAGGACGAAACCGATCTGCGCAAAGTTTATATGCGCTTTGATATGTTTGAAGCATTGCTGCGCGGCTATATGGACAAGGCCGGAAAATTTCTCAATGATGTGGAAAAAGAGATGATGCCGTTTGCCGGTAAATTGATCACCATGGTCATTGGGATCCGTTTTTTGACCGACTATCTGGATGGCGACAACTATTTCAAAACCTCGCGGATCA
Source organism: Lentisphaerota bacterium (assembly GCA_015061575.1). GTDB lineage: Bacteria > Verrucomicrobiota > Lentisphaeria > Victivallales > Victivallaceae > SIG78. The sequence continues at coordinate 4,614 of SUWF01000010.1, forward strand.
ATCACAATCTGGAGCGGGCCCGCAGTCAGTTCAAACTTGTGGAATCCATTGAAAGCCAGATGGATGATATGATGAAACTGTTGAAAGAAGTCAAGTAAGCACTCCCGAAAATAAAAGGAAAATTTTTTATGCGGATATTGATCACCGGCGGAGCCGGATTCATCGGCAGTCATATTGCCGAATACTATCACGAAAAGGCTGAGGTGCGGGTACTGGATAATTTGCGCAGCGGCAAGATGCGGAATTTAGCCGGACTGAATGTTGAATTTATCCGGGGCGATGTACGGGATCGAGTCAAGCTGGCAGCAGCAATGCAGGGGGTGGACTATGTGTTTCATCTGGCAGCTATGATCGGAGTGCCGGAATCCATGGATAACCCGTTATCGTGTGTGGATATAAATGTCAATGGCACGCTTATGGTGTTGGAAGAAGCAGCCAAGGCTGGAGTCAAAAAACTTATTTATGCTTCCAGTGCAGCGGTTTATGGTAATACATCTGATGTGATCCGCCGGGAAGATATGTGCGCCGATCCGGATAGTGTGTACGCCGTTACCAAGCTGGATGGCGAACACTATTGCAAGATTTTTGCGGAGGCCGGAAAACTTAAAACCGTCAGTTTGCGCTACTTTAATGTATTCGGCCCCCGGCAGGATCCGGAAAGTGCTTATGCTGCTGCGCCGGCGGTCTTTTGCAACCGGGCGATCCATGGCAGAAAGATCCGGATTTTCGGCGATGGCGAACAGAGCCGGGATTTTGTTTACATCGATGATGTGGTCAAAGTCAATGCGTTTTTTATGGAAAACGATCTGCAGGGAGTGTACAATGTTGCTTCCGGGCGGACGGTTTCGATCAACGAACTGGTCAATCAGATCTTGTTTATGACCGATTCCCAGTCTGAAGTCGAGCATCTGGCGGAACGGCCGGGCGACATCCGGCATTTGCAGGCTTCGACCGATAAGCTGCGCAGTGCCGGAATCAGCTGCAGCGCCAATTTTGCCGCCAGTTTGGGCAATACGATCAACTGTTACAAATAAATCGCAACAGGATCATAATTTTTCGGAAATAAAATTTAGCTCACGATGAGTTCCGTACAGGAAAAATCCGCTGAACATTCAGAACGCCTGACCGGCAATGAGTCTGGCGATTGGGGCGGTTTTGAAGGTTCAGTCAATCAAGCCCTGCAAAGTTATTTGCGGGAGCTGGGCAAATTGCCGAAATTGAGTACCGAAGAACAGACCGCGCTGGGACAGAGCATTTTAAGCGCCGAAAATCAGTGGCGCCAATGCGTGTACAATCTAAGCGCAGTGGCCGAAAGTCAGTTGGATTTTCTTGCCGGCAAAGCCCCCAATAACTGGGCGGAACAATTTATGCCTTCGGTGCTGCAGGATGGAAATTTAAGTATTGAAGATTTGCAGCAGTGGCACAAAAAAGTCAGCCTTATATTGCAGAATCTTGGTGAAGCTTTCCGCAGCGGCAACACCGGAGATGTTCACAAATTACGCAGCAATCTGATCAACGAGTTGATGCGCTGCAAACTTTCCAGCGATATAGTCAGTCAGAGTTATAACCAGCTGAGCTTGAGTTGGAACAGTATGAGCGACGCCGGTAAAGAAGTCCTGGCTGCTGAATCATGCTGCACGGTCGGCGAATTTGATTCCTTTATAGCGGCGGCCGATAAAGCGTGGCAGCAGCTGCTGGATCTGCGTCAGCAGATGGTCGAGGGCAATTTGCGGCTGGTAGTCAGGATTGTCAATCAATACAGTTACCGGCAGCTTTCAGTCAGCGATCTGGTGCAGGAAGGCAATCTGGGGCTGATGAGGTCGCTGGAAAAATTTGACTTTAATTTGAAACACAAATTCAGCACTTACGCCAGCTGGTGGATCCGTCAAAGCATCGGTCGGGCCATTGCAGAACAATTCCGGGTGATCCGGATCCCGGCGCACATGGTTTCCACCATTGCGGCGATCAACCGGGCTGAACAGCGGTTTATTCTGGAGCATGACCGTTTACCGGAGGTCGAAGAGATCGCCGCCATGCTGGAAATGCCTTCTGCAAGAGTGAGCGCCATCCGCAAAATGGCCCGGCAGACCATATCGCTGCAATCGCCGCTTTCTGTGGATGACAGCGGCAGCAATCTGGAAGACGTGCTGCCGGATGAGCAGGCGTTGGAACCGTCGCAGCATATATCAGATGAGAGTGTGCAAAAGCAGCTGCAGCGGCTGCTGAGCAAACTCAACGAGCGGGAACGGTTGATCCTTACTATGCGCTATGGACTTATGGGCGAACGTGTAAGGACTTTGCAGGAGATCAGCGAATATTTTAATATCAGCCGTGAACGGGTGCGGCAGCTGGAAATGCAGACGCTGAACAAATTGCGGACGCCGGAAAATATGCGGCTTTTTGGCGCCCATAAATCATGAATTTAATTTCCAATCCCCAAAAAAAGGTGAACTTTTTATGCGTATAAAAATTGAAAATCTCAGCAAATCATATACTCCCGGCAAGCAGGTTTTGCGGCCGCTGGATCTGGAAATTGCCTCCGGAGAGCTCTTTTTTCTGCTGGGGCCGTCCGGCTGCGGCAAATCTACGCTGCTGCGGTTGATCGCCGGTTTTTTAACGCCGGACAGCGGCCGGATCAGCTTTGACGGAAAAGACGTTACCCATTTGCCGCCGGAACAGCGCAATGCACCGATGGTGTTTCAGAATTACGCATTGTGGCCGCACTTGAGTGTGTTTGAAAATGTGGCATTCGGCCTCAAAGCGCAAAAACTGAAAACGTCGCAAGTCCGGGAACGGGCTATGGAAGCATTGGAGATCGTGCGTATGAGCGAATATGCCGAGCGCAAAACGCCTTCGCTTTCCGGCGGACAGCAGCAGCGGGTCGCACTGGCCCGGGCGCTGGCGGTGGCTCCGGAACTTTTGCTGCTGGATGAACCTTTGAGCAATCTGGATGCCAAATTGCGGGACGAAATGCGCGATGAATTGCGCGATATTTGCCGGGCACGGAAGTTGACCGCAGTTTATGTGACCCACGACCGGCGGGAGGCGTTGAGTATGGCTGACCGGATGGCGGTGCTGGAAAATGGCGCTATTGCGCAGCTGGGAACGCCGGAAGAACTTTACAAACATCCGGCCAACCGGTTTACAGCTTCGTTTCTGGGTGAGGTGAACTTTATTGCCGGAGTGGTCAAAGACGACGGTATTGTGGAAAGTGATTTGGGGATTTTCAGGAATCTCAATACTGCCAACTGGCAGGTCAATGAGGCTGTGGAACTGGCTATCCGTCCGGAAGTCATTGCTATTGACCCGGCGTTTGAATGTGCATGGCAAAGCGAGCTGACGCTTTCCGGCGGCAGTTATCTTGGCGAGATAGCTGCCTGGAAATTTGATCAACTCTCTGTCAACGAGATTGCCCCCGGAGTGCGCAAAAGCGGCAGTCGCTGCCGGTTGGGCGTCAAAGCCGACGATGTGGTGATCCTCCGCAAAGCTGAAAACGGAGCCGCTCAATGAAATACCGGATATTGGGGGCGTTGGCTTTTTTGGGACTGCTGATCTTGCTGCCGGCACTTTTGCGGGAAGCTCCGGCGGTGGCGGAAAAATCCTCCGGCTCGACGGATACTGTAATTATTGTAACGCCTCATGCGGAGTCGATCAAACATGAATTTGAACGGGGATTTCAGCGCTATTACCAGCGCAGGTTCAACCGGGCGATCACCATCGACTGGCGCAGTCCCGGCGGAACTGCCGACATCGTGCGCTATATCAATGACCGCTACGAGGCGGCGTTCCGGCGCTATTGCGAAGAACGCAATTTGCCGTGGAACGCCAAAATTGCGGCGGCTTTCCGCAATCACCGGATCAAGGGCGACATCAGCGGCAAAAGCGGAGAAGAAGCCCGGGCGAGGGCGGAGTTTCTGCAGTCGGATGTTTCTGTAGATATCGATGTGTTTTTTGGCGGCGGCACTTACGATCACGCCAATCAGGCCCGCAAAGGTTACGCCGTGGATGCCGGTATCCGGCAGCTGCACCCGCAGTGGTTTGAACCTGAAATCATGCCGGAACGCTGGAGCGGAGAAGATATTTTTGATCCCCGCGGCGGCTATTACGGGGTATGTCTGGCAACTTTCGGGATTTGTTATAATCCGGATCGGATGAAGGATTTGGGTGCGCCTCCCCAAAGGTGGCGGGATCTGACGGCAAGCAAATATTTTAATACATTAGCCGTGGCTGACCCCACCAAGTCAGGTTCGATCAACAAGTGTTTTGAAGTAATCATCCAGCAGTGTATGGCTGAAGCCGTTGCTGATAAAAAAGGTGTTGCTCAGGGCTGGCACGATGGATTTGCCTTGATCCGACGGCTGGTTGGCAATGCCCGCAGTATAACCGAAAGTGCCGGACGGGTGACCCGGGAAGTGGCTTCCGGTAATGCTGCTGCCGGCATGGCGATCGATTTTTATGCTTTGAGCGAAGCGCAATTTGCGGCTTTTCAGACGCAGAATAAGGCCCGGCGGATCGAGTATGTTCCGCCGGAGGGCGGCAGTTCAGTTTCGGCCGATCCGGTGCAGCTGCTGCGGGGAGCGCCCAACCGGCAGCAGGCAGTGGCATTTATAGAGTTTCTGCTTTCCGAGGAAGGACAGCAGTTGTGGCAGTATCGCGCCGGCACGCCCGGCGGTCCGGAAAAATATACGCTGCGCCGTCCGCCGGTACGGCGGGATCTTTACAGCAGCAAACATCAAAAATTTATGGCCGATGCCAACTATAATCCCTACACGGCTACCGGAAATTTTGAATATCACGGAGAGTGGACGGGACGCTATTTTAATTTGATAAGAGTATTGATCCGCACTACCATGTTGGATGCTGCTGATGAGCTGCAGAAGGCGTGGCGGGCAATCATTGCCGCCGGAGGCGAAAGTGCAGTTCCGGAGGCTGCGGCCATGTTTGATAAAGCAGTTGTTCCGTATAGGAAAGCAGCTGAAGCCGCCGCCGGATTGACGGTCAGGGCCGACAATCCCATGAGTGAAGTAATAAAATTGCGCCGCAGCTGGACGGAACACGCCATAGCCTGTTACCGGCAGGCTGCGGTATTGGCTGCAGCAGGAAAATAAATAAGTATATTTTCGGCTGCAGGGGTTGAAAAATACAAATTTTTCAGTATATTATTTAAATGTACGAACAGAATATTTTTAATTATAAATCAAGGAGTAACGTATTATGAACCAGAGCAGAGAATTCCGATATGGGCGTATTATTGATCACGAAGAACATTACAGACGCCCTGCCCATGGGCAGGGTAAAGCACGCTTTACCCTTATAGAACTCCTTGTTGTGATTGCGATCATTGCGATTTTAGCAGCCATGCTGCTGCCGGCGTTGTCAGCGGCCCGGGAGCGTGCCAAGGCGAGCCAGTGCGTAAATAAACTCAAACAAATCGGTTTGGCCAAAACAGCTTATGCTATGGATAACAAAGACAATCTGCCGTTTTATATCCATGTGGCGATCAACTGCGGCGCCGGGAAAAGTGAACGGTCTTTTGGTAACGGAAACCATCGCAACAGTACAGCACTGCGCTCTGTGCTGTTGGCGCTCGGATATTTCGGGGAAGAAAAAAATACTGCCGGTAATCCCGGGGCTGATGCTCAAACTGAACGCTATTACCACTGCCCGTCCGATTCGGTGAATTTTATGACTGTAGCTGACAATCCCGATGTAGCTTCCAGCAGCCTGCTGCAATCTTACGCCCGTGCGCTGGTTACACCGTATTATATTCTTAACGACGGCAAAACGCTTTTCAAGGGCGACACCACCCGGGCCCGTCACGCTATGGGAGCCGAAGTCGATCCCGGCAATCTGATTACTTGTGATACAGGCTTTTTCAAAACAGATATCGATGCCGGGAAGTCCAACCACCCCAACAGTATAAATTGTTTGTACATTGGAGGTCATGTCAAGAACGTCAATCACAATCTGATCAATAAGATCACCGGTAATATGGCGGCCATGCCGGTACTGGATGACCGTGCGCCGCTTGAATAAGCTGATATTGCCAGCTCGAAATATTGTTTTAGCTTCCCTGGTGGTGGCAACGCCGGGCCAGGGAAGTTTTTTTAATCAGAAATTTTTACCATAAAAACAAAAGGATAAAACATGTCGAAAAAATTACTTGTCATGCTGCTGGCGGCAGTGGGACTGCAGCTTTGCGGCGGGAATTTTGCTTTGGAAAAGGACGGCAGTGTGCTTTTTCACGGCAAAAGACTTTTTGAAGAATCTGTAACTGTGTTGGATAAAATCATTCCGTTGGCCGAAGCGGCTCCGGAAATAAATACACAGCAGCTGCCCGGCAAAGGTACTGCGATCAATCGTATCGGCAAAAATCCGCAGATCATGCCGTGCCGCCGGGAGGCCTTTATCAGCAGCGATGGCAATGCTGTGGAAATTTCTTTTCAAGGCCACATAGAGTCGTTCCGGATGCCGACCGAAGCTTTGCCGACCAATAATAATTACCGTATGACGCTGGATCTGAGCGATTTTGATGGCGGCAAATACTTTGTGATCACCGGACGTTCTTCCAAAACCTCCGAAAAAAGCGGCGTGTTCAAGCTGGACGGCAGTTTTTCGCCGGGCGGCAGCCGTTTTCTGGCGTTGGAAAAAGATGGCCGTAAACTGGCGATCGATTTCAATGTGGACGGCGTGACGACCTATTCCAGTGCCGGTGTGCATCTTACTACCCGTGACGGCAAAGTGGTAGCTTCGATGGGGACGACTTTCCGCTATCCGGGCGGTACTTTCAGTCCCAAAGCCTATTTCTATGAAGGCGATGCGGCGCTGCATCACTGGAACCATGCCCGCAAAAAGTATTCCTATTCGCAGGACTTTGAGGCGGATTTTGCTTACAGCTTCGGCGCCGTCAAGACCGGCAAGCAGTTCGTTCATGCTGATAGCCGGCTTTATCCAACTGTGGGTAAACGGGCCGGTTGGGAAAAAGCACCGGCGGCGGAAACGGTCAAACTGGCCGATTCCGGAGCGCTGTACAGCTATTTGAAGGGTTCCGGCAAGGCGGTTTTCAAGGTCGATAAACTCAAAAGCGGGATTTATTTTGTAACGCTGCGTTCCGGTAACGGTGCGCAGACCAGCGGAAAATTTTCGGTCAAGGTGGAAAATGAATATCTGCTCAAAGATTTTCAGATCCCTGCCGGGGAAGTGCTGACCGCCACGCTGCCGGTTTGGATCGAAGACGGTACTGCGGAAGTAACTTTGGAGGGTAATTGGCAGCTCAGTACATTGATGTTCCAGCTGCTGCAGACCAGCTTTGAAGACCGGCGTTTCCGGCGCGGATTTTGGGTCAGCGATGCCTACGAGCCCAGCATACTTTTGAAGAACGAACATTATAAAAAGCATCCGGCTATGGCTTGGGATGTGATCACGGAGCCGCTGGCTCCGCATCGGACGGTGGTGCCGAAAAACTTCAAACTCCAAATGCCCCGGGAAACTCTCCTGCCAGCGAGCAGCGAAAAAAATAATTGGCGTTTTAATGAAATTTATCTCTCCTTTGGAGCCAATAAATCCAAGTTTACCGACTTTGGTACGCCGGAACTCAAGAGCCGGGCGATTGATGCTGTGACCCGGGGCAACAGTGGTATTCTGCTGATTTCCGGGATGCTGTCACGGCACACCTTTCCGCAGCACATGGATCGGGTCGATGATTATATTGCAGAATTTACCAAAATTGCGCATCGCCGCAATATCAAGGTGCTGGATCATGTGGATATGCCGCTTTTGTGGAATGCCGATTCCGGGTTCCGGGTGATGTGCGAAACCACCCCCCAGCTGCAGCGCAATGTTTATACCGGGGCGGTCAACCGGGTGTACTGCATCAACAACCCCATGCGTAATGAAGTATTCTTTAACTGGACAAAAAATCTGATCCGCAAGGCTGATATCGATGGGATCATGGTCGATGAAGTAACTTTCTTTACCGAAAACTTCTGCGGCTGCCGTTTCTGCCGGACGCAATTCACCAAAGACACCGGGTTGACTCTTTCCATGGACGAAACCGATCCGAATCTGGGCAATTCCAACAGTCTGGTTTGGAAAGCCTGGATCGTCTGGCGCTATAAGTCCATCGGTGACTGGTGGGTAAATTACCGCAAGGCGACCAACGAAGTCAAAAAAGACTTTTCCATGCTGCTTTACACGACGCACTGGGGATTTTCCAGCCGTCATGCGCTGCCGTTGTTTGAAGGCGCCCGGGCCGTGGATATTCTGGGTACGGAGATCATGAGCCGCAACGTTATGGCTGCGCATCGTCCGGTCAATGCTTACCGCAAGATGAAAAGCGGTTTGGGTGATCACTATCATGCTCCGATCTACGGCTTGGTTTATCCGGGCAGCGGCTGCTGGCACATTGCCTATTTTGGTTGGGCGCTGAACTATATGAGCCGCCAGACAACCTGGGATAAAAGCCAGGAAAAACCCGCCGATGGGGTCGATTATATGAATTACGCTGAACGGCTGGATCACAGCAACAGCTATCCGGCCAGCGATGTGGTGATCGTTTATTCCCAGCCCTCGGTGACTTTCCCGGCCAGTATGCGCTATGTAAATGAGATATTGGGAGTGTCGGAAGTTTTGACCGAATTGGGAATCATGCACGATTTTATCATCGATGAAGCTCTGCTGGATCCCCGGCAGATGGCCCGGGTCAAAACTTTGGTATTGGCCAATGCCCGCTGTATGAGTGATGAGCAAATAGCTGTGGTGCGGGAGTTTGCCAAAAAGGGCGGTACGGTCTACATGAGTTTCCACTGCGGCAGTGCCGATGAGTTGGGCGTGCCGCGCAAAAAGTGGCCGTTTGAAGATATATTCGGTTTCCAGATCCGCACGATGAAAGCGCCGAACGTCAACATTGCTTCGCGCAATACCCGCGAATTTAAAGTTGGCAGCGATCAGTGGCAGAAAATTTCTGCAACGCCGTTTTCACGCACTTTCGGCAACCTCAAGAAGAATGCGGTCGTGGAAGTGGCGTTAAAAGATCGCAAAAATGAAGTTCCGTGTGTGGTCAGTGCTGATTACGGTAAAGGCAAATTCATTTTCAGCAATGTTGCCTGGGGGGCTAAAGTCGTAGAATTTGAATGCGGTCCCGGCAAAAAATACTCTTGGAATCCGCCGGCAGCCGATCTGGCAATGGTGCAGACAGTATTGCGCAAACTGCAGCCCGCTGAACCGGTGGTGCGCTTTGTCGAGCGGCCGCTGGAAGTGATGACTTCAGTTACCGGCAACAAGCAGGGCCGTACCGATATGCTGGTAGTCAATTTGCTGAACTGCAGCAAGGCCCGCTTTAAGGTCGGTCAGATGATTCCCGCCCGGATGACTGCCGACTGGGGCAGGGTGGATGGCAAGGTGATCTTTGAGGCCCGTCCGCCGCAGGGCAAAGGGCTGGAAGTTTATGCGGTATCGCCGGAATTTACCGGCCGCAAAAAAGTGGCCTGGGAACAGCTGCGCAACGGCATGGTGCAAGTAACAGTGCCGGGCGAAATGATCAAAACGTTTTTGGAAATACGCATGAGCGTACAGATCCCATGAAGTTGAACGTTCTCCGTTCAGGGTATATTTATTGTTGATATTGAACAAGGGCCGTTGCAAAACTTGACAGTTTTGCAACGGCCCGGTTGTTTTAATTGGAAAAGCTTTTCAGCTCAGCATCACTGCTTTTCAAAGCGGATGGTCGGTTCGCCTTTGAACGATATTATATATTTACCGCCGGTGACCGGATAAGTTACTTCGTCAGCAGTGTCAAGGTCGCTGGGTTGAGCGAGCAACGCCGGAAACTTGCCATTTTCAGCGATGTATGCGCCGCCGAATTTAGCGATGATTTCCGGTCGGTTGCCGATGCTGTGCCCGGTGTTTTTGATGATCTTGCCATCCACGTCGTTGAGAGTCAAAAAATGCGTATCAGGACGGAATCCGGCCCGCACCATTTCGGAGGCGATCACCATTTTGTCCGCCGGATTGCAGCTTTTATCATCCAAACCATGTACGATGACCACCTGATTGGCGGGATTCCATTTTTTTTGCAGTTTCAGGTGCGCCGGGCAGCCGGGATTGCGGATCTCCTGCATGGCAGGCGTCAGGTAGTGGGGAGATTGTGGATCACGCGAATAACCGGCATTGAGCTGGCCGATGCCGAAGGCTATATCATCAGTCAAACCGGGCATTCCGCACAAATCAATGATGCAGCCGAAGGTTCTGGGCGCAAGTTTGTTGACCATCAAGCTGACATTGCCGCCGCCGGAAGCTCCTGCTGCGTAGATGCGCCGCCGATTGAACGGTATTTGGGCATCATCCAATGCTTTCTGCACATAATATAGCGCACGCAAACAATCCATCGCCTGCAGAACACCATGCTCATAAGGGGCTTTTTTGCGGTCATATTTGCCGCTTTGCAAATAATTTACACTCATGCAGATCAAGTTGAAACGGTCGCTGAGAATATCGCACCACGGCGCTGTGTATTTCCAGGTGCCGCCCCAGTTGTGAGATACTATCATCAAACCGGTGTTGGCGTTGATCCCGACTTGTGGCGGACGCACATAATATTCCACCGTGCGTTTGCCAGGCAGAAAACGGTACTCCTGGCCCTCAAATGATTTTACGCCCTGCAAAGTTTCCGGCGCCGGCACATTTTTAAGTATCCTGGAAGCTGTTGCTGCGGCAGATGGCAAAGCAGGCACATCATCATTGAGAGCCAGTAAAATACCACCGGCCCGGGTGGGGCGGCAGTCGATTTTTTCAGGAGGATTTTCGGCAATGAAAAGAGCGTATTTCAAAATTTGAGGATTGGAGCTGTTGCCGATGTACATGGTGCTGTTGAATGGCTGCAGAGCATATTTTTTTACCATGCCGGGAGTACTGTCGTTGGCGCAGATGGCGATCAACGCTTTCCGGGTCCCCGGAGGCAGAATGATGTTGTATTTGCTGCATTTCTGCTCTGGAACCGGATTTTTGAATACCAGATTTTCGCTCAGTCCGGAAACTGTGTAGCTGCGGTCGCTCCAGGGTTTGCTGCCGTTTTTGATGATTTGATCGGCGGCGGTCAGGATAACACTGCAGCTCAGGAGTGTCAGTAAGAGGATTTTTTTCATAGTTGCCTTACATCATAAGTTGTTAAATTTTTATCACTTGGGCAATGACGAATTTTCCAGTGCCGGGGTGGATTTTTTCCGCAGCGGCCAGTTATCGGTCAAGCCGGGAACATTTTCCAATCCGACGCTGATGAGTAATCCTACCATGATCATATTCATCAGCAGATTGCTGCCTCCGTAACTGATCAACGGTGCTGAAATGCCTTTAGTCGGCAAGCCGCCGGCCACTACTCCGATATTGATGGCGGCCTGCAAGACGATCAACAGCGTCAGGGTCTGCGCCAGCAGCATACCGTACCTGGAACGGGAATTCAGTGCTATTTTCATGCCGAAATAACCGAAAGCCAGATAGCCGGCCACTACGCACAGCAAACCGATAAACCCCAACTCTTCGCCAACGACCGCCAGAATAAAGTCGGTGTGAGCTTCGGGCAGATAGCGCATTTTCATGCGGCTTTCCATAAAGCCAATGCCATACAAGCCGCCGGAGCCCAGCGCCAGCTGGGAGTTCCACAGCTGATAGCCGTCAGTATCACGCAAGGTCGTATCGCCGGGGTTGGTGAACGAGGTCACGCGCGAGAGCCGTTCCGGGTCAAATACCGTCAAATAGAGTGTCAGCACCGCCAGCACTATGGGTATGACCAGCAGCAGACGTTTCTGCAAGCCGCCGCTGAATGCCAGCGACCCCATGGCTGTTGCCAGCAGGAGTGTTGTGCCCAGATCTTTACCGGCGACGACCAGCAGCAGGATCACGCCGATGATCACGGCCGGGCGGATGAGTTGTTTGAACTTCCGGAAATCCGCCACATTGCGCAGATTATCTGCAATGATCTGCGCTCCGTAAAGCGAAAGCACAACTTTGGCCATTTCTGACGGCTGAAATCGCATATTGCTCCACGGTATGATGATCCAGCGGTTGGCGCCGTTGATCGGTTTGGACAACGCCGCCCAAATCAGCAAAATTGCCAGCAGCGACAGCAGCCAGGGGCACCACGAACCGATCCGACGGTACCCCAGAAAAATCACCGTAAGCATAGCCGCAGTACCGATAAATGCCCAACGCAGCTGCGCATATAAAAACTTTTCTCCCACGGTGGCAAACGATGTGGAGTAGAGCATGGTCAAACCGAACAGCATGATCGAGAAGGCGATCAGACCGGCTGCCATGGCGTACAAAAGTGAGCGTTCATCCTGACGGCGGTTGAGTGAGTTGACCAGCTCGGTCATTTCCTGTTGTTTGAGCATCTTTCTCCTTTGTTAAATTTACGGGCGAATTGTTTTTTTCAGTATTCAGCAGATGATTTTTTTTTCGGTCAAAGTCCAATAGCCGTCCGCCAGATGAAAAGCTCCTGCGGTACGGAAATTATTGTCATAACGGCTGCGCAATTCTGCACTGATTTCTGCTGCGGATACTTCTCCGAGGGCGGTAAAACGGTACTCCAAGTCGCCTGGAAAAGTTTTTTCGCTGCAGATCAAAACTATTTTATCAGCAAATACGGTAATACCTTCCACGGCCAGACCGGTTCGATTGCAGGCCCGGTTGACCATGGCAGATACTCCTGATTCATCAAGCCGGAGTTCATCTCCGGAAATTTCAATAAGCTTGAACATAACGCAACGATATTTTACTGCAGATAAAGTTTTGCTCCTGCTTCGACAGCTGTAAGATCATGTTGTCTGACGTAAGCAGCGCAATCAGCGTCATCCCACACTGCCAGCGGCGAAATTTCGATGACAGCATCCACAGTTCCGTCCGCCCGGCGGGGGATCTTTACTCCGCAGCGTTCCAGCCGGCGGGCATCGCGGTCGGTAAGCATGAGCCGGCAGCTTTCGACAGAATCGACGCCGGTGGCGTTTTTGGTCGGAGCAAATTCCTCTTTGCGGTCGGCTTCAAAAATCATGGTCTTATCGGCCAGTTTCAGCGCATCAAAGATAAAGGATTCCAGCTTTACGCCGTTAGGTTCAGTTGGATCGATCGGATTGCCGTTGCAGTCGATACATTTGATCTTTTTATCCGCCCGGTGCCAATCCAGTTCCAGCCGGCCGCCGGCGGTGAGGCGTTCCACGAACTTGCGGGATATGACATGGATAGCCGGAGAACCGGCAATAAATTTCAGCCGGCCGTTTTCGTCCTGCATTTGAGCGAGTTCTTCGGGCAGGTCGCTGTATTCGATGACCAGCAGTTGACCGTTGCCGATGCAGAAGTTGCCGACTTTTTCAAAGGCGTTGGTCTTGGCCAGAGTTATAGCGCTCATTTCGGAATTTTCCAGCTTGTGCAGCCCGATAAAACGCTTATCCACTACCGGCACCAGCGGATTGTCGATCTGAAAATAGCTCAAATATTCCACTCCCAGCTGCTGCATGAGTTCCAGCATACCGGATTTGCGCAGTGCCAGCAGCGTTCCGCCGTGACCATCCGGAGAGAGCGCCAGCGATCCGCAGTCGGCCATCAGCAGTTTGCCGTCGTAACCGATAGCGGGCATAAATCCCTGAGTGAAAAAGTGAACGGTGTTTTCCGGCAGGCCAAAGAAATCATGTTCGGCAAAAAAGTCTCTGGTCATCCGGTCGTTGAGTACGCTGGTCATGATGAACCAGTGCAGCTGCGTGCGGTATTTGCGTGAAGCGCTCAGCAGCGACTCGGCAAAGTATTGAAACAGACTCTTGCCGCTGACCGGGGCAATCGGATAGGTTCCTTTAGGACCGTCAAAACCCAGGCGGCTGCCCTGGCCGCCGGCCACGGTGAGGGCGGCGACTTTGCCGGATGCGATGAGTTCAGCGCCGGCGGCATCGGCTTTTTGGTAGTAGCTGCTTTCAGAATCATTGCGGGGAATCAGCGGAAAATAGGGCGCTGGCTGCAGATCTTGCGGCAGGGCGATCTGCGGTTTCTGCAATACATGACTTTTGATCAAACTTTGCAGCAGTTCCAGATCCAGTGCATCAAGTTCATTGGCAAAGCGCACTTGAGTTTCGGCGTCAAGCCGGTCAAAAAATTTCAGCAGATGCCCCTGTCCGGCATCGGCCAGCTTACGGGCGAGCAGTTCCATATCGATCATAATAGCTACCTCGGTTGGTTGATTTAGTTTATACTGTTATTAAGATAACGTGTTTTGCCGTACTTTCAAGGGCAGAATGGCGGCTTTTGACGTTTTTTGTTAAAAACATGCAAAAACAGTGTTATTAGACTTTTAAAAGTGCGTTTGAGATGCTATATTATAAAAGTATTGTTTTGTATTGTGCAGTTTTTTATAACAGAAGGCAGAAAAATTATATGAATCAGAATGCAGCTATGCCCAAAGCATACGAGTCGGCAGATGTGGAAAGCCGCTGGTATGAGTTTTGGGAAAATAACGGACTTTTTCATGCTGATCCCGCTTCGGATAAACCTGCTTATTCAGTGGTGATCCCGCCGCCGAATATCACCGGTATCCTGACGCTGGGGCATGTACTCAATAATACTTTGCAGGATATTCTGGTGCGCAGCCACCGGATGCGGGGGTACGAAGTGTGCTGGTTCCCCGGTACCGACCACGCCGGTCTGGCGACCGAAGCCCGGGTCGATAAATATCTGCGTCAGAATGAAAACACCAACCGTGACGAACTCGGACGGGATGAATTTATCCGCCGGGTGCGCGAGTGGCGCAAGCAGTACGGCGGCACCATCATCCGGCAGCTGCGCAAGCTGGGCAGCTCCTGCGACTGGGAACGGGAACGTTTTACCATGGATGCCGGACTTTCTGAAGCGGTTCAGAAGGTGTTTATTGCTTTGTACGAAAAAGGTTACATTTATCGTGGCGTGCGGATGATCAACTGGTGCCCCAAGGCGCAGACTGCGCTTTCGGACGAAGAAGTGATCTACAAGGATGTGCCGGGCAAGTTCTATTACTTCAAATATCCGCTGGCTGACGGTTCCGGATTTCTGGAAATCGCCACCACCCGGCCCGAAACCATGTTCGGCGATACCGCCGTGGCGGTCAATCCGGAAGATGAACGCTACAAGCATTTGATTGGCAAGATGGTCAAATTGCCGTTGACCGATCGGGAAATACCCATCGTGGCCGATGAACACGCCGACCCCACCAAGGGTTCCGGCTGCGTGAAGATCACGCCTGCGCATGACCCCAACGACTTTGAGGTCGGCCAGCGGCACAATCTTGAACGCATCATGGTAATGAATAAAGATGCCAGTATGAACGCTGCTGCCGGTAAGGAGTTTGAAGGACTCGACCGTTTTGCTGCCCGGGAAAAGTGCGTCAAGATGATGGAAGAAGCCGGTCTGCTGGTACGTATTGAAGATATTACCCACGCTGTAGGTTACTCCGAACGCGGCGATGTGCCGATCGAAACTTTTGTCAGCAGCCAGTGGTTCTGCAAGATGTCCGAACTGGCCAAGCCGGCGATCGAAGCGGTCAGAAGCGGCGAAATCAAATTCTATCCGGAACGTTGGGCCAAGACCTATTTTCATTGGATGGAAAATATTCAGGATTGGTGCCTCAGCCGTCAGATCTGGTGGGGACACCGCATCCCGGCGTGGTACAATGATGCCACCGGAGCTATGCATGTGGGCTTGACTGCTCCGCAGGATGGCGGCGTGTGGCGGCAGGAAGAAGATGTGCTCGATACCTGGTTCAGCAGCTGGCTGTGGCCGTTTTCGGTCATGGGCTGGCCGGAAAAAACGGCTGAATTGGAAAAATTCTATCCCACGACCGATTTGGTCACCGGGCCGGATATCATCTTTTTCTGGGTGGCCCGCATGATCATGGCCGGTTGTGAATTTACCGGCAAGATCCCGTTCAGCAATGTCTATTTTACCAGTATCATCCGCGACGATCTGGGCCGCAAGCTCTCCAAGAGTTTGGGCAACAGCCCCGACCCGCTGGATGTGATCGCCAAATACGGTGCCGATGCACTGCGTTTTTCGATCATCTACATTGCCCCGGTGGGCATGGATATAAAATACAGCAACGAAAAGTGCGAGATCGGCCGTAATTTTGCCAATAAACTCTGGAATGCCTGCCGCTTCCGCAATATGCAGGGCCCGGCCAGCGAAAACTTCCACGAGCTTTCGGCCGAAGATATCGCCAAACTGACCAGCGACGAAAAGTGGATGCTCCACAAGCTCGACGCCGTGCTGCGCAGCGTGGACAGCGACCTCAAAGGTTACCGCTTCCACACCGCTGCTCACGATATATATGAATTGGTGTGGAGCAATTTCTGCGACTGGTTCATTGAAGCTGAAAAAGTTCAGCTTTACGCCGGAGATGAGGCCAAAAAACATGCCTTGGCGGTTTTGGATTACGCCTTGTACAAGATATTGTGCGTGCTGCACCCGTTTATGCCGTTCATTACCGAAGAATTGGCGCATCAGATGGGCTTTGTGGCCGAAGGCAAGTCGATCATGTTTGAAGCTTATCCGGAAAGTGCGCTCAGTGCGGAATTGTCTGCAGAGTTTGCTCCGGTTGCTGCGCTGGTGGACGGCAAGTTTGAACTGGTGCGCTGCGGCCGTGCGCTGCGCAGCAATTACCAGCTGCCGGATGGCAAAAAGGTCAACTTTTTTGTCAAGGCTGCCGATGCGGCATCCGCAGAGTTTTTGAACAACGAAAGTGCGTCTTTGAAGAGTCTTTTGAACGCCGGCGAATTGGAGGTCGCCATGGCAGAGTTTGACAGTGCTGCAAACGGAGCTGCTCCGTCGCAGCTGGCAGCCGCAGGTACGATCTATCTGCCGCTGGCCGGACTGATCGACATTGCCGAAGAGTTGAAAAAACTTGAAAAGCAAAAAAGTGAACTTGAAGGCTGGATCAAAGGCTCGCAGGCCAAGCTGTCCAACGAAAAATTTGTGGCCAAGGCCCCCGAAGCAGTGGTGCAGGCCGCCCGGGAACATCTCCAGGAGCTGGAAGGCAAACTGGAACGTACTCTGGAACTTATCAAAGCATTGCAGTAATCAGGAAAATTATTTACAGGAGATAGATTTATGAATATTCAAGGTGTTTATACAGCGTTGGTAACGCCCATGCGCAACGGCGAAGTTGATTACGATACTCTGCGCAAGCTTGTGGAAATGCAAGTCGCCGGCAAAGTGGCCGGGATCGTGCCGGTTGGCACTACCGGTGAATCCCCCACGTTGAGCTATACGGAACATGCCAAGGTCATTGAAACGGTGATCGAAGTGGCTGCAGGCCGTTGTCAGATCATTGCCGGAACCGGTGCAAACTGCACCCGGGAAGCTATCGAAATGACCAAACATGCCGCCGCCGCCGGTGCTGATGGTACTTTGCAGGTCACGCCTTATTACAACAAGCCGACGCAGGAAGGTCTGTACCGGCACTTTTCGGAAGTGGCCGATAAGGGCGGTCTGCCGGTATTTCTGTACAACGTGCCGGGGCGTTCCGGGGTGGCGATCGCTGAATCCACGGTGGGACGTCTGGCTAAAAACAGCAACATCGTGGCGATCAAAGAAGCTGCCGGCAGCGTTGACCGGGTTTCTTCGATCATCAATCTTTGCGGCGACTCCATTACCGTGCTGAGCGGCGATGACTCGCTGACGCTGCCGATGATGGCGGTGGGGGCCAAAGGTATCATCAGTGTGGCCAGCAATATCATTCCAAGCGAAATGAGCGAAATGGTTGCTGCGTTCCTTGCCGGTGATCTGGCCACCGCTCAAAAACTCCACGCCAAATATTACGCATTTTTCCGGGATCAGTTTATTGAAACCAATCCCATTCCGATCAAAGCGGCCATGGCTATGGCGGGCATGATCGAAGAAGAATACCGCCTGCCGTTGTGCGAACTTTCTGCCGGCAGCCGGGAAAAGCTCATGGCCACCATGCGGACTTGCGGAATGCTCAAGTAAAACTGCTTGCCGGAGAACAGGGAATCGTCAGTTCCCTGTTTATTTGAAATGATGCTGACCCGTGTTTGTGCGGTTGCTGAAACGTGTTAACAGTGTATTATTGATCAGTAAGGAAATGTAATATTATGGAAAAGAAAAAGAGTGGCGGCGATTTTCGCTATGCCGTCGGCGAAGCCAAAGTTCCGTGGCATGCTGTAGGTGAGTTTTACCGGGCCAATGATGTGCTGGAAGTCGTGAAGTTTTTGCTGCCTCCCGGAGATGATGAATCCATTTGGCAGGATAAGGTCAATGCGGTAGCTGCTGCGCTCAACGATTTGGGAGCCAGCGCCGGTGTGGCGACCAAGCTTACGCTGGGAAGAAAAGTTGCCGAAGCCGAAGAATTGTGCAAAGAATATTTCAAGAGTCCTTATGCTGCGCTGTTGACCAACTGGACGGCGGGTATGGAAATAGCCTACAAGATGGTCGGTCTCAAAGCCGGTGACGAAGTAATCATGCCGGCGGTAACTTTTATTGCCACGATGGCCTATCCGCTGAGCGTGGGAGCCAAGATCGTCTTTGCGGACGTCGATCCGGAAACCATCAATCTGGATCCCGCGGACGTTGCCCGCAAGATCACGCCCAAGACCAAGATGATCGTGCCGGTGCACCTGGGCGGTTATCCGGTGGATATGGATCCTCTGATGGAATTGGCCAAAAAGCATGGCATTTATGTTATGGAAGATGCTGCGCACGGCATGGGCGGTATGTATAAAGGTCAGCGGCTGGGGGCCATTGGTGACTTCGGCGGATTTTCGCTGCATGAAGTTAAAAACATCACCAGTTTTGGCGAAGGCGGTCTGCTGCTTACCAGGCACGAAAAAGCCGGTCGGCAGTTGGGCGGTGCCCGTTTCCTCGGGTTGGATTTCAGCCGCAAGATCAAAGATTGGCTGTATGATATATCGCCCATTGAAACGCTCGATGGCAGTATTGCTGTGGCCGGCAATCACTCGGCTTGCGAAATGTCAGCCGTCGGTCTGCTGCTGCAGATGCAGCGTTTGGATGCGATCATTGCCGAACGCCGCAAAGCCGCTGAATATATGAATGCAGTGTTGAGCGAAGAACCGGGTATTCTGGTGGAAAAAGCTGACACGGCCGATACCTACGGCACGCACCACCTCTATTTGCTGCGCATCGATCCGGAAGTTTGCAACGGCGATATTCAGGAGCTGAGCCAGCGTTTGAAAGATAAGGGTTTGACCAACATCACCCACTTTGGCCCGATGTACCGCTTCCGGATCATGAAGGAACTCGGTTACGATGAAGAAGCCATTGCCGCAACCTGTCCGGTGACGGAAAAGATGTTCTACAAGAGCTACACGCACCTGCCGCTGTATCCGCTTACCCGGGAACAGCTGGAATATCAGGCCAAGGCGGTGGTGGAAGCCGTCCGCGAAATGAAAAACAAGTAATAAATACAGGAACAGTTTATGACCGAAGCTATTGCCAGTTGTCTTGACAGCCTTACTGCCAGTGCGCCGGTATGGGGATTTGTCCTCATATTTGTATTTATGGCGGTGGAGAGTTCTTTTATTCCATTTCCGAGCGAAGTGGTGATGATCCCGGCCGGTTTTCTGGCTTACCGTTCCGGTTTGACTACCGGTATACCGTGGCTGGATTTGCTTCTGGCGATCGTTTGCGGCTTGGCCGGTTCCATGGCCGGAGCTTATGTGAATTATTATCTGGCCGCATGGCTGGGGCGGCCGTTTCTGCATAAGTACGGGAAATATTTCTTTTTGAAAGAACCGGCGCTTGACCGGGCGGAAGAAGTTTTCCGGGAATACGGCGAATTGGCGACTTTTGTCTGCCGGTTGCTGCCGGCGATCCGGCAGTTGATTTCCATCCCGGCGGGGTTGTCGAAGATGGATTTCTGGCGTTTCAGCTTTTTTACGGCGCTGGGGGCCGGGATCTGGACAACGGTGCTGGCATTTATCGGCTGGTATTTTGCCCATTTGGCCGGCGATATGTCTTATCTGGAAATGATCGAACGGGGCAAACAGCTGATCCACGATAATTATATTTATGTATTTATTGTGCTGGCAATATTAGTGGCAGCTTATCTGTTTGTGCATCACAAGATCATGCAGCGCAAAGAGTCTGCCCGGTAAGACTGCTGAACGTATAATAAAAAAGGTCTGCTGCAGCTACCATAAAGGTATTACGCAGCAGACCTTTTTTGTTGGCTGAAAATCAGTTGATTACAGATTCAGCAGCCGGATGGCGTTTTCGCGCGCGACTTTATTGAACACGCTCTGGGAGATCTTGCCTTCTGCCAGCAATTTTTTGAGGAATTCCATCAAGGCGGTGTGGTGTGGTTCGCCCGGAGCGCTGCAAATATCGATACCGAACATCAGGCGATCCTGAAATTCGTTGAGGAACTTCACTGCGTATTCTTCATCCCGGGTGAGGGCGTTGCAGCCCGAACCGGCGGAGAGGTCACCGTACAGATTGGGATGCTTGCGGAACAGCTTGGGGACTGCGCCTTCGACGACCTTGCCTTTGGGGTATCCGGCCCGGTCGGCCGGAAGTGCCAGCTGGCCGATTTCGGCCCAGAAAGTCTGGGAATGGGCAAAAATCTTCATCTTGGGGAAACGGGAGAGCGTTTCATCCAAACCGGGGAGTCCGGCTTCGTCATATATACCGTAGCAGCGGCCGTAGCGGTGAGCAACGTGGATGGTCATGGGCCATTCCAAAGCTTCGATCGCCTTGAAAAGATTGGTCATAAAGGGATCAAAGAAGCTCATGTTGCAGATGACTTCGCCCACGCCTTTGCATCCGGCATCACGATACTGCTTGAATACATCCAGAAGATCGGTGTGCGGATCGTTGAACATCGCTTTGGGGTGGATGTTGCAGAACGGAATGAAGCGTCCGGGGAAGCGTTCGGCGGCTTCGAGAATATCTTCATTGGCCTGCGGCAGATAAAATTCCGGTCCGATGAGCGGATGGAGTACAGCCTTTTCCACCTCGTGCTTATCATAAAATTCGATAAGCTGATCCGGGTTGGGCCAGGGTTTGCGTCCGGTGGACTGGAAGAACGGTTTACGGTAAGCGTGGGCATGAATGTCAATAAACATTTTCTGCATCCTCTTTTTAAATAAAACTGCAAATATCCGGAAAATTTTCCGGAAGGACTCTCTTAAAGATACCGAGCGGCACACTGTTGCGCTTGCTATCTCTCTAACTAATATAGCACGTCAAACCGAAAAATCCCGGACATTTAGGATAAATTGATAAATTTTTTTCAAAAAAGTTGAAAAGAAGATTTGCATTTTGTCAAAAAACGAGTATTTTATATGCACAGTTCGGTTCTTACGAATCGGCGGGTTGATAGCTCAGTCGGTAGAGCATCGCCCTTTTAAGGCGGTGGTCCCGGGTTCGAGTCCCGGTCAACCCACCATTTTTTTTGTATATTTTTTATTTTTTTTGTATATGACGAGTCCGCTGTTTGCGCAGTCGGATTCGCGGGAAGTGAGGTTCACAATGAGCAACGTTTGCAGTGTTTGCGGCAAAAAGAAGTTTGAAGGCGGTCATATTATCCGTCGTGGTTTGGCGAAGAAAGAAGGCGGTATCGGTTTGCACGTCGTGAAAACCAACAAACGCACTTTTGAACCGAACATCCAGAATGTCCGCATTAAGGTCAATGGTCAGACCAAGACTGTCAAGATGTGCACCGCGTGCATCCGCACCGGCAACTACGTCAAGGCGTAAGCAGTCATAATGACGGTCATCAATTGGTGACTGAATAAAAAACCGGTCAACTGTTTCAGTTGAGCGGTTTTTTTGTCTTTGGGGAAAATGGATTTGGCGTTTTAAGCTTCAGGGAGTAAAAGATGCGTTTGAACAAGGCTCAATGGTGCTGGCTTTTGTATGATCCGGGCAATGCAGCTTTTGCCTTGCTGGTACGGGCGGTTTTTGCTCCGCTTTTTTTTATGCTCTGCGTGCGGGGTATCTGGAACGAGGGGGAAGCGGCCGGTAAATGGGGACTGCTCTGTTCGGGAGCCGGAGTGGCGGCCGGATTTTTTTCGCTCTATTGCGGGGCGTTGGCCGATGCGGCGGTGCGGCGTAAATTGGCATTGGCTATTTCTACCTTGCTGGGGATATTTTCGACAGTGGCATTGGCGATGGTCAACGATTACCGCTGGGTGATGATCTGGTATTTTCTGGCGCTGGCGGCATTTATGCTCAGTAATTCATTTTATGATTCGCTGCTTATTTCGGTGGCTGAGCCGGAGAAATTCAGTTATCTCTCCACGCTGGCTTACGGGTTTGGTTACCTGGGCGGCTTGCTGCCGTTTCTGGCTATGCTGGGTCTGGGGGGGCTGCTGAAAGACAGTGCATTGACCAGCCGGATAGCGTTTGTAACGGCGGCGGTTTGGTGGGGGATTTTTATGCTGCCGCTGCTGTTGGTGGTCAAAGAGCAGGGCGTGCCGCAGAAAAATGTCCGCTTTTACGCCGGTTTTGCTCAACTTGTCCATACGCTCAAAGATATATTGCATCACCGCAATGTTTTGATTTTTCTGATCGCATATTTTCTTTACATTGATGGCGTAAGTACCATATTGATGATGGCAGCGCCGATTTCCATTGATATAGGTATGAGCGAGTACGCTTTGATGGGGACTATTCTGGGGTTGCAGATTATTGGATTTCCGGCCACTGTGGCAGCGGGCAAGCTGGCGCAGCGGTTTGGGGCCAGACGCATTGTTTATGTGGAGTTGGCGCTGTATGTGATCACGGCGGCGCTGATCGGAGTATTGTCGCTGGCAGAAAGTGCGTCGGCCAAGCTGGCGCTGTTTTTAACGGCGGCATTGTTGATTGCGCTGGCGCAGGGCGGTATCCAGTCGCTGAGCCGGTCGCTGTTCGGGTTGCTGATCCCGGCGGAGAAAGCGGCGGAATTTTTTGGTGTGTATAACATTTTCGGCAAGTTTACCACGGTGTTGGGGCCGATACTGGTCTATGCAGCATCGCAGTGGTGGCAGCGCAGTGAATACGGTATTGTCATGCTGATCGTACCGTTTTTGCTGGGCGGATTTATGCTTGGTAAGGTAAAATTTCCGGCCGGAAAATAAGCGTGAAGTTATTTTAAGGAGTTGCAATGGAAGAACGTATTACAGAATTTCCGGCTACAGCCGAAGGTTTGGCGTTGTTGGTCAAGGAACTGCGCAAGCCCTACGGCTGTCCGTGGGATCGCAAGCAGACGATCGAAAGTCTGCGTTCCAGCATGACCGGCGAATGTGCCGAGGTGCTGGAGGCGATCGATCTGCATGATCGCAGCAATCTTTGCGAAGAGTTGGGCGATCTGCTGATGAATGTGGTTTTTATGGCGGTAGTCGCTGAAGAGGAAGGCTGTTTTGGTTGGAAGGATGTCTGTGGGAATGTCATCGAAAAAATGGTGCGGCGGCATGAACATGTTTTCGGCAGCAAGAAAGCGGAAAACGTGGAAGATGTGCTCAATATCTGGCAGGCAGCCAAAAAAGCGGAAAAAGGCGGCGCCGAATATCAGAGTATTTACGAAAAGCCCGTTTTGAGCTTATCGGCGCTGGATCGGGCAACAGAAGTGCAGAAAAGAGCCGCCAAAGTTAACTTTGACTGGGCCGATGAAGCCGGGGTGCTGACTAAGATCGGCGAGGAATATAAAGAACTGACCGAAGCAATGGCATCCGGTGACGAAGCCGCAGTGGACGAGGAGTTGGGCGATCTGCTGTTTACGGCAGTTAATCTGGCCCGCTTCCGGAAACGGGCCAGTGCCGATGAACTGCTGCGCAGCGCCTGCCGCAAGTTTGTGGAACGTTTTCAGACGATGGAAAAGCTGTTGAGCGAAGAAGGAAAAAATGCGGCCGATTGTCCGGCAGAAGTGCTGGAAACTTACTATGTAAGGGCCAAAACTGCAGAAAATGCAAAAAAAAATAAAAAATAGCGTTTTTTTTATTTGCATATACGCACTTTTGAGGTTAGTTTATAGCGTGTTTTAATGCAGAAGTATATTATAAATAATAATAACATAATTTGAAAGGCAGAAAAATGAAAAAGATCGTGCTTGCATTGCTGGTCGCTTTGAGCTTGTTCAGTGTGGCTTCCACCGCCCGGGCTAACGAAACGGTGGAAAAATTGGTGCTTTATGTGCCGAACCGGGTGGTCGATTTGTTTGACCTCTTTTCGGTCAATATCGGTTTTGGCCCCAAGGCGCAGTTGGAATTGATGTGTACCCGGTTTATCGGCGGTGGTTTCAGCGTCGGTACCAGTGCCATGCTTTACAAGGATTGCAACCGTCAGTATGGCTGGGGGCTGCAGAATGGCTGGCATTGGCAGGTGCCCGGTTTTATGCAGGAAGATATCGAACGGCTCAAGACCAACCGTCTGGTGCTGAGTTATTGGGAAAGCTTTTTGGGTACACCATCTCCGGATCAGCAGATCTATGCGTTCCAGCGCGGTGCCCGTGACTACTGGCAGATCGGCGGCGGCGGCGGTTTGCTGGTCACCGGCGAAGTCTTTGTCAATCCGATCGAATGGATCGACTTTGCGCTGGGTTTCCTCTTCATCGATATTAAAGATGATGATTTCACCTTTGAAAACTTTCAGTGATCGTTTCTGCTTCAGGTGTTGAATGCCGGGGAGTAACGGGGATGGCCCCGGTTGCTCCCCGTTTTTTTGGTGGTTATGAGTAAGGTTTTTGAGTGTAAGCGTTGCGGTAATTGCTGCCGCTGGCCGGGTTATGTGCGCATAAGCGCAGCCGAGGCGGATGCGATTGCAGATTTTCTGCAGATCCCGGTCGGGGATTTTATTGCCGATTGTACCCGTCTTACAGCCGATCGCAGCGGATTGTCGCTGCTGGAAAATCCTGACGGAAGCTGCCCTTATCTGATCGATTCCCCCGCCGGGCCCAGTTGTCAGCTGCAGGAAGTAAAGCCGCAGCAGTGCCTGGATTTTCCTTTGAAGTGGAATTTTCCGAATTGGCAGCAGGAGTGCGCCGGCGGAGCTGAAATGTTGAAAAACGTGGAGCAATAACTCTTATTACGAGCAAGGAGCAAATTTTATTATGAGTGCAAAACGTCTTGGCAGTGCTGTGATAATTTCCGGTCCCAGTGGAGTGGGCAAATCCACTGTCTGCGGCAAGGTGCGCGAACAGTTTCCGGAATTGCAATTTTCCATATCCTGTACCACCCGTCAGCCCCGGCCGGGCGAAATCGACGGCGTGCATTACTACTATTTGAGCAAAGATGAGTTTGAAAAACGCATCGCCAACGGGGATTTTATTGAATATGCCCGGGTTTTTGACAATATTTACGGTACGCTGGCCAGCGAGGTGATTGAACGGGTGCAGGCGGGCAAAGATGTTTTTCTGGATATCGATGTGCAGGGCGCTATACAAATCCAGGCGGCGGCGGAAAAAAATCCGCTGCTGAAGAAGGTTTGCGAATTTATTCTGCTGGCGCCGCCTTCGTTTGCAGTGTTGGAAAAACGGCTGCGTGACCGGGCCAGCGATTCCGCTGAACAAGTGGAAATGCGTTTGGCCAAAGCCAAGTACGAATTGAGCTTTTTCCGCAAATACAATTATCTGGTGGTCAACGATCAGCTGGATAAAGCAGTAGCCGATGTGGCGGCGATCATCCGCAGCGCCGGATTGCGCACTGATCGGCTGCCGGAGGATTTTCTGCAATGAGTGATGTCAAACATGTGGTGCTGGGAGTAACCGGCGGGATCGCAGCCTACAAAGCGGCCGATTTGACCAGCAAGCTTACTCAGCTGGGGATCGTGGTTCATGTGGTGATGACCGAAGCGGCAACCAAATTAGTTACACCCCGGACTTTTCAGACACTTTCCCGGCAGCCGGTTACCACTTCGCTGTGGGAAGTGCAGGATTGGCGTCCGGAGCATGTGGAATTGGGGCAGTTGGCCGATTTGATGGTCATTGCGCCCTGCACAGCCAATATGATGGGCAAGATCGCACACGGTATTGCCGATGATGCGCTTTCCACCTGCGTGCTGGCCAACCGGGCTCCGCTGATGCTGGCGCCGGCGATGAATCCGGCGATGTGGCAGAATCCGGCAGTGCAGGACAATGCTGAATTGCTGCGCAAGCGCAATATAAAGTTGATCGGCCCGGCCGAAGGCCATGTGGCATGCGGCCCCGGCGGTACCGGCAGAATGGTGGAAGTGGCCGAATTGGTGAATGAAATTTGCAAGGTTTTAGATATAAATACGGGAGAATGATATGGAAGCAAAAGTACTTTCCGGTAAAGAGTGTGCCGCCAGCGTAAATGCCGAAACTCAAGCGATGGCGCAGGAGTTTATTGCCGAGTTCGGGATCGCTCCGGCGTTGGCGGTGATCCTTATCGGCGATGATCCGGCCAGTTGTGTATATGTCAACAGCAAAGCGCAAAAGTGTGTGGAACTGGGTTTGCGCAGCGAAAAGTTTCTGCTGGATAAAGATGCCACCATGGATGAAGTGCTTGCTTTGATCGATAAGCTCAACAATGATCCGACCATCCACGGTATACTCGTGCAGTCCCCGCCGCCGCCGCAAATCGATGAAGAAAAAGTGATTGCAGCGATCGATCCCGGTAAGGACGTAGATTGCTTCCATGCGCTCAACGTCGGCAAGATGCTGATTGGCAAGACGGATGGATTTTTCCCCTGTACGCCTTACGGGGTTTTGAAAATATTGGAATATTACAACATTGACCCCGCCGGCAAGCATGTGGTGGTCATCGGCCGCAGCAACATTGTCGGCAAACCGCTGATGGCACTTTTGGTGCAGAAAGCTGCCGGAGCCAATGCTACCGTTACTTGTGTGCATTCGGCAACGGTCGATCTGCCCAGTTACACCCGGCAGGCTGATATATTGATCGCCGCTATCGGCAAGAGCGAATTTGTTAAAGCTGATATGGTCAAGCCCGGAGCCGTGGTGATCGATGTGGGCATCAACCGCATTCCGGATGCCACCAAAAAGTCCGGCAACCGGCTGGTCGGCGATGTGGATTACGCCGGAGTGGCACCGTTGGCTTCGGCGATTACGCCGGTTCCCGGCGGAGTCGGTCCCATGACCATTGCCATGCTTATGCGCAATACTGTGCGGGCAGCGTTGATGAGTAAAGGCAAAAAACTTTGATGTTATTTGAGTAATGTTACAGGAAGTTTACTATGGCAAGCAGCAATAAGTGGACGTGGGATCGGCAGAATACGCCCGGAAACATAAATTGTGCATTGGATTCTTTGCGGGAATTGTGGGATCTGGACTGCAATGATTCCACCGCCAAAAAACTGGTGTTTGAAGCAATCAATGCCGATGAAGTGACAAGCGAAGTCGAATATACTGCCGAAGGTGCAATAATCCGTTACAATACCCTCAATGCTGCATTGCGTGGTGTGGGCAGTGCCATCAGCGGAATTGCCGGACGGCAAAGCACGCCTTTTACCATGCTGGGGATCATGGTGGATCTTTCCCGCAATCTGGTATTTAAAACCGATGCCATGATCAAGATATTCCGGCGGCTGGCGATATTGGGTTTTAATACGGTATTGCTTTATTGTGAAGATACTTATGAATTACCAGACGAACCGGCGTTCGGCGTGATGCGCGGCCGTTACTCTGCCGAGGAGATCCGTTTGATGGACGATGCGGCTGCCGCTGTGGGCGTGGAACTTATCGGATGTATTCAGACGCTGGGGCACATGGATCAGGTGCTGCGCTGGTCGGGCGCTTACAGCAAAGTTACAGATACGGTCGGTGAATTGCGCGTGGATGTACCTGAAACGCATCAGCTGATCGGCAAGATGCTGGATTTCTGGAGCCAAAATCTGCGCAGTCGCCGTATCCATGTAGGTATGGATGAAACGCACAATCTCGGTCGGGGCAAATATCTGGATGAAAAAGGTTTTACGCCGCAGTTTGAGCTTTTTACCATGCACCTCAACGCCGTGACCAAAGCGTGTGTGGAACGGGGACTCAAGCCGATGATCTGGAGTGATATGTTTTTCCGGTTGGGCAATTCCCGGCGGGAATATTATGCACTCGACAGCAACATTCCTGCCGATGTGCGTGCTGCCATACCTGAAGATGTGCAGCTGGTCTACTGGGATTACTACAATTATCAGCAGGATTTTTACGAAAAGTTTATTGAAATGCACCGGGAGTTGAGCGGTGAACCGCTGATGGGGGCAGGTCTGTGGATATGGAGCCGCCTCTGGTACGATCATGTACTCAGCGGGATCGCCAACCGGGCCTGCATCAACGGGTGCCGGAACCGGAAACTCAAAGAGATATTTTTCACCATGTGGGGTGATGACGGGGCGATCTGCCATTGGGATTCAGCTTGGACAGGTTTGACTGAAGCATCGGATCTGGCCTATGGTGTGGATGATGAAGATGTCACTTCGCAACGTTATAAAGGTTTGACCGGCAGTGATTACCGAATCAACCGCCTGCCAGGTTTGATGCACCGGGTCACCCGGCAGTCCGGGCCGGATCATGAGCTGCCGAGAAATCATAACTCCGATCTGGCGATTTTCTGGGATGATTTGCTGCAAGGTTTGGGGTACCGCAATATGCTGACTATTGATAAAACTTTGCCCGGCAAAATGCTGAGCGATTTGCAGAATATAGTCTGTCAGCTGGAGCCGCATAAGGATGATTGCGGCGGCGGTAATCTCAAATATGGTTGGCTGCTGGCCAGATATCTGCGCGACAAATTGTCCTGCCGGATGCAGCTGCTGGAAGCCTATGCTGCCGGCGATAAAGCTGCTTTACAGCTGCTGGCAGATAAAAACATTGTGGAATTGACCGGACTTTTTGAGGAAGTCATGCAGGAGTTCCGCAAACAGTGGCTGGCTTGCGGCAAGGTGTTCGGTTTGGAAACTATGCAGCACCGTATGGGCGGTCAGAAAGAACGGCTGCAGGAAGCCTCCCGCCGGATCAAAGAGTATCTCGCAGGAGAATGTGCAGCACTTGAAGAGCTGGAAGAACCGCTTTTGAAGAGCGAAGAACGCATGGTTCTCTATCGGGATATGGCCAGCGGCAGTATTTGGTGGTAAGTTTTCTGAAAAAAAAATGTTATCAGGCTTGAAAAAATTGCACAAACGTTTAAATTAAGTATAAATACACACATAACATAAAAAAGAGAGTTAGAGTATTATGGAAAAGATCGCATTTGGAAAGTTTCTGACCAAGGATTCTGTGGTGGTTATTCACGCTGAAGACAAGAAGACCGCTTTTGACCAGCTGGTGGCCCGGGTTGCTGATTTGGCCCACCTGGATCGTGATGTGGTATCGAGATTGGTTTGGAAACGCGAAAATATGATGCCTACCGGTGTTGGTCAGGGGCTTGGTTTGCCCCACATCCGGGTCGAACGCATGGATAACCCGGTGATTCTGATTGGTGTTTGCGCCAATCCGATCAGCGATTACGAAACTCAGGATGGCGAACCGGTGCGGGTGATTGTCTTTATCGCCGCTGATGATGCCGATCAGGAAGGATATCTTGGCTTGCTCAGCAGCGTATCCAGCAAGATGCGCAACGCCGATTTGATTGCGCAGATCCTGGAAAATCAGGCCAAACCCCAGCAGATCCTAGCTTTGCTGCAGGATTGAGTATAAGGAACGGGATTGGTTATGGAGCAAGCTAACACGCTGGGAGCCAAAGCGCAAATCGACTTTAAGTGTCTGGACAGCGGCAATTGCGACGGCGTAGTCAAGTTCAATCTGGCCGAAGTTTGCGATCCGGAGTTTCAGGCGGTATGTCCCAAATGTCATCGGGCTTATCAGCTGGATGAAACGCTGAGGAACAAGCTGGTCAGAATGATGAAGCTGGTGGCGGCGATCCGGGAAGCAGAGGATATTTTAGGAGACAGTTCCGTGGCGGTCACGGTAGCAGGAGCTAAAGAGGTAAAGATACCTTATGTGTTGCTGCTGACCCGTCTCAATACGCTTATAACGCTTGAGTTCGGCGACCGTAAAGTGGATTTTCATTTGCGCATAGAGCCTTCCTCACCGGATACGTTCCGTTGACCGGCGATAGCGTCTGAAGCGTATGACAGCAGCTGACGTTCAGGTGAAAATGATGCTTGTGATGCGCTGTAAAATATCTGGATCGGATACCGATGCTGAGCAAATAGTAAAAAAATAGATCAAGAAGACCTGTTATGACCGTCTTGGCAGTGTGAATATCTGCCGGACGGTATGGGTTTTTTTGAGCAAACACAGGAAAATTTATGCTGACAACCTTGTTGAAGATGATTTTTGGCACCAAAAGCCAGCGGGATGTTCGCCGCATGTTGCCGCTGGTCGCCAGGATCAACCGGATCGAAGTTGAGCTGCAGCAGCTCAGCGATGAGCAGCTGCAGGCCAAGACTGCCGAGTTTCGCCAACGCCTTGCCAACGGGGCAACGGTGGATAGTTTGATGTGCGAAGCTTTTGCCGTGGTCAAGAATGCCTGCCGCAGATTGTGCGGCAAGAGTGTTACCGTGTGCGATCAGACTCTGGTCTGGAATATGATTCCCTTTGACGTGCAGATCATGGGGGCCATTGCGCTGCATCGGGGCGGGATCGCCGAAATGGCTACCGGGGAAGGCAAAACTCTGGTGGCGACCATGCCGCTTTATCTTAATGCTTTGACTGGAAGAAATTGTCAGCTGGTAACGGTCAACGATTATCTGGCCCGCCGTGACTCGGAGTGGATGGGCGCAATTTATAACTTTTTGGGCCTTTCGGTCGGCTGTCTGCAGAATATGATGCCGCCGGATATGCGCCGCGAACAGTATGCATGTGATATTACTTACGGAACCAACAGCGAGTTCGGTTTTGATTATCTGCGGGATATGGGCATGGCGGTTGACGCTGCGCAGCTGGTTCAGCGCGATCACTTTTACGCCATCGTGGACGAAATCGACAGTATTTTGATCGACGAAGCCCGTACTCCGCTGATCATTTCCGGTCCGGTGCCGATGTCCAATCAGGAGCAGTTTCAGGAGATCCGTCCGCTGGTGGCCGATGTGTACAGCAAGCAGAATCTGCTCTGCTCCCGGTTGATCCGGGAAGCCCGGGAAGCATTGGATAATGGTGCATCCGGCGATGAGCGCACTGAGGCGGTGACCAAGCTTTTGCAGGTCAGATTCGGTATGCCTACGCACAAGCAGCTGCTGCATGTGCTGGAAAACGGTGATCTGCTCAAAGAGTTGGAAAAACTCGAAGCCTTTGTCCGCAGCGATAACAACCGCGGGATGCTGCAGGAAGTGCAGGGCGTACTTTACTTTACTATCGACGAAAAGACCCACGAAGCGGATCTTACCGAAAAGGGCCGCAACGCCGTGGCGCCGGATAATCCGGATGCCTTCGTGCTGCCCGATCTGCTGCAGGGCATACACAATATAGAAAATGACGAAACGCTTTCGGAAGAGAAGCGGGTGGAAGCCAAGCAGAAGTTTCAGGATGATTATGCAGCCAAGAGTGAACGTCTGCACAACCTTTCGCAATTGCTGAAAGCCTATTGCCTCTTTGAAAAAGATGTGCATTATGTGGTGCAGGAAGGCAAAGTATTGATCGTGGATGAACATACCGGCCGTTTGATGCCGGGACGCCGTTTCAGCGATGGCTTGCATCAGGCGCTGGAAGCCAAGGAAAATGTGGCGATCGAAAAAGAAACCCAGACCATGGCTACGATCACCATCCAGAACTACTTCCGTTTGTACGATAAACTTTCGGGTATGACCGGTACGGCGGAAACCGAAGCCAACGAATTTCATCAGATCTACAAGCTTGATGTTACGGTTATTCCCACCAATAAGCCCTGCATCCGCAAGGACGGCAACGACTCCATATTCAAAACCAAACGGGAAAAGTTCAATGCTATTGTGGAAGATGTGGAAGAACGTCATGCCGCAGGTCAGCCGGTGCTGCTGGGGACTATTTCTGTAGAAGACAGCGAGATCCTCAGCCGGATGCTCAAGCGGAAAAATCTGCCGCACCATGTGTTGAATGCCAAAAATCACCAGTCAGAAGCCGAAATCGTGGCCAATGCCGGTCAGCGGGGAGCTATTACAGTAGCTACCAATATGGCAGGCCGTGGTACCGACATCAAGTTGGGTGAAGGCGTTACCGAATTGGGCGGGCTGCATGTTATCGGCAGTTCACGGCATGATTCCCGGCGTATCGACCGCCAGCTGCGGGGCCGCTGCTCCCGTCAGGGGGATCCGGGCTCGTCCAAGTTCTATGTGTCGCTGGAAGATAATCTGATGCGTCTTTTTGGATCTGACCGTATCGTTAAGATTTTTGAGCGGTTTGGTATCGAGGAAGGTGAAGAACTGCAGCATCCGTTCCTGAACCGTTCGATCGAAACAGCGCAGCGGCGGGTGGAACAGCAGCACTTTTCCATCCGTAAGCGGACGCTGGAATTTGACGATGTGATGAATAAACAGCGCGAAATTATTTACGGTTTGCGCAAGGAAACACTGTTCAGCGATCACCCCGGCGATGTGCTTATGAAGCTGGTGGAAGATATGGTGCTTGATGAAATCGAAAGTGCCGCCACCCCCAGCGAAAAGGCGCAGAAAAATGATGCCGGCAATTTCAACTGGGAACGCTTGATCTATAAACTCAATCAGACTTTCCCCATTGAGTTCAAGCGCGAAGAATTGACTGCCGGAGTGACTAAAAATGAAGTGACCGATGCGGAAGCGTTGACCATTCAGATCGCCGATAAGATCGGTGAAGCATACAAAGTGCGCAACAGTCATCTGGATGCTGATCAGCTTATCTGGCTGGAACGTCACACCGTGCTGGATGCCATCGATCAGCTCTGGCAGGAGCATTTGTACACGATGGATCAGCTGCGTTCGAGTATCTACCTCAGAACTTATGCGCAGAAAGATCCGCTGGTTGAATATAAAAACGAAGCGTTCACCATCTTTGAGATCATGATGCGAGCCATCCGGAAAAAAGTTGCCGAAAATATGTTCCGGGTCACGATCACCACGCTGAGCGATTTGGAAGATATGTATGCAGCGATGCCGCAGCAATTTTCCGGCGGCGAACTGCCGGAAGAACTTCTGGCGGTGCTGCAAGCGCAGATGCAGCTCAAAATGCAGCAGGAACAGGCGCAGTCAATTACTGTGAACGGCAGTGGTTTTGAATCTGCCGGCGATAATTTCAGTATTGCGCCGGAAGCTGCCGAACCGGTGATTTTGCAGCCGGCGGTGCGGATGCACCCCAAAATCGGAGCCAACGATCCCTGTCCCTGCGGCAGCGGCAAAAAATATAAGAAATGTTGTGGTAAATAATCTGGTTGGAGGAGAAAATATATGAATTACCGCATTGAAGTAGCCCCCCGCCGCCAGTGGCACGATGCCCGTGGCGAAAAAGTCAAAAAGCAGATCAACGATTTTTTGAAGATCCAGCTGGAAAATGTACGCACCCGCGACGTGTATACGGTTTCTGCGGAAATCACAGCAGCTGAAGCAGCTCGCATTGCCGAATATCTGACCAATCCGGTGCTGCAGACCAGCCGGGTCGGCGGCAAAGCTTTGACCAGCGAAGATAACGGATGCCGTTTTCTGGTGGTCGTGGGCTACAAGCCCGGTGTTACTGACAACGTGGGCCGTACCGCCCGGGAAGCAGTTGCCGACATCATTGGCCGCAAGTTGGGCAAGGATGAAGATGTGTACAGCTCAGTGGAATATCTGCTTTACGGTGCAAATCTGACGGCCGAAGCAGTGGATACGCTTGCCCGCAAATTGCTGGCCAACGAACTTATTCAGACGGTCAAGATCTTTACGGCGGCTGATTTGGATGGCGAAATTCCGCTGAATATGCCCAAAATCAATGCCGTCGGCAGTGTGCCGGTCAAGGAATACAATCTGGAAGTCAGTGACGATGAACTTGTTGAATTGAGCAAAAAAGGTACGCTGGCTTTGACGCTGGAAGAAATGAAGGCCATCCAGGGTTACTTCCGGGTCGCTGAAGGCCGTGCCGAATACGGTTTGAGTGCCAATCCCACTGACGTGGAATTGGAAGTGCTGGCGCAGACCTGGAGCGAACACTGCAAGCACAAGATCTTCAGCGCCATCATCGATTACAAAGATCTGGAAAGCGGCGAATGCATCACTGTGGACAGCTGCTACAAGAGCTTTATCAAGAAGTCCACTAAGGAAATTGCCGACGAAGTGGATTTTCTGGTGTCGGTTTTCAGCGACAACGCCGGGGTGATTACCTTCAACGACAAAGTGGATATCTGCTACAAGGTGGAAACTCACAACAGTCCTTCGGCATTGGATCCCTACGGCGGTGCCATGACCGGTATTGTAGGTGTGAACCGTGACCCGATGGGTACGGGGCAGGGCGCTGAACTTCTGATCAACGTCTGGGGTTACTGCCTCGGTTCGCCGTTTACAGAAGATAAGGACGTGCCGGAAGGCTTGCTGCATCCCCGCCGTTTGCGTGACGGTGTGCATCAGGGTGTGATCGACGGCGGCAATCAGTCCGGTATTCCTTACGGCTACGGCTGGGAATACTTTGACGAACGTTATCTGGGCAAACCGCTGGTCTATTGCGGAACCGTGGGCGTGCTGCCCAAAACCATCAACGGCGTGCGTGGGGCCGATAAATCCATCAAGCCGGGCGACTTGATCGTCATGGGCGGCGGCCGCATCGGTAAAGATGGTATTCACGGTGCAACTTTCTCCAGCGAAGAATTGCATCAGGATTCTCCGGTGCAGGCAGTGCAGATCGGCGACCCCATCACGCAGAAAAAACTTGGCGACTTCACTTTTGAAGCCCGCAACCGCGGACTTTACCGCTTTATTACCGACAACGGAGCCGGTGGTTTGAGCTCCAGCGTGGGCGAAATGGCCGAAATCTGCGGCGGCTGCCGGATGGATCTGGCGTTGGCTCCGCTGAAATATGCCGGGTTGGCTCCGTGGGAAATATTGGTGTCCGAAGCGCAGGAACGCATGAGCTATGCTGTTCCGCCGGAACATATTGAAGAATTCAAGAAACTGGCTGCCGAACGGGATGTGGAAGTTACGGTGCTGGGCGAATTTACCGATGACGGCAAATTCCACATTCTCTATGACGGCAAAACGGTGGCGTTGCTGGATATTGAATTTATGCATCAGGGCTTGCCCCGTCTGACGCTCAAAGCCAGCTGGCAGAAGCCGGAATGGGAAGAGCCCTCTGACCTCAATCAGCGTGATCTGAGCAAGGATCTGCCGGCGATGCTGAGTCGGCTCAATATTACTTCCGATGAATTCAAGGCCCGCCAGTATGACCACGAAGTTAAAGGTTTGAGCGTGATCAAACCCTTTATCGGCAAGTGCCGGGATGTGATTTCTGATGCTACGGTCACGATGATCGAACCTTTGAGTACCGAAGGTATCATTTTGTCGGCGGCAATGCTGCCGCGTTACAGCGATATCGATACATACGATATGATGGCTTCCAGCATCGACCTGGCGATCCGCCGGGTGCTGGCAGTGGGCGGCAAACTGGGTCACATGGCCGGGTTGGACAACTTCTGCTGGCCGGATCCGGTGCAGAGCGAAAAGACTCCTGATGGCGAATACAAACTCGCTCAGCTGGTGCGGGCCAATCAGGCGTTGTACGACTGCACCAAGGCGTTCAAAGTGCCGTGCATCTCCGGTAAGGATTCGATGAAAAACGACTCCACCCGGGGCGGCAAAAAGATTTCTATCCCGCCGTCGGTGCTGTTCAGTGTGATCGCCAAGATGGATGACATCCGCCTGGCGGTGACGCTGGATGCCAAAGTCGCCGGAGATGATGTCTACGTCATTGGTATGACCAAAGATGAGACCGGCGGCAGTGAATATCTGGCCATGCTCGGCTACACCGGTAACAAGGTGCCCAAGCTGGATATCGGTCTGGCGTTGAATATGTATGCCAAGATCGCTGAACTGACCGGCAGGAAACTTGCGCACAGCTTGCATACTCCCGGATTCGGCGGTTTGGGCGTGGGCTTTGCCAAGGTGGCGATGGCCGGCCGGTTGGGGCTGAATATTGAATTGGGCAGCATTCCCCAGAGCGGCGGCTTGTGCACGGCTGAACTGCTGTTTTCGGAAAGCAACAGCCGTTTTATCATGACGGCAGCGCCGGAAAAACGTGACGAAATCGCCGCATTGCTCAAGGGCGTACCTTTTGCCCGGGTCGGCAGCGTGACCGATGGCGACACGGTCAAGTTCAGCGGCAACGGCAGCGACGTGGTGATCAAACTCAGCGAAATGGTCGATTCCTACAAATCCACCCTGGCTGGTATTTAACGAATCATTGATGTTGCAGAAAAAGCACATTTATCCCGGGAATGCGGTGCTGGCGGCACCGCTTTCCGGCTACACCGATCTACCCTACCGGCGGAGTCTTCGCCGGCAGGGTTGTTTCTATTGTTTTACCGAAATGGTCGATGCCGCCAGCATTGCTTACAGCAACGATAATTCAGCGGAATTGCTGCGCCGGGGCGAAGATGAGGAGTTTCTGGCCGTACAGCTGGTGGGCGGCGATTTGGAGCATCTGCGCATAGCAGTTGATGCGATCAACGAACATGAATTTGATGTTTTTGACTTCAATTTAGGCTGTCCGGTGCCCAAAGTTGCCAAAAAACATGCCGGTGCAGCTTTAGGTCGGGATGTGAAAAAAGCGTTGGAGTGTTTTGCGCTGCTGGCTCAGCGTACCCGTTTCCCCATCACTGCCAAGATCCGCATATTGGATGAATGTGATCCGCAGCCTACGCTGGATCTGGTATGCGGTCTGGCGGAATTGGGGGCCCGGGCGATAACTGTTCATGGGCGGATCATGAGCAGGTTCTATTCCGGAGAAGTTTTCGGCGATATCATTGCCCGTTGCGTGCAGGCTGTTCCTGATACGCAAATCATTGCCAACGGTGGGATCATGTCGCATTATGATGCGGAAGATTTGCGCCGCCGGAGCAATTGCGCTGCCGTGATGGTTGCCCGGGGGATGATGGGTAATCCGTGGCTTTTCCGGGAAATCGCTGAAGGTTCAGCATTTGTGCCGCCCAGCGTGCAGGAATGGGCGGCTGAAATGACACAGCATATTGAAGAAATGGTGCAATATTACGGCGAAAAGCGGGGTATGACCCTTTCGCGCAAATTGATATTGGACTATCTGCGCGGCCGCGGCTTTGGCGGCGAGAGCAAGAACCAGGCTTCCCGGCTGGATTCGCTGGATGAGTTTTACGCTTTCCGGGATCGGGTCGCCAGCAAGGGGCCGGCGGCATCTTACTTTACCAACCAGCCCCGGGAACGGCGTTTGCGTCAGGCTTGATCAAGCTGCTGCAGCCAGAGCGCACCGGAGGCATCTGAGGGCATACGCCATGCCCCCCGGGGCGACAGGGATATGCCGGAAGCCTGCGGGCCATCGGGCACACATGAGCGTTTGAATTGCTGCTGGAAAAAACGTTTCAGGAATATACTCAAAGTCCTTTTTACCGTATCTGGCGTATAGACATCTTTCCAGGCTTCTGCGGCCATGGCGGCGATTTTATCCGGAGCGCTGTTGAGTTTGACAAAGTGGTAAATAAAG
Organism: Lentisphaerota bacterium; assembly: GCA_015061575.1. GTDB lineage: Bacteria > Verrucomicrobiota > Lentisphaeria > Victivallales > Victivallaceae > SIG78. The sequence goes on from SUWF01000010.1 coordinate 42,181, forward strand.
AAATCGTGCAGTTCGTAAGGGCCGATGATATCTTCAGTTTTCTGCTCGATGGCGCCGCTTTTATCCGGCGGCAGCAGCTCCGGACTTACCGGCGTATCGAGAATACTTTGCAAAACTTCCGCCAAAACTCCGCCCCGGAGCTCAACAAGGTGTTTGATCATTCGCCGGATCAAGGTTTTGGGTATGGAACTATTGACCGCATACATAGACATGTGATCGCCGTTGTAGGTACACCAGCCTAAAGCTGCTTCAGAGAGATCTCCGGTACCGATGACCATGCCGCCGGTTTTATTGGCTATATCCATAAGTATTTGCGTACGTTCCCGGGCCTGAACATTTTCGTAGGTGTTGGTCAGCTCCGCCGGATCGTGTTCAATATCGGCAAAATGCTGGCGGCAGGCCGGAGTTATATCGATGGTTTTGACCGGAATACCCAGCGCATCGCAAAGTTTTTCGCTGTTGCTGCGGGTGTGGCTGGTCGTACCGAATCCCGGCATGGTGTAGGCTTTGACAGTATCCGGCGGCAAATCCAGCAGTTTTGTACATTCGCTGGCCGCCAGCAGCGCCAGCGTGGAATCCAGTCCGCCGGATACGCCGATGACCATGCTGCGGGCGTGGGTATGCTCAAAACGCTGAGCCAGCCCGGCGATCTGGATGTTGAATATATCCATACATTCAGTCAGCGAATTTTCCTCGTCAGGCAACAGCGGCGCCGGGTTGATTTTAGCATAGCGCCAATCCGGCGATTGCTGCACGGCGGCGATGGATACGCTTTGAACGGCTGAACCGGTTGGCACCGGATCAAAAAAGCTGGTATCGGTGCGGCGTATGGAACCAAGCGCTTCCACATCCACATCGGCATAGATCAGTTGGCTGCGGCGCAGAAAACGTTCTCCCCGGCAGGCGAGTCGGCCATTTTCGGCAATGATCGCATCTCCGGCATAGACCGCATCGCCGGTGGATTCGCCCGCTCCGGCGCTGCTGAAAACATAAGCGGCATTGAGTTTGGCGCTTTGCATTTTTATCAGCTCCAGCCGGAACGCAGCTTTGTTGGCGTATTCTGTACAGCAGGCAGGGTTGAAGATGACCAGTGCGCCGTTTTGCGCCAGTTCGTTGGATGGCGGAGTCACACTCCAGAGGTCTTCGCAGATTTCCACGCCGAAGATAAAACCGTTGTTGTCATCAAAGACCATCTTGCTGCCGAAAGGCACCGTACAGCCGTCGATTTTTATGCTGGCACCTGTTACTTCCCGACCTGAGGCAAAGCAGCGTTTTTCGCTGAATTCCCGATAGTTGGCCAGCTGCTGTTTGGGTACAGCCCCAACGATGGTACCGTTTTGCATGATCAAAGCTGTATTGTAAAGTTTGCCGCAATAAAGCAGCGGCAGACTGACTATAGCAATGGTGGATTTTCCGGCCGTGGCCCGGGCGATGGAGCTGGCTGCCAGTTGGGCATTTTGCAGTAAAGCATTTTGAAATACCAGATCACCAATAGTGTATCCGGTTATGCACAACTCGGGAAAGAGCACCACAGCTGCGCAGTTATCGGCAGCTTCGTTATAAAGGCGGATTATTTCCTGAGTGTTGGCTTGCACATCAGCTAAATAAACTCGCGGCGTGGCAGCCGCCAAACGGTAAAAACCAAACATATTCAACACTCCTTTTTTCTGGATTTGATGCTGGAATAAAATTCACGGGGTTCCGGTGCCCGGGTGAGGATCGAACCCGCAAGATATATCACGCCAAAAAAGATTACTCCCCCCACCGTAAGCAAGAGGTCATTGGGCAGCAGCTGTCGGAGCGCTTGCGGCGCACAAATAATTGGCAGCACACCGGCTGCCGCCCAGCTTACTGAGCGGATCATGGTGCAGGCTATTTGCCGGTAATCCGGCGAAAAGTTTTCCCGGCGCAGGGTATAGAGCAGCAAAAAATTGTTGAGCATCTGGCTGATAACGGTAGCCAGGGCAATTCCGCCCTGCCGGAGCGGAAACATCAGCAATATACTTAAAGGTATATTTAAAACAATGCACGTCAGGGATATTTTCAGCGGCGTATTCATTTTTTTGCGGGCGTAAAAAGCCGGCAATATGACTTTTGCCGCACAAAATGCAGGTATCCCCATTGCGTAGAAAAAGAGTGCCGAAGCAGTCGCCTGCACATTGACTTCGGTGAACTTTCCGCCCATAAAAAGCAGCCGGATCAACGGTTCCCGGTAGGCGATCATAAATATAGCCAGCGGGGCGCAGAAAAACCACACATAACGCAGTCCCAAAGTCATATCGTCCAGCATTTCGTCATATTTTTTATTGGCGGCCGCCCGGGACATATCGGCCATCAGCACGCTGCCCAGGGCGATCGCCACGATCCCGATGGGCAGATAGACCAGGCGCTCGGTGTAATTCAGAGCCGGAACCGCGTATGCGCCCACCCAACAGGCAATGGAGCGGTCAACTAAAAAGCTCAACTGGCTGGCACCGCCGCTGATCATGCCGGGCAAAGTGAGCGTGTAAAGTTCTTGGCAGATACTTTTAGCCGGGCGTTCAGCGCTCCGGAAAATCGGAAAAACACCATATTTTTTCAGCAGCCACCCCAGCATGAGCAGCTGCAGCGCTCCGGAAACAACCACTCCAACTGTCAGCAGCAGCAGGATAGAGCGATTGTTTTGAAAGCTTATGTATTGCCCCGCCCAGAGCAAGCCAATCAAAACAATGTTCAGGATCAAGGCGTTGAGCGAGGCCAGAAAAAAGACCTTGCGGGTATTCACCACCGCCGTCATGACGCCGACCAGGCAGATAAATATGGCGTATGGCATCAAAAGCGGCAGGATCTGCATGGCATTTTTTACATAGTCAGGTACCTGGCAACAGTTGCCGATTAAAAAACCGATGATACTGACAATTATGGTAATAACAGTCAGCAGCCCGGTCAGCACGGCCAGCACCAGTGCCAGCTGGCGGCGGACTTCGTTAAGACCTTTTTCGGCTTCAGTGTGCGACAGCATGGGGATCAACGCCTGCGACAAAGCTCCTTCGCCGAACAGCCGCCGGAATAAATTAGGAATCAAAAACGCCAGCTGCCAGCTGGTGGCCAACGCTGCTCCGCCCAGCACCCGGGCTTCGAGGATCACCCGGAACAAGCCCAGAATACGGGCCAGCAAAGTTGCCGCAGCGGAACCGAATGAGCCCCGCAGGATACTGCGTTTATTTTCGCTGATCTGACTCAATTTATTTATCCTTGGCTGCCGTGTTGAATGAGATGCACTATACTATAATATAATATTGTTTTGCAATAGTAACAAATGTTTTGTTGCAGATTTCTGCAAAGAGTTGTATATTATCTTATGGAAAAGTTTTTTAAATGTACAACAATCGATCCGCTGGTTTCGGCTCTGCCGGAAGCTGCGGTCTGGTCACGGCTGGGGCGCAACCGCTTTTTGAGCCGGATCACTCCGGCGATGGAAGTGCAGCTGAAAATGGCGATGCTGCAGGCTGAATCGTTGTGCCGTCCCCGGGGGCGTTGGCGGCTGCTGCCGGTAAAAGTCTGTTCTGAGCAGCTCACATTATTGGATGGCAGCTGGCAGATTTTCAGCGAGGCTTTTGCCCAATTTGCCGCCGGAGCGGATTTTTTGTGGCTGGGGGCGGTCACTATCGGCAGCGGGATCGCTGATTGGATAAAGTCGTCCGGCGATGATTTGACCACCAGTGTGGTCTACGATGCTGTAGGCAGTGAATGTGCAGATCAGGCGTTGGCAAATTTGCAGCAGATAGCAGCGCAGAGTTTGCGGCGATATGGCTTGGAACTTGCTCACCGGCGTTTTTCCATTGGTTACGGTCAGGTGGATTTGCAGCATCAGCAGCGGGTGTTTGAGCTGTTGGAACTGCACGATTTGGGCATGAGTTTGAGCGAAAGCTGTATCATGCAGCCCGAAAAATCCGTGACCGCTTTTGCCAGAGTAAAACAAATCAATGTTCAGAATATGGAGTAGAGCTTATGATGACAAGAAATGAATTCCGCCAGTGGTGCAGCGAAGCTGTCCGGATCCTGGACGGAGCCACCGGTACAGAGTTGATCAAACAGGGGATGCCTTCCGGAGTGGCGCCGGAGTTGTGGGTGTCTGAACATCCGGAAGCGATCACACTCGTGCAGCAGGCTTACGCCTCCGCCGGCAGCGATATTGTTTACACGCCGACTTTTGGCGGCAACGAAATCAAACTTGCCGAGTTCGGCCTGGCTGACCGGGCCTTTGAGCTAAATAAACGTCTGGCCGAAATTTCCATTCAAGCTGTACGGCATCTGGGGGTGCGGGTTTTTGGCGATATGGCTCCGACCGGCAAATTTGTGGAACCATCCGGCGAGCTGGCTTTTGAAGATGCTGTGAGTATCTTCAAGCATCAGGCCGAAGCACTGGCCGCTGCCGATGTGGATGGTTTTGTGATTGAAACAATGATGGATCTGCAGGAAGCCCGGGCCGCCTTGATCGCTGTGCGGGAAGTTGCGCCCGATGCACCGGTGATGGTGACTTTGACTTTTGACAGCTCTCAGCGCACTCTGACCGGCTGCACGCCGGAAGCTGCGTTGGTGACTTTGCAGAGCTTGGGTGCCGATGCGTTTGGCTGCAACTGCTCCACCGGTCCGGCGGATATGGCCAAACTTTTAAGCTCCATCAAACAATATGCGCAGATACCGTTGATCGCCAAGCCCAACGCCGGTCTGCCGATGCTCAAAGATGGCAAAACCGTTTTTAATATGAACGATAAAATGTTTGCTGAATATGTTCCGCAACTGCTGGATAGCGCTGTGAATCTGCTGGGCGGATGCTGTGGAACTACGCCGCAACATATTGCCGCAGCGGCCGCCGCAGTGCGCCAACAGAAATCCTGGCAGCTGCAGCGTGGCAGTGCCGCCGGGGTGATTTCCAGCAACCGCAAAGTTCACGCTATGCGCTATGATGGAAATTTTACGGTGATCGGCGAACGCATCAATCCCACCGGCAAAAAAGCTTTGCAGGCGGAGCTGCGCAGCGATTCCACGACAATGGCGCTGCAGTTTGCTTTGGAACAGCAATCGGCGGGAGCGCAGGTTCTGGATGTCAATATGGGGTTGTCCGGCGTGGATGAAAAAGCTTTGATGCGCAAGGTGGTTCTGCAGACGGTACGGGCAGTGGATACGCCTTTGTGCATAGATTCAACTTCGCCGGAGGTGGTGGAAGCCGCCTTGCGGGTATATCCCGGTCGGGCGCTGCTCAATTCCATATCCTGGGAAAAAGAACGGATCGAAAAAGTTCTGCCGATCGCTGCCCGTTACGGCGCCATGCTTATATTGCTGCCGCTGTCGGATGACGGTTTGCCGGAGGATTGCGCCGGGCGGATCGCTGTGCTGGAAAAATTGCTGAATGAGGTCGCACGTTACGGTTATGCGTTATCTGATGTGGCAGTCGATGCGTTGATCATGGCGATTTCGGCCGCACCGGCTGCGGGGAATGCGGCTTTGGATTTTATGAGTTATTGTCACAATACGCTTAAAGTGAATACGGTTTGCGGTTTATCCAATATCAGTTTCGGGTTGCCCAACCGGATGCTGATCAACCGGACTTTTCTGACCATGGCCATGAGCCGGGGACTTAATATGGCCATTGCCAATCCGATGAACAGCGATTTTATGGCCACGATCAAAGCGGCCGAAGCGGTCAACGGGCATGATCCGGATATGCGCAGCTATTTAGCCAGTCAGAGCAATGCTCAAACAGTACCGGCAGCTGCCGGCGAAAGCAATCAGCTTGCGGCCGAAGAAAAGTGTTATCGGGCTATTTTGCACGGCGATGCTGCAGCCGCAGTCAAGGCGGTGGCGGAGGTGCTTTCTGCCGGGGCAACTGCGCCCCGTAAGCTGCTGGATGATTATTTGCTGACTGCAATCGCCGAAGTTGGTAAGAAATTTGAAAGCAAAGAGTATTTTCTGCCGCAGCTGCTGGCCGGAGCCGAAGCTCTGCAGCAGGCGATAAAAATTTTGGAATCATCGCTGCAGGATGAAGTCAGCTCCAGCGGTCCCAAAGAAAAATTTATTATTGCTACAGTCAAGGGCGATATTCACGACATCGGCAAAAATATCACCGCCTTGATGCTGCGCAACAATGGATTTGAAGTCATTGATCTGGGCAAGGACGTTGCTGCGGAGTGTATCGTGGAACGGGCGCTGGCTGAAAATTGCCGTTTGATCGGTCTTTCGGCCCTGATGACTACGACTATGAGCGAAATGCCCAAAGTCATAGCTTTGGCGCAGGAACGGAATTTGCAGGCTGATTTTATCGTTGGCGGAGCCGTGGTCGATGCAGCTTTTGCCCGGGAAATCAACGCAGCTTATGCTGCCGATGCTATGATGTGCGTGCGCGTTGCGCAGGAGCTGATTGGCCGTCAAAAGTAACATTCAACGGCACTTGACAGAGTTTTTGCACTATAAAATCATAAAAAAAAGCACAAAAAGATTTGACAAATCGCTTTTATTGGCTATATTGCTCAAAGTTAAGCGAATTACGATTGAGTAAAATCAGGAGAAAAGTTATGACTATTTGCCGTTATTGCATGGCCGAAGTTTCAGAACGTGAGATCGAAGCCGAAGATGGATGCTGTCCGGAATGTGGAGCTTTGCTCTCCGCTGGCGGTGGTTATCTGGGGGACGAAGAAGGTTACGACGATATCGACGAACTGGAAGATGATGAATTCGGTTATCTGGATGACGAAGACGAATACGATGATGATGTGTATGACGACGATGCGTTCTATGAAGATGACGATGATTTTGACGACTTTGATGATGATTTAGATGAAGACGACGACGATTTCTGATAGTTCCAGAATAGTTTGAACGCAATTAAAACGGAGCTGTGGGAAGCTGACAGGCTTGAACCGCAGCTCTGTTTTTTTGTAAAAAACTTCATGCTGACATATATTCCAGCGCCCCCCGCAGCGGGGTGAACCCCATGAGTTAAATCAATCAATTTTACGAAAATAGTCGGAAAAATCCATTTTCAGGCGGTATTTTTATACATTTTTGACCCTTTTGCAGTGCTATTTTGTTATTTTTTTATAAAATCGCTATTGTTTTTTCATTTTTAAATTTGTATAATATTTTACAGATGAAACAAAAGTGTAACCTTAAAATATCAGGAAGTTGGAGTATGAAAAATAGCAGCAAAGTATCCGGATTGATGTATGGGGAATATAAAAACTCTTATAAGCGGTTCACTTTGATCGAACTTCTGGTTGTTATTGCGATAATTGCTATTTTGGCAGCGATGCTGCTGCCGGCGCTTTCGGCGGCCCGGGAGCGGGGCAAGGTTGCTACCTGTACATCCAACGTCAAAACTCTGGCGCTGGCCCAGAATATGTATGCCGATGATAACGGAGATGATTATCCTATTCTGACCAGTCCGACCAATGGTTTTGTCGATCAGCTGGCCATGACCCAGTATCTGCTGGACGGCAAAGCGTTGATCTGTCCTTCTGCTGACGATAAATGGCTGAGCAAAAGACCTACGTTGAGCAATCATGAATCGATAGTTGCAGGCAGCACCGGCACTTATATCTTTGTCGGCGGTTTCGGCAAGCTGGCACTGACTGCGCCCCGGGAAAAATGGACGCAATGGAATTGGGGCGGTTATGGACGTTTTGTGATCTATTACGTCTTTGCCAAAAGCATTGCCGCTGATCTCGAAGAACACGGCACTTATATTTACAACCGGCAAATGGCCGAAAACGGTCAGGCGCTTTCGCCGGATGCACAGCCTATTGTAATGGATGCGTGCAACTTGAAAAGCGACACTGACCGGCGCTGGCTCCCTTACGGCGGCGCCAATGCCGTCGGTGGTGATGGCTACTGCATGAGCAATCATAACGGAGATCTTTCCAATATCGGCTTTGTTGACGGCCATGCCGAAACCCGCCAGCGCAGCGAAATGAAGGCGCGCGCCTGCGACGGCAACTCCGGTAACGGCGGACTGTTCGGCTGGTGATCGGTCAGCGGGGTTTATTCTCAAAATAAATTGAAATTACACTATTTGACTGCTGAAAGTCGAATAGTGCGGAGGCTAACTGTAAAATTTTCAAGGAGGAAAAAATCAAAATGTCCATCAAACACAAATTTTTAAGCTTGGCTGCATTGACCTGTGCTCTGGTGTTTTCTGCGGGGGCTGAGCAGCTGGAACTCTTTTCCGGATCAACCTTTCCAGCCGGATGGCAGCCGCAGCGCGGCAGCTGGAAATATGTAGCCAAAGCTGGCGAAAAATTAACTCTGACAGACTTTGCCGATTGCAATGTCAAAGATAAAAAGCGTTACTCTTACAGTACGGTAAAACGGCTTAAACCTCTGGTCGGAGATTTTACCGTGGAGTGGCATTTGACTTATGATCAGCGAGATATGGCATTTGTGGGGCAGGCAGTCATCGCATTGCAGGATCGCTCCGGCAAAACTCTGGCGCTGGCCGGTTTGGTGGACAGCCGGAATTTTGCTCCGGCAGCCTATTATTTTGAATCCGGAGCTAATAAAAACGGTAAATATGCTGCTCCGCTGAAAGCCTCCGATAAATTTGTGATCAGCCGTTCCGGCAAGCAGTTGAAGTTTTTTGTTGGCAGCCGTCAAATTATGGTCTGCGATGCTCCGGAACAGGAACTTGCGCAGATAAAACTGACTTTTGATTATGTAAAAGTCGCTGCCGATAAACGGGGTGAAGCCAGCCATTTTGCCGATTTTACGCTGGATAAACTGCTGATCAGATCCAGTGCTGTACCCGACTTGGCTGAGGAGGTAAAAGAAAAATTCTCAGGTGGAAAATTCAGCAGCGATTGGTATTCGCTGCCCGGATCGGTGCCGCTGAGTTTTGGCCAAAGTGAATATTTGCAGATCAATGGCTTTGATCCCGCAGTCACCGGTAAGAGCGAAAAAGCCACCTTCAAACATATTGTTGAACGCAGCTTTGGGCAACTGGATGGCGATTTTAATTTGCAGTGCCTTTTGGCGTGGGATCAGCGTGACCGGGCGTTTTGCGGCGTTGCCGAGCTGCGGCTGTTGGATATAAATGGCAAAACTGTAGTGCGTTTTGGGCTGGAAGATCCATGGAACGACCTCAAGTCCCGGCTGGTGGCATCCTGCGGGAATAAAAAGTTTGTCACCTTTGCTGCGATCGCTGGCGATGGCAAATTTACGGTGGTGCGTTCCGGCAATAAATACCGCCTGGCCATCCGGAATTGGCTGTTGCTGGAAGCCGAAGCGGAAGCTGTACCGGTCAATAAAGTGCAGCTGGCTTTTGTCTGGCACAAAAAGCCGCAGGAAAACAATAAAAAAACGTGGGCCCGGGCGACCCATTTTCTGGATTTTACCCTCAAAGAATTGAATATTCAAAGCGGTGCGCCGGCGGAACTGACTCAGCCGGTCGCCGCACCGCCGGAGCCGCCGACGGTTCCGTGGAAGCTGGATAAGCCGATCGTCAGCTATTGGGCCGGGCCGCCGATCAGCGAAAAAATGGCCCGGCAGCTGGCCGAAGGCGGCTACACTGTCGGCTGGGCAGAGGATGTTTTTGATTTGGATATGCTGCATAAATATGGTCTGAAAGCTTTTGCTGTATATAACCATCGGGTCAAAGTGCCGATCACGCCTGAAGAAGAAGTCAACTATCGGAACTGGATAAACAGCATCAAGGATCATCCTGCTTTATTCATGTATCATTGCGGTGATGAAATGCACGTTACCCGCAAGCAGCGGTTTGCGCAAATGGTGGCGCTGGCATCCAAATATGATCCAAGGCATCCGACGTTCAACAATATGTATCCATTTGGTGTGAACCACAAAGATTTAGGGCTGCCGGACATCAAAGGGGTCAAAGAACTGTACTTTGCCCATTTGGAAGAAGCCCGGAAACTGTGCAAGCTCAAAGTGCTGAGCTATGATCTCTATCACTTTGGCAATACCGGGGATGCGGCTGGATTTTTCTTCAATCAGGCTATGATCCGGGAAAAAGCACTGGAGTGGAATGTGCCGAGTTTCAACATTGTGCAGGGCTGCCGGTGGCGGGCCAATTTGCGTGCGCCGTCAGAACATGAATACCGTTATCTGGGGTATGTGAGTTTGGCTTACGGTTCCAAAGGTATGTCCCCCTACGTTTACGGCTGGAAAGGTCATCAGGATGCCATGGTCGAACCGGTTTCCGGGGAGCCGCTCAAACTCTATTACGGAGCGATCCGCACGCATAAGGAATTTGTGGCGATCGCCGGAGAGTTGATGAATTTGCGTTCTTTGAGTGTTTATCATGCCGGAGAGCTGCCCATTGGCGGTGTTGCGCTGCCGGATGATGCCAAATTCACCTTGTCGCCCAAGCTGCCCAGCGGCAAGCGGCATGACAGTTTGGAGTGTTACTCCGAAGGCAATTGGACAGCACCTGAAGCATTTGCACTGTATCCGCCGGTCAAAGGTTTTCTGCTGGGATACTTCGGGCAGGGCAAGGACGCCGATCATGTATTGGTGGTAAACTTGGATTATCAGGAAAAACGCTCAACAACATTGCTTGCGCCGGGAGTTATGGAGCGGTTTGATCCGGCGCAGCGCAGTTGGAGCGCCGCCGGAAAAGATCGCATTGCATTATCAATCGAACCGGGCGGCGGCGTGCTGCTGCGTTTGCCGCCAGTAGCGAGTGCTGAGCGGTAGAACCCCGGCAGGCTTGTCCGCCGTAGCCTCGTGCGAAGGTGGATGCCGGGCGGCGACATCACTTCGCCTTGTCCGCCGGAGCCTTGTGCGTAGGTGGATCGCCGCCAGTATTTTTTGGGGCCGTGTAGTACCATAGTGGCTCGGCCGCTGTCGTTGTTTTTATAGGACTTATAGGACTTATAGGTCTTATAGGTCTTATAAATAAGCGCATGTCTACAATGATAGCGGCGGCGAAATCGCCGCCGGGTCTGTTATCGTCCGTTATCGTCTGTTATTGTCCGTACTACTTAGCGCGCAAAACAGGCGTGCGCCTTACAACTGCACTCCGCCAGCAGCACGGGCGGCACGGTAGAACCCCGATAGTTTGTCTGCCTTAGCCTCGCACGGAGGCGGATGCTGATCGGCCAGCCATCAGAGCAGCATGTCGCCTTCAAAAAACAGGTTTCGGCTGAACTGTCAAGTTTTTTTGTTTTTTTACAGATCTTTTTCGGATTCCTCAGCTTCGTATTCCCAATTACTGTTGGCATGGCTGCGGTCCCAGCGCTCCGGATGGCGGTTCTGCAGATAAAAAAGCAATGCCCGTACATCTGGCGGCACATCTTTGGTGATGGTGCGGCGTTTGAGCACTTCGAGTACTTCGCCGCTTTTTTTATCTACCAATTCCTCGGCCGAACTTTCGTTGATGGTAAAACCCAATGCTCGTTTGAGCAGCGCTTGTTCTGCCCGGTCAGCAGTGGAGGTTGCCTGCAAGGCTTCGGCCAGTTCCGGATGAGACTTTTTCCAGCGCAAAAATTGTTCCGTACTGACTCCCAGCAGATGGATGATCTCGTTTTCCGGCAGCCCGTGCCGGACAAATATGCCGGTGATCTGAGCTATTTCCCGGCGATAACGGTTATTTGACATAAAATATATCCTCTTCCAAGCGGAAATATCCGCATTTTTCTAATGTTTGATGCTATTTATATACATTTTTGTCAATTCGATTTGATTAAAAATAAAAAAAAAGTGGCTCAAAATTGGATTTTTGCCGCCAGCGGCTGTAAAATACTCAATAGAACTGGTGAAATCATTTCATAAAAAAAGAATTTACCATGAAAGATACTAAACGGGCCCGGATCATCCGGCAGCTTAAACAGCAGATATTGGCTTCCTCGGCCGGGGTAAGCCGGGCAGACGCAGCCAGAGAATTGAATATCGATCTGCGTACTGCGGCGGCTTATCTGGAACAGCTGGCAGAGTGCGGTTTACTGCGCTGCGAAAAAGTCATTTCCGGCGGCAAGGGGCGTCCTTGCGGGATTTATCGCAGTAATGCCGACAATCTTTGTTTTCTGGGAATGCACATTGCCAGAAATTTGCACATATCGTGCATGGTGATCGATTCGCTGGGACGGGAGCTTAAAAGCTGTGCTATTGATCTGGATCCGGCGGCCAGCCGCTTGAGTGCATTCAATGCGGTGCTGGAGCTGGTCAGAGAGTGCAGCAAGTTGGAAGGTAAAGTGCTTTATGGTATCGGGCTGGCGATTTCGCGCTGGCTGCAGCCGCCGCTGTCCGGCGAGGATGTTTATGCTAATTTAGTGGATTTTTTGAGTCGGGAAACCGGCGTGGCGGTTTACCGGGATGTGATCATCAATGTTGGAGCTTTCATTCTGGCCCGCCAGCTTAATTGCCGCAATCTGGCCTTGATCCATACTGGCGAAGTCATCGAGTTCGGGCTGGTGCGCGACGGTGTGCCGGTAGCGGATTTTTCCAAGCGGGAAGCGTGGCTTTCGCACATCTGTGTCAAGCCCGATGGGCATCGCTGTTATTGCGGCAAGTATGGGTGTTTTGAAAATTATGTTACTTACGCTTCCCGCCGGGAGTTTTTTAACAACAGTGTCAACCGGACTGGTACCCAGCGGGCGTTGGGCGAAATGTTGGGAACTGCCATGGTGCGGCTGGTGCGTAAATTTCCCGTGGAAGCAATAGTTTTTCTGGATGCCAACGACATATTTTTCAATGCGGAAGACTATTTTTTTGCGCACGTCAACAGCAAAGTATCGCTGTTGCGGCATCATGCGGCGCCCAACGCTGAGTATGCGGCAGCTTCGATGGCCGCTTATTTTGAACTGCACCGGTACACCGGTGATGAATAAAAATCAACTCAAAACCTCAAACAAGGAGTATAAAAATGAGTAATCCTGAACTCGCCATCAACGGCGGCCCCAAGGCCGCAGAAGGTCTGCCGAATCGGTTCCACTTCGGCAAAGAAGAAAAAGCTGCTGCGGATGCGCTTTTTGATCAGAGCATTGCCACCGGCAACGCCATCGGCTACAATGGGCCGGAAGAAGAAGCCTTCGGCAAGGAGTTTGCCGAATATCTCGGCGGTGGTTATGCTGACGGGGTCAATGCCGGTACCAACTCGGTATATGTTGCGCTCAAGAGCTTGCAGCTGCCGCCGTTTTCGGAAGTTATCGTCGGCTGCGTCACTGACCCCGGCGGGATGATGCCGATCGTGGAACTCAACTGCATCCCGGTTCCGGCAGATACTGAACCCGGCAGCTTCAATGCCGGTGCTGCCCAGATCGAAGAACGCATTACCGAACGCACCAGTGCCATCGTGGTTGCTCACATCGGCGGCGAACCCGCTGACATGCCCGGCATCCTGAAAGTGGCCGAAAAATACAATCTGCCGGTGGTGGAAGACTGCGCTCAGAGCCACATGGCTTTGATCAATGGCCGCAAAGCCGGTTCGTTTGGTACGGTCAGCGGTTTTTCGCTGATGTTCGGCAAGCACATGTGCGTCGGCGGTCAGGGCGGCGTGGTCTTTACCAAGAGCGAAGATCAGTATTGGAAGGTACGCCGGGCGGCCGACCGCGGCAAGCCCTTCAATCTGCCCGGTCACACCAACGTGCTGTCGGCGATCAACTGCAATATGGATGAATTTCATGCGGCGATCGGCCGGGTTCAGCTCAAGAAGCTGCCGGGCATTGTGGAACGCCGTTTGAAGTTTGTGCAGATGATGATCGATCGCGGTTTTGATAAGCTCGCCAGCATCTATCTGCCGCAGAAAGATTTGCGTGACGGTTTCCAGAGCTGCTACTGGTGGTGGCGCATCCGTTTTGTGCAGGAAAATATGAAATGCACCCGTGAAGAATTCTGCGATGCTTTGGCTGCAGAAGGTATCAAGATCATGGCCAACTACAGAGCTGCTTTGCCGGCAACGCAGGAATGGTTCCAGAACCGGGCAGATAAGCATCCGTGGAACAACCCGCTTTACAAGGGTGACGCCAATGCTGTTTACGCTACGCCCAACTGCGACAAGGTCATGGCGACCGACATGGTGTTCTTTATCAACGAAAGCTATGGCGAAGTCGAAGCCGACAAGATCATGGCGGCGTTCAAGAAGGTCACCGACGCTTTTGCCAAATAAGCTGTTTTATAAATAGCTTATAAAAAATTAAGCGGCTGCCGATATATTTGGCAGCCGCTTGTTTGTTATTTGACAGTGCTTAATCTTTCCGCAAGATGATGCTTCCTTTGATTATACTCATTTTCGATAAGTCGAAATTCTGATTCCAGGAGTTCAAGCTCCTGTAAAATTTCGAGCCGTGAGCGGGTGCGCTCCAATTCATTGACGATTTCTGACGACGGATTTGACATACTGCCTCCATAAATGTTGGTTGTTTACGTTGCCGGCTCTTGCGTTCACGGTTGGCCAGCAACCGGGCAATTTCCGGATTTTCTTTACATTTTCTGCGCAAAGCCTGCTGCACCGCCTGACGGGATGTGTTGCGGCGGCGGGCGATTTCCGAAAGGGTGATATCCGGATCATTGATCTTGGCTTCCAGCAGTTCCAGCGCCAGCGGATCCAAGTGCAGCATATAGACGATGACCTCCAGCAGATCATTGCGTGAATATTCAAGTTTTTCGCCGCTGAGCTTGCGCATCCGCTGAACGGCGAGTTCTTCGGCCAGTTCCCGGCTTTCCTGATCCTGCAGTGATTCATCAAAACTGGTCATGTGCTGAGTCAACAGCTCCAGATCGGCAGCTTGTTTACACCACTTGACAAGTGTGCATTTATGACAATCATGCTGTTTGCTTGGGCGGTAATGACCATAACACTTTTTCAAAATAAAAACTCCTTTGTTATTAAGTTTCTATTAATAAAATAGCGTGTTTTGCTAAAAATGCAAGTGGCAAATAAAGAAAAAACTTAATAAAATGCAAAATATTGACATTTATTAAGTAAAATTGAGAAAAAGTTTAGTTGGGTTCGCATGGATAGCACCGGTGGTTTAAAGCACCGATTCCGGCAATACATCCGGTTATCCGGGCCGAATAAGTATAAAAAAAAGCGGCGCAAAATTTGCGCCGCCCAGAAAATTATCCAAATAACATTTATTATTCCCAAGTAAAGTCATCAATCTTTTCGAGGGTATCGTCAGCCAATTCCTTGGTTTTGATGTTGCCGCCGAGATACAGAATGTTGGTCACAGCCGGGTGATTGCCTTCGGCGGAGTCAGTGGTGGCATGGTCGGCCCAAATGGCAGCGCCGGGGTTGTCACGACCGATGACCTGACGCTTGCCGTTGCCACCTTCAACAACCAGCCAGTCATAGGAGAGGGCAGTGACCGCAAAAGCATTTTCTTTGTCAGTCGGGCACTTGAAATACTTCTTGAACGCATCTTCACGTTTGGTTTGATCGGCCGAGGTGGACTTAATGCGGCTGCCGGTCATGTAACCGCCGGCCAGCAGCTTGTTGGGAGCCTGATCCGCAGCCGGTTCTTTTTTGCCCAGAGTGGCAAAAGAGCCAGTTTTTTCAGCAGTAGCGGCAGTAGCGGCGCCCGGCAATTTGCCTTCGTTGTTATTGCTGAACATGATGGAGGCTTTGCCGATCTGGCTGAGGAGGTTGATGCAGCTGGTATTGCGGGCGCTTTCACGGGCGGCGGAAAGTGCCGGCAGCAGCATACCGGCCAGAATGGCGATGATAGCGATAACCACCAGAAGTTCGATGAGGGTGAAATTCTTTTTCATTTTTTTCTCCTTGATTGCAGTTTTATGGAAACCTCTCTTTAATTTACATGGAAATCAAGCACTTGTCAACTTTTTTGCGCTATTTTGTTACAAAATTTATTTTATTGCCAGCATCCGTTCGATGGGCAGCCGGGCCCGTTCGATCAAGGTTGGCGGCAATTCGACGGGAGTTTGCATGTTTTCCAGCGCTTTCAAGATGCTTTCCAGCGTGATCTTTTTCATGTTCAAACAGCGCGGCGAGGGGGCCAGCGCAATAAATTCCTTATCGGGATTTTCCTTGCGCAAACGATGAATAATTCCCACTTCGGTACCGATAACAAAGCTTTTGGCTTCCGATTCCCGCACATATTTGAGCATCCCGCCGGTGCTTAAAGCCGCATCGGCTTTGGCGGTGACGGCTACCGGGCATTCCGGATGCACTACGATCGGCGAGTTGGGGTACTGCGCTCTGGCCGCATCCAACTGCGCCGGATCGATGCGGTGGTGCGTTGGGCAATAGCCGGGGAACAGAATAATTTCCCGCTGCAGATTTTTGGCCACGTTGGCACCCAGGTTCTGATCGGGCAAAAAGACGATCTCTTTATCTGCCGGGATCGAAGATACGATTTTTTCGGCATTAGCCGAGGTGCAGCAAATATCGACCTCCGCCTTGACCGCTGCCGTGGTATTTACATACGCTACAAAAACAGCATCAGGATGCTGTTTGCGCAGTTGGCGTACTGCATCGGCACTGGCCATATCGGCCATGGGGCAGCCGGCGGAAACTTCAGGCAGCAGCACGGTGGAGTCCGGAGCCAGCAGTTTAGCGGTTTCGGCCATAAAAGATACACCGCAAAAGACGATCACCGGCGCCTTGGTTGCCGCCGCTTTGATGCTTAATTCCAGTGAATCGCCCACAAAGTCGGCAATATCCTGAACTTCGCCGATGACATAATTATGAGCAAGGATCACTGCATTACGGATCTTGCGCAGTTCATTGATTTTTTTGATGATATCTGAATTGGTCATAAAAACACTCACTTTCCTTATATAGCAGTATATTAAAATATACAGTTTTCAAGCCGATTTTGCAAATCAAACAGCAAATAAATGCGCAAAAAATAGAACTCTGCGGTCTGGTGCTGGTCCGGTTGGCAGAACAAAATGCTGATCATTGGAATTTATCGGCCAGCTTTTGCAGGAGTTTATCCAAGGCTTGTACTGTTGAGAGTTTTACTGCCGGACGGTCGGGCAAACCGGACGTGTCGCCTTCGATTGCACTTTGCAGCTGTACAACAGCTTTGTTCAGTTCTATCTGGGCGATCGCCAGCATATTTTCGGCGCGGATCAAATCGCTTTGGGCTCCGTTCAACCGGGTGATGGTGGCTTTTGCGGAATTGTATTCGGCCTGTACCAGCTGACGTTGTTCAAATACCCAATCCAGACTTTGGCGGTAAAGTTTGAGCTGACCGGCGGCATTGATGATGTTTTCATGGGCGTCGCTGACCTCATTTATCACTTGCAGAAACCGCTCCTGCAAGGCGTATCGGGCGGCAATTTCGATTGCGTTGAGTTCCCGCAGCAAATTATAGCTGGCAAAACCTTCAAACAGATTCCACTGCATCGTTGCGCCGTAAGTGTTGCTCAAATGATTGTAGCGGGAGGCGTTGTAACGGTAATCGGCGTAGCGGAAGTTGTTATTGCTGAATGTTCCGGAGTAAAACAAATGCACCGTAGGCATAAAATTGGCGTAGCCTTGCAGGTAACGGTAATGGCTGATTTTCAGTTCGCTCCGGGCGGCTGCCAGATCGCTGCGGCGGGCAATGGCCATATCGTAATAAGTTGTCAGTGGTTCGATTTTTACATCTTCAGTGATTTGCAGGGGATCAAGTTTGATGGCTGCCGGCAGATATTCGACTGTGCCGCCCATGAGCGCAGCCAGTGCATAACGCGCCGAGCGTGCCCGGGTGACAGCCGTCAGTATGGCACTGCGGGCTTCGTTGCCGAGGATTTGAAAATTCAGCACATCGCTCATGGAGTTTTTGCCGAAACGGTAGCGGCTGCGGGCCTGTTCGAGCGATGATGTTTGAAATTTCAGATCAGCTTCGGCGATGACTTTTCCGGCTTCGGCAAGCATTATATCATAGTAGGCAAAAGCCACTGCCTGCAGCAGCAGACGGCGGGCGTTGGCATCTTCCTGCAAACTTTTATTGAAGTTGGTTTGAGCAATAAGCATATTAAATTCCCGCTCAAAACCATCAAAAACCAGCCAGGTGGCCTGCAAGGTGGTGCCATTGGAAAAATAATTTTCGTATGGCATGATCCCCGCCGGCGGATTTTTTATGTGGTAACTGTTGCGCAAACTTTGCGTTACCGATGAATTGCTTTGGATATTGGGCAAATAAGCCGCCAGCGAGCGGTAGTAGCGGTATTTGGCGGCTTTGATGGCCTGATATGCCGCCTGATAATTCGGATTGTTCTGCAAGGCGATCGCTTGGGCTTCCTGCAGCGAAAGTGTTTTTTTTCTGCGCGACATTTTGCCAGTCAACTGCCGCTTGCAGCTGGCGGAAATCGTCCATTGATTCAAGCATATTTGCCGGTTTCAATGCACAACCAACGCACAGCAAAAGCAAGGTAAAGATCAGGAAAATCAACTTTATTGCCATAAAAAGAGTTCCCAGAAAAATTGCCGGATCGGCCGTGACGGTATATCCAGCTCCACATAGGCACTGGCTCCGTGGGTGAAAAATTCTCCGGGCGGCGGATCCAGGATCTTTATCTGCACCGGAAAACGCTGGGGCAGATAAAACCACTCGTTTTCTTTGGCAACTTCCATCAAGCCGGTCTGGCGGGACATTTTGCGTCTTTCGGCGGCATAGCCGGTGTGTTCCACCAGCCCGTTGTAGACTTTGCCGGG
This sequence comes from Lentisphaerota bacterium, assembly GCA_015061575.1. GTDB lineage: Bacteria > Verrucomicrobiota > Lentisphaeria > Victivallales > Victivallaceae > SIG78. Next base: position 60,779 of record SUWF01000010.1, read on the forward strand.
GTGCTGCCACAGCCATATCCGGGCTTTTACCCCCGGTTTTATGGAGGATAATTCACTCTCTTTAAGATTGGCTTGCACATACCAGACGGAGGTATCGACAAAACCGCACAGCACTTCGCCGGGGTGATAGTAACCGCCGGGAGTAACGGTCAGATTGGTTATATAACCGTCGGAAAAGGCTTTGACATCACTCAAGTCGTACCAGAGTTGAGCCAACTTCCGGGTGGAGTGCAGTTTTTTGAGTTGCGCTTCGACCATTGAGCATTGGTGCCGGACTTCTTCTGCGGCATATTTAAGTGCTTCATAACTGGCTTGCGATTCCTGAAGTGCCCGCAGCCGTTCTTCGGCATATTCGCCGGGGACGGCGGCACTTTTCAGCATATTTTCAGCTTGCGTGTAAAGGTATTGGGCGTTTTTCAAACGGGCTTGAGCTTGTTTTTGTTCGGCGGCAATGCGTTTGAGTTTGGCGGTCAGGCTTTTCAGTTCGGCTTGCCGGGAAGATATTTCGCTTTCAGTTTCCCGAAGCTTCAAGCGATACGGCTCTTTGAAAACGGTAAAAAGTTTGTCGCCTTTTTTGACAAACTGGTTGTTTTTTACATATATATCAGTGATGAATCCGGCCGTAAAGGGCGAAACCGGCCGCGTGTACGCAAAAACAAATGCGTTGGGCGTAAACGGTTTGAAGTGCCAGTAACACCAATAACTGCAGCCCAGCAGCAGCCAGAAGATCACCTGCAGACCCAACAGGTGGTTTTTCAAAAAATCGAACAATTTTTTCATGTTGCTGCTGCCCGGCTGCCGGAAAAATCTGCTGTAATTTTTTCGATCGTCAGCAATACTGCTGCTCCAATGGCCGTCGCCAGCGTGCGGCCAAGTAAAAGCTGCCGGAAATCAAAGCTGCAGCTGATTCCGCTCATCCAGTCGGCATACACTGTGAACGCAAACATGAAAAACAAACTGAACGCAAAAAAATCATGCCGGTAATAGAGCATAAAAAATCCCGCCGCTGCGATCACTGGCATAAAATAGGCCAAACGGTGATCCAGCATGACCGCAGTTCCGGAATAGAGTCCGCCCAGAAAAATTCCGGCCGGAACCGAAAAGATCCGCTGCCGCACCAGACTGATACTGCTTTCGTGCGGCTGCCGGATCATGTAGATGAAAATAACCGTCAGCACGATCCAGATACTTTGCGGCAGCGGCAGAGATTTGTATAAAAAAGCAGTACAGAAAATGGTCCAGCTTTCCAGTGCCGCCGCTGGTTTGGACAAAAACCGGTCAGGCTGGACAGTTGCCGGACTGGAACTTTTTACGGCCGCTGACCAACTTATGAGCCAGGCCGCCGCTCCGGCAATAACTATATCAACACAGCGTCCGGCAGCGGCCGCTGCCCCCGGTGCGGCAGTATAAGCAAGAAATCCGGTCAGCAAAACCAGATGCGCCGAATCCGCCGGCATGGTTCGCAAAATTATCCAGCCGGCCGTAACGGGCAGAAGTACGCTCAAAAGCAGTCCGTGATTGCTCGCTCCGACAATGTATTGCAGCAGCGCAGCGGCAGTTGTCAAGTTAACAATGGTGCGGAGTTTGGCCGCTGCCGGAGTTGTTTTCAGCACTCTTACTGCCGAAAGGGCCGCAAAAACCACGATCAGCAGATTGCCCTCCTGCATACGCAAATACGCCCACAGAAACGCCGCAGCCAATGCCGCTGCCAGCAACAAAAAAGTACGGCACACAGCCTGATGAAATCCATCTGATAATTTTGCCATAAAAAACCTGAAAATGCCAGCAGATAATACTGTACTGAACCTCAACTTATCGATGTATTTTCAGACAATATTTTCCGCCGGACGTTCCCGGTTTCCGGTCAATTACAGCAAAAGAAAACTGCTGCAAAACATTTATGTCTTGCAGCAGTCGGGAGCGGTTTATATTTTTATACTCAGAAAGCTTTGAGTGCAGCTATTGCCGCTTCGATCACCCGGTCGCCGGTATCGGGATTCCAGATGGTGCCATTGTCGGTTTCGTAGCCGCCTTTGGGAAAGTCTTCGGCGGTCGGCAGATAACACTCATAACCGCCGGTGCAGCTGGCGATCACCGCTTCCGGGTAAGCAGCCCGGATCTTTTGGCCGATGATGGTCAGCACTTCAAAAGGCAGCCCAACCAGTACCCGGTCACCCAGCTGCATAAGCTGGATTGCCACGTTGCCTTCGGCACCGTTGAATTCATAGAACATACTGCGCAGCATACCACTCATGTAAAATTCCCGGGTGTAATTCGGGAGCTTTTTACCTTTTTCGAGTTCGGCCTCCCAAGTTGCATCCAGCTCGGCGGCGGTTTTGCCTTTGAGCTGATCAGAATAAAGCGTTATGGGGGCAGTGGCGGTTTTCAATTCAAAATCGGTGGTGTTTCTGAAAGTACGTTCCGCCAGCCGGATTGAGGAGGCCATCATCGCCCCGATATCTTTGCGGGATTCGCCATTGCGGCGCATGGGCACTACATCGCCGGCCGTACCCAGAATAAAGAATGCCGGACAGCCCAGCATTTCTTTGACATACTGCTTGAAGTACCCCGGATAGTCCGCCGAAATACCGTAGAAATTGTATCCGCCGGTGACCGGATGGCAGCCGTAACGGGCCAGTACGCCTTTGGGAGCTTTGCCGTGCATGAATTTCCAGACATGCAGCACGGTGTCAATTTCGCTGAAGTTGTATTTTTCCGGATCCGGCGGATAGACGTAATTGGTGGTAACTCCGCCATCTTCTTTGCGCACTGTGCGGCGGTTGAACGCTACGCCGGAAAGCGGAATATCGGCCTGCAGCAGCTGCACTTCTTCCATATCAGCCAGGGCATGATCAACGGCAGCCAGAATTTTTTTCATGAAAAAGGCTGCAAATTTTTCGTCCGCCGGATAACAGCCCTGCGGCAGTTCGCCATCTTTGAAATAGACCGTATAGCCGGACGGACTGGGGGCAAAGTGCGTGTGCGAGGCACTGATCATGATATTGGGATAAGTTATACCGGTACGTTCAGCGATCGCCTGATTGATCTTGAGGATCTCCGGATATTCGATTCCCAGCATATCCACTGTAATGATCAGGCTTTTTTTGTTGTTCTGTTCCAACGCAATGACGCCGACTTCGATATTTTCTTCGACTTCATCGGTCAGGCGGTTTCTGCTGGCGTAACCGTGGATATACGTCGGCCAGGCGGGCGTGATATCGGATTTTGCGCAACCCATTTTCAACATTTTTTTACCCTTTCATATTAAAAATCGCTCTATTATTTGAGCTTGTATTAGCTTGTACAGTTTAATTTAGTCTTGAAATTTGTTTTGTCAAGTGTAAAAAAGCCGGAGGAGAGTTTTTTCTATGGAAAAATGTTCTCCTCCGGATTTTCAGTTTCCTGAATTTGCAAAAATGTTATTGCTTTAATTGCGAGATCAATTCAATGGCCGCATCGACAAATTTTTTGCCGGTATCGTGCGTAAGGCTGGTGCCGACAGTGGTTTCGTAGCCGCCTTTGGGGGCATCTTCGGGCATAAAAACATATCCGGTGCCGCCGCCGGAGTAGCCGACAACGACTGCTTCGGGATGCTCTTGGGCGATGTTTTGGCCGATGTCGGTCAAAACGTCAAAGGGCAGACAGACCAGAAATTTGCTGCCCAGCTGGATGATCTGCAGCGGCAAGTCGCCTTCGGAGCCCTGCCAGTTGTTATACAAATTGTACAAGCGCCCGGCCAGATAAAAATCCTGATCGTAACCGCGCTCTTTGGCCTGAACGGCCGTAAGCGCTTTTTGATACATAGTTTGCACATCGTCGTTGGTTTTGCCGACCAGATCCGGAGCAGTGACTTTGATATTTCTGCTGATACTTTTGAGCTGGAAATCCGGCGCCGGTTTGAATGTGCGTGCAGCAAGTTTTACAGCGTTGGCCATCACTTCGCCAATATCCTGCCGGCTGGTGCCGTTGCGCTGCAGGGGTACTACATCACCTGCGGTACCATTCATGAAAAAGGCCGGACAAGCCATTTTGCTCAGTATTGAGCGGCGGAATGCACCGGGAAAGTCCGCCGAAATGGCGTTACCGTCGTACCCGCCGGTGACAGCGTGACAGCTGAAACGCACCAGCACCGCTTTGGTGTGAGTTCCGCGCATAAACTTCCACATATACATAGTTGGATCGATGGGCGAAAAGTCGTAATTTTCGGGATCCTGCGGGTAGATGTAGTTGGTCGTTACCAAACCATCGGATTTGCGGACTGTGCGGCGGTTGAATACCACGCAAGGCAAAGCTGCTTCGCTTTGGAAAAGTTCAACTTCTTCCAAATCGCCGAGGGCCTGAGCGATGGCGGGCATCACCCGTTCCAGCCAGAAATCCCGATAGTCGTCAGCTGGATAGATACCGCAGGGCATACCACCGGCGGAGGCAACGACAAAATTGTTTATTTCGGGGGCAAAATGAGTGTGACTGCAAGCTATGACCACATCTTGCGGAGCAATCGAATAGAGTTCATGGATCTTGTTTTTGACCATAACGCAGCTTTCTGCGCTCATGCCCAGACTGTCGAGGGTAATGATCAGCTGCCGCCGGCCTGGCTGCTCAAGGGCGATGATCCCGGCTTCGATCGGGTCTTCCACTTTGTCGGTCAGTTCCGTGCGGCTGGCGTATCCGCGAAGAAAGCATTTGAATCCCGGCGTAATATCTGCCCGGGAGCATCCCATTTTCAACATTGCTCAACTCCTTGTCGGTCGGGTTGAAAATACTTTTACGATAAAAAAACTGCCTTGTTTGTAATATAACATTCAAGGCAGTTTTGTCAAATTTGTTTTCCTGTCGGATCAGAAAAAATCATCCCGTTTGAATTTATAACTCCGGCGGCAGAAATTGCATTTGATCTCCGGATTGGGACGTTCCTCAAAAAGTTTCTGCAAATCATCTTTGCCCAGCACAGTCATCGCCCGGCGCATGGATTCTTCGCTGCAGCGGCACTGCCAGCGGGGCTTGACGCCGGTGGTGAATACGCACTTTCCGGGGTCGAAGTCTTCTATATTTGCTTCGTAAGCCAGGGCGGTCAACAGCTCTTTCATGCTCTTTTCCGGCTCGTTGGCTATATCAAGCTTCTGGCGCAGTTCGCTGGCGGTCGTTCCGTGAATGGCGTTACGCAGCGTGCCGAAAATTTCCAGATCGCAATCGGGCATGGCCTGCAGCATCAATGCGGACATGCGCTTGACCGGGTGCAGCGGATCGGCTTGAAATTCCACCCAGGTGCGGATTTCGGTTTCCAGCTGGTTGCTCACGCAAAAGAAAAACGCCAGATCGCTGGCCGGATCCGCCAGCGGCGCCCGGGTCTGCCCGGAGTTTATGATCCGGCCGGAGGCATCGGAGCTTGTTACATAGACCATGCCGTCGTTGTCGCCGTAAAGCGCACCGATTTCGGCGGGGCTGCCATCCAGCGGGTGCGGTGCAAAGGGTACGCCGCGAATGCTGCCGTCGGAGGCGGCTTCGATGATCATGCCCCGCAAGGTGCCGGGGTATTCAAAACGGATGGAAAAACGTTCATTTTCATCAAGCATGGCAGTTGCCGCTGCCGCTGCGCTCAAGGCTCCGGCAAAAGCCATGGCCGCTGCCGGGTCGGTATCGTGAATAGTGATTCCGGAGTTGACCAGCGTGGTGGTTTCCACCCAGACGGCGCGTACGTTCAAATTTGAGTGTAAACCGCGAATTAGGCAATCCTGTTCCATGTAAATCTCCAAAAAAATTGTTGGGCAGCGAGGTGTTCAAAAACGATGCTGAAAAACAGCAAAAATGCCATGCAGCAACTGCTGTACGGCATTTAAACAGACCTCTGAACTTGAACTGTTGTTGCGTTACAGAACCCGTTCGATGGTGATTTCCGGATCGATTTCTTCACGCAGCACCCGTTCCAGACCGTTTTTGATGGTCATGGTAGCGTGGGGACAGCCGCCGCAGGCGCCGCGGAGCTTGAGCCGCACGAGTTTGTCTTCGATAGATACGATTTCCAAATCTCCGCCGTCAGCTTGCAGGAATTGACGCATTTCATTGAGCCGGGCGGTGATTTTATCAGCTAAATTTTCCATTTTTTATTTGCCTTTTCGGTTAAAAGTGTTATCTTTATCTGAAATCGATGTTTATTAAACATTGTATTTAAAGTAACCGCATTGCAGCGGCAATGCAAATTTTTCAAAATAATTTTGTGGAAAAAAATATGAATAACTCCATTGAAATCGACGGTGCCGTTTTTTGCGGTGCGGCAATCCCGACTCCTAACGCTACTTTGCTGGTCATCAGCGGCAAAAACGGTCTGCTCGGCTGCGGATATTTGAGCGTGGCTACAGCCAATAAACTGGGCGATGCGCTGGCAATTGTGCGGGGCGTGAGCAATTATGATGATATGCTGTCAGTTAGTGTGTGCGAAGTATCTGATGCTGCCGCAGCTTTGGGCGTGAGTGTGGGCATGAGCGGAAAAGATGCCCTCAAGCTTATGAAATAATTGCCTGGAACGATCGTGAAAGTTATTGCTGACGACAAAATACCTTTTCTGAAAGGTGTGCTGGAAAGTGCCGGGGTAAGCGTTGAATATATTCCCGGAGCCGAAACCACTGCCGAAACAGTGCGCAATGCCGATGCCCTTATAACCCGTACCCGCACCAAATGCAATCAAGCGTTGCTGGCAGGTTCGCAGGTCAGATTTATTGCCACTGCTACGATCGGTTTTGATCATATCGATACGGAGTATGTTGAAAAACAAAATATCGTATGGACCAATGCTCCCGGCTGCAACTCCGGCAGTGTGGCGCAATATATGGCTTCGCTGCTTTTGAATCTGGCTGTGCAGAAATCTTTTGCTTTGAGCGATAAAGTTCTGGGCGTAGTGGGCGTAGGGCATGTCGGCAAAAAAGTTGCCGCTGTCGGAGAAGCTCTGGGCATGAAAGTGCTGCTTAACGATCCGCCCCGGGCCCGGGCAGAGGGCAAAAAAGGGTTTGTAGAGCTTGATGAAATCATTGAACAAGCCGATATAATCACACTGCATGTGCCGTTGGAATACAACTCCAGCGATCCGACTTATCATCTGGCGGATGCTGCTTTGATCGGGCGGTTGCGTCCGACGCAGTATCTGATCAACGCTTCCCGGGGGGAAGTTGTGGATAACGTTGCCTTGCGTGAAGCGCTGAAGGGTGGCAAACTTGCTGGCGGCGCATTGGATGTCTGGGAAAATGAACCGGCGATCGATCTGGAACTTATGGAGCTGCTGGATTTTGCCACGCCGCACATTGCCGGATATTCTACCGACGGCAAAGCCAACGGTACGGGTATGAGTGTTAATGCGCTGGCAAAATTTTTCCAGCTGCCGGGCGGTTTGGATAAATGGTATCCAGGTAATGTGCCGCTGCCGGAGGTTACCAGTTTGACGGTTATGGAAAACGGCTCACAGGAAGAAAAACTGGCCCAAGTGGTCAATGCCAGCTACAACATCATTCGTGATACCGAAGCTTTGCGGAACGCTCCGGATAAATTCGAAAAGCTCCGGGGCACTTACCCGCTGCGCCGGGAGTTCCACAACTTTACGGTAAAATGCAGCGATGTCAAGTTGGCTGGTATATTGCAGAAATTGGGCTTTAACTTGGAAAAATAGATCCTATGGCCAAAGTCGTTACAACTCCATTGTCTGAAAAATGTTCCGGAGAAACTGCCGAAGCAGGTCTGCTCCGTAAAATTACCCGTTTTGCGGTACTGGCGGCCATATTTATTGCCCCTTTGAAGCTGGGAACCATGCTGCTGCCGGGCGTGCCGCAGAGTTTTTCCGGCGGAGTGATGAGTTTATTGGTCAACAGTATGCCGCCATCATACTTTGCCTGGTTGAGCGGCGGTTTGCTGCTGCTGACGGTGCTCAGTTACGAGTGGCCGCAGAATTTGACCTGGCAAAAAAATTCCGGCAAGCTGCTGCTTTTGTGGCTGCTGCTGCCGCTGGCGGCTTTGATCGGTTTTATTGATGCTGATACCTGGGAAAGTCCGGTGACGGAACTGGAGTATATTCTTGGACTGTCTTCGTTTGCGCTGACTGTGGCAATCGTGATGAGCGCCGCCGGAAGCGCAATGCGTGAACAGTTGATCAATGTGCTGACTGCCGGAACGTTGCTGACTGCGGTATGGGGTGTGCATCAATATTTTTGGGGATTTGATGACCTGCGCGAATTCATTGAGCTTCAGGAAAAGGTTTACAATATAAAGATATCGCCGGATCTCAAGGCCCGGGCTTTTGACGTAAGAACTTACGCCACATTTACTTTTGCCAGTGCGCTGGCGGGGATGTTTTGTTTGAGCGGAGCGCTGACGGTGCTGCGGATGAGATCGTGGGGGAAAAACTTTGAACCGGCGGCACTTTCGCAAAAGCTTTTCGGCGCAATAGCGTTTCTGCTTTGCGCCGGGGTGTTTTTGACGACCAAAGGGCGGAGTGCTTTTCTGGCAGTAGTAGTGTCGGGTGGAGTCAGTGCGCTGCTGCTGATAAAAAACAAAAAACTCAAGCTGGCGGTTTTACTGCTGGCGGCGGCGGTGATCGTTGCCGGGGCAGTCTATATTGATCGGGCCGGACGGGGGTTCGGCTCCATGTCTGAGCGGGTTGGCTACCTTAAAAGCAGTTGGGAAATGCTTTGCCATAACCCGTTGACTGGAGACGGTTGGGGCGATTTTACTTTTCATCATGCTCAAAATAAGAGCTTCGGCAATAACGAATTAGCTAAAGATCCGCACAACTTTATTGCGGCGTTTGCCTCGCAATGCGGGCTGGCTGGTTTGCTGATAAGTGCAGCTTTGATGCTTGCTCCGCTGTATTGGGGCATGAAGCGATTGCTCCGGAAAAGAGATGGTATGAGCTGGGCGATGTTCTTCTCGCTGGGGGCGTTCAGTTTGCATGCACTTATGGATTTGGACTGGCAGGTGCCGGCTTTGATGATGTGGTACTGTGTATTGATGTTTTTGATCGTGGAGCCGGAAGTTGATGCGGTTCTGGCGGCGGAGTCGGTAAATGCCGCCGGGCGGCGCACTTGCTGCCGGATCGCTGCCGGAGCGCTGGCCGTGCTTACGCTGGCGGGCGCATGGCACTGGAGCAGTGTGGACAGTTGTTTTAGCAAAATGCTTTCGGCATCCGGTCAGGAGATCGGCAGCCCCGGCAAAGCGGCATCACGTTATGAAGTCGATGCGCTGGCCGAACGGACACTGCAGCTGGCTGCTTATTCGCATTCAGTTTATATGGCCTGGGGCTATGATGCAATGCGCAGGCAAGATCTGCTGCTGGCCGAAAAACGCTTTTTGCAGGCGCAGCAGCTGGCGCCGCGCTCCCATGCCATAGCCGAGCGGCTGGGCGAAGTTTACGGTAAACTGGGACAGGAAGAAAAATCCCGCCATTACTATTTGCAAGCAGATAAGTTATTTCCATATAAGAAAATTTTTACCGATAAATTGAAAGGTGCAGAAAATGAGTGAACAGCTTTATTGCGGATGGAGTAGATCCGATATTACTCCTCAGGTGCCGGTTTCACTGGCCGGTTATTTCAATGTCCGTATCTGGAACAAAGTGCTTGACCGTTTGGAAGCACGGGTGATCGTTTTCAAACAGGGCGACCGGATCGCTGCTGTAGTCAATATGGATCTGGTAAGTGCCTGTCAGCTGCTGGTTGACCGCATATTCAAAAAAATAAGCGATATGCCGGAATTCAGCAAAGAAAATATCTTGTTTTGCGCAACTCATACCCACACCGGCCCGGAAATCAGATTTTCGCATCTGCCGGGTTCGGAGGAGTGCGGCGAACAGATCGCCGAAGCTGTGTCGCAGGCTTTGCGTGCTGCTAAAGCCGATCTGCAGCCGGTCGATGGCATGGTTTACGGTACGACCTTTGACAATCGCTTTATTTTCAACCGGCGCTATTGGATGAAGTCCGGCGGCGTGGTGACCAATCCCGGCAAATTCAATCCGGATATTCTCCGGCCCGAAGGCACGGTGGATCCGGAGATCCCCATGTTCGGGATCAAGCGCAACGGCAAACTGGCGCTGCTTTTTGCCAATATCGTCAACCACAGCGATACCATCGGCGGCAACGGTGTATCCGCCGACTGGCCGGGGTTTGCCCGCCGGATCATTGAATCGCAAATGCCGGAAGGCAGCATGTTTGTGCCCGTAATAGGTACGGCCGGCAATATCAATCACTTTGATGTGGCAAGCGACCTTGATCAAACCTGCTATGCTGAAGCCGAACGCATCGGCACCGGGATCGCTGCAACCATATTGAACGCTTTGGACAGCCTCAAACCCTGCTGCGATATGCCGTTGGAATGCCGCTTTGCAGAAGTATTCTGCCCCGCCCACGAAGTGAGCGATGCCGAATACAACGAAGCCATGGCAACGATCAAAAAATATGCCGATGAACCGGATGTGAGCAATGCCGATGACCTGACCAGCGAAGACCTGGCCAAAAAACTGCCCAAGGTACTTAAATACTTTGCCCAGCAGGTGGTAATTTTGCGGGATGAACCCAAAAATGCCAACTTCCCGCTGCCGTTGATCATGCTTGGCGGCGTGGCCATTGCCGGAGTGCCGGGCGAGCCTTTTGTGGAAATCGGTTTGGAAATCCGCAAACGCATCCTGGGCGATTATCACACCCTGGTGGCCGGTCACGGCCCCACCGGACACCCCAAACTGGGCGGCGGCTACATGCCCAACGTCTGGAATTATGGCCGGGGCGGCTACGAAACGCAGGGGCGGAGCAATCCTTTCAGTCATCAGGCTTCGGAAATGCTGCTGGCAGCGTTCCGTAAACTGGCAGCAGGAAAGGGTGAATGATGCCGGAACTGCCGGAAGTCGAAACTATTGGCCGGGCGTTGAAGGAGTATCTGACCGGACGGCAAATCGTGGGCGTGGAGGTTTTTACGCCCCGTTTGCGGGAGCCGCTGGACTCGCTGAAAGATCCCCGGCTGCCGGGCAGAAAAGTGCTGGATGTAAGGCGGCGCGGCCGGTATCTGATCGTGGAATTGACCGATAACTTTGCTTTGCTTATGCACTTTGGCATGAGTGGAGTATTGAAAACGGTGCCGCTGGCTCAGGAGCGCAGCAAGCATGAGCATGTGATCTTTGATCTGGGCAGCGGAGACAGCTTGCGTTTTGAGTGTCCGCGACGCTTCAGTCTGCTGAAATTTCTGAAATTGAGCGAAGCCGGAGCTGAACCGGAGGAATTGTCCGCATTGGGCGTGGAACCGTTGAGCGATGAATTTAACGCCGGATATTTCTGCCAATGTGCGCAGAAGCGCAAACTCTCTTTGAAGGAGTTTTTGATGGATAACTCTTTCGTTACCGGGGTCGGCAATATTTACGCTACCGAAGCATTGTTCAACACCGGTTTGTCGCCACTGCGCAAAGCTTGTGATGTGACCTTAATGGAAGCGGAAAAACTGATTGCAGAAGTAAAAAATATCCTGCAAAGATCCATCGAAGTCGGCGGTACGACTTTTTCGGATTACCGTCAGCTGGATGGATCCACCGGCAAATATGTGCTGGAATTGAATGCTTACGGCCGCAGCGGTGAATTGTGCCGCCGCTGTGATTTGCCGCTGGAAAGCATCAAACAGGGCGGGCGCACTACCGTGTTTTGTCCGCACTGTCAGCATTAAAGTCAACGCTATTTTCGGCGGCGGGCTGAGAGTGCAGATGCTGGAGCATCAGCAGTACTGCCGCCGAAGCTTCACCCAGCAAAAAGGCATCGGCCAATGCTTTGTGAGCTAAATTTGTACGCTTGACCGCAGCGCTGTCCATGCGGATGATTTCGCTGCTCAGTTCGTTGCGGAAAGTGAAAAAGTCCTCCAATGCCTGATTGATTATTTCCAGCGCCTTACAGCGGGCAGGGCGCAGCAGTGCCCGGTGAAAACGCAGTTCGGCAAGGGTGAATTTTTTCAGTGATTCATCATCGCACACCGATTCTATTTTTTCCAAATCCTCCAGAGCTTGAGCAATTTCCTGCCGATCTTGGGCGTTGGCGTTGGTCACTGCATCAGCTATGGCGCCGATTTCGAGCAATCTGCGCAGCTCCTGCAATTCACTGAGTTTGATCAAGCCGGAGCGGGTCAGAGCGTGCATGACAGCCGCCAGCGAGCCGGATAAACACCCGGAGCGGATGCGGTATCCGGAACCCCGGCGGCTGGAAACCAGTTCCAGAGCTTTAAGATAGCTCAAGCCTTCACGCAAAACCACCCGTGATACCTGCAATTCCTGCATCAAAACATTTTCCGGCGGCAGCAAATCCCCCTCCTGCAGATGGCGGGAGCGTATATAATCAAGCAAACGTCCGACGATTTGAAAATTCAATGGCTGCTGCATAAAACATAACTCCGGTTAAATTCGAGTGATAAAATAGCATGATTTATTATAAAATACAAATCAAGCGAATTTAAAAATGAAAAATAATACTAATTTCTTTGAAAAATAATTTGAAATATGCAAAAAAGGCTATTATCTTATAATTAGTCCTACAACATTGCTGTTGTTTGAAGATTGCTAAAAGTTAAACAGTAAACTATGGAGAAGTTCACAATGGATGTGCTGAAAAGTTTTTCGCTGCAGGGAAAAGTCGCTTTGGTTACCGGCGGAGCCGGTTTGTATGGCCGTCAGATCGTGGAAGCGCTGGCTGAAGCCGGAGCAATAACTTTTATGGCCTCCCGCAATTTGGCCAAGCTTGAAGAATATGCTGTGGAATTGCGTGAACGCAAGCTGGATGTGACCGCTTTGGAACTGGATCTGGCCAAGCAGGATTCGATCGATGAACTGGTCAATGAAATCGTCAAACGCACCGGCCGCTTTGATATTCTGATCAACAACGCGGTGAACCGCTGCGGCTGCCGGAGCTGGGATCTGACGATGGATGATTTTGACGAAAGTTTCCGCATGAATGCTTCAAGCTTGTTTTATCTGACCAGAAAAGTATCCAATGCCATGCGCACGGCCGGTAACGGCGGTTCGATCGTGAATATCGACAGCTACATGGGGCTGCTGGGCCCCAATCCCAGCAATTACCCCGATCCGGAAGCTATTTACAAGATGTCGCCAGCTTATTTTTACGAAAAGGGCGGCATGGTCAACTTCACCCGTTTTGCCGCCAGCGTGCTGGGGCGTGATCAGATCCGGGTCAACGCCATCTGTCCGGGCGGATTTTATACGCCGGATATGAGCGAAGGTTTTATCAAAAACTACAACAGCAATACCATGTTGGGACGGCTGGCCAATGATACTGACCTCAAGGGGGTCATCGTCTTTCTGGCCTCGGAAGCCAGTGCATATTTGACGGCAACGGTGATCCCGGTCGATGGCGGCTATGTAGCCAAATAATTGGGGAAAGGGCAGGCAATTATGGAATTTTCCAAACTCATGCTGGGAACTGTTCAGTTCGGTTTGAAGTACGGCATAAACAACACCAGCGGTCAGCCGTCGCTGGATACAGTTAAAGCAATATTGCGCACCGCCGCTGACGGCGGAATCAATGTTCTGGATACGGCCCGCAACTATGGCGAAAGCGAAGAAGTTCTGGGGATCGCTTTGACGGAAACCGGACTGGATAAACATTTCAAGATCATTTCCAAAGTCAAACTGTTCCCGGATGATATAACTCCGGAAGCGGTACCCGGCTGGATCGAAGGATCAGTGCAAAGCAGTTTGACCATGCTCAAACGGGATATGCTTGACGGGTTGCTGCTGCATAACGAAAAAGATCTGCCCTATTTGGACAAGCTGGATGCCGCTTTGAGCAACAATTGGAGCCGGGCGGTTGGTGCCTCGCTGGACAGCATAGCCGGCAGTCCTGATAAATACACTTCGACTTTGATGATGGCTCAGGTGCCCGGCAACATTCTTGACCGCCGGTTTTTCAAGACGGCGCAGGAGATCAAATCCCGGGGCGGGGCGGTCTTTGTCCGCAGTGTATATTTGCAGGGACTGCTGTTCAAACCGGCGGAAGATATTGCTGTAAAATTCGGCCCGGTGCTGGGCGTGCGGCAGCAGTTGGAAAATCTGTGCAGAGCTGCGGGGATAACTCCGGCGGAACTCTACTTCCGTTATCTTTTGAGTCAGGATTTTATCGACTGTGTGCTGACCGGCGTGGATTCAGTTGCCCAGCTGCAGGAAAATATCAAAGTAGCCGCCAAAGGCCCGTTGTCGGGCGATATGCTGGCAGAGGTGGAAAAAATCGTGCCGGAAATAGACGAAAAATATGTCCGCCCCTCCAGTTGGAGCCAGCTGTAAACAAATCAGCGATCCCGGAAAAGTTACATTAAAATGGGTTTGCTGCAAAAACGCCAAGTTTTGCAGCAGGCCCATTTTTATATCAAAAGCATGTAGCAGGCGGTTCCGGCAATGATCGATATCAGCGGATTTTTGAAGAACCAGTGCAAGAGTACTGTTACGCCGGAGGCTGCCAGTGCCGCCGGTAAATTGCTCAAGTGATTTTGCGCATAATTCAAATTGCCGTACAAACTGTAGACCACCAGCATGGCGATCACAGCCGCAGTCAGCACTTTCCCAAGATAAAGCAGCCATGCGGGGATCTTTCTCTGCCCGGAAAACAGCACAAACGGCACACTGCGCAACGCAATCACCACCACGGCCATAACGGCGATCAGCACATATTGGTGCATACTCATGATTGCCCTCCGGGTTGCGATTCAAGTTTTTTGCGGAGCAGCAGCAGTGTGCTGATGATCAAGGCCATGGCCGCCAGCAGCATCCGGTTGACCGTTCCGGGCAGGAATATGACAAAAAATATCAACGCCAGCAGGGTCGAAGCACCGCCGATCAGGCCGGGGATACGGTTGTTTTTATCGCGCAGCAGATCGACCAGCACTACAATAAAAAGTGCGGTCATGGCAAAGTCGATCCCGGTGGTGTCGAACTTGATAAAAGCTCCGGCGGCGGCACCCAGCACCGAGCCGGTCAGCCAGTAACAGTGGTCGAACAAGCTCACCAGCAGCGAGTAATACATGCGCTTTTTGCCCCGGAATTTGGTGGAGCTTTCCAGCGCATAGGTTTCGTCGGTCAAGCTCCAGGTCAGGTAGCAGCGTATGTACCAGGGATAGTTGCGGAAGTGCCGCACCAGCGATATACCGTACATGGCGTATCTTATATTGATCAAAAGCGCCAGCAGTGCCGTCAGCAAAATGGTGTAATTTCCGGCATGGGACAATATTTCCACTGCGGCAAACTGCATACTGCCGGAAATGGTCGTAAAGCTCATCAATGCTGCTGTGGAAGCATCGCTGTTGCGCACCTGCGCAACCAGCAGGATACCAAAAGCAATGCCCATGGAAATGTAACCCATGAGCACCGGTAAGGAGTCTGTGAATGCGATTTTACAAATTTTCTTCATACAGTTAATATACACCTGAAAAGCCAATTTGCCAAATCCGGATCCCCCGCAGCGGCGTCAATTGGTGTTCAAGGGCAAGAAAAATGCAAAAAAGATGTTTTTTTAGGATTTTTTTTCTTGTATTTTATTGATTTACATAGTATCTTAGGTACAATAGCATTATTGTGTTTCAGAGGGATCGATTCCCGGGAAACAATATGAAGTTTGATTGATAAAATAAAATTATATATAAAGTCGTTTTTTTACAAAGGAAAACAGAACTATGGCAGGCAGTAGTTATATCGTATCAAGCGGAGCATTCTCCAGCGGTATTGAGTTGAACGAAAAAGATTATCTGTATGTTTTGAGCGGCGGAGTCAATACTTCTGCTGTCGTCAATTCCGGCGGTATGCTGTTAGTTTCCGGTGGGGGCGCTGATTACGGAGCCGTGGTTAATTCCGATGGTGTCCTGCACGGTTTCGGCTATGTGGGCGGTGCCAAGCTTGAAGATGGCGGTCTTGCTTACGTTTACACTTACGGTTCAGCCAATAATATTACAGTCAAGAGTAATGCGGAAATGGTCGTACTGACTGGCGGCAAAGCAGATGGGGTTAAAGTTGCTTCCGGCGGTTCGCTTATTGTCAGCTCCGGAGCATCAGCTTCGACAGTGACTGTTGAATCCGGCGGATTTATTGAAATCAACCTGGCCAGTAATACCAGCATGACCGGGACGTCTGCCGGGACAGGTTTTAGCTATTTCATGTCGGCAAATGGTATCAATATCGATGCGACCAAGGCGCTGAATATTTACGATGGAGCTTTGGGCAACACGTTGCGGGTCAATCTGCACGGCAAGATGAATGTTTATGCCGGCGGCAGTGCCAACGTTGTCGAAGTTACCAGCGGCGGCGATGTGCAGATCCACGACGGCGGCAAAGCTAACCGCTTCGATGTCAAAAACGGTGGCAGCGTGACTGTTCATGCCGGTGGATACATCGAAGGGGCCGCAGTTTCCGGAACCCGCAGCAAAAACGGTGTGCTGGAAGTATCCGGTTCGGCCTACCGTACAGTGGTTTCTTCCGGCGGCCGGTTGGATGTTGCCGAAAGTGGTCATGTCAACAGTTCGGTCATCTCTTCCGGCGGCAGTATCAAGGTACTCAGTGGCGCAGTTGCACTGCAGACCGAAGTCGGATCTTCCGGCAGTATGGTCATCAATGGCGGCGTTACCGAACAGACCACGGTGGGCTGGCGCGGCGAAATGATCGTATCCAACGGTTCGGCAGTGGATGCCGTACTTAATTCCAGCAGCTATATGGCGGTATATTCCGGCGGGGCGAGCATCAACTTTGCGGCGGCTACCGGAGCTCGTTTTGGCGTGCATGTTGCTCCGGGTACTTACCTGAGCGGTACCAGCAAAACCGGCGACGGAACGCTGGCGACGGTGCTTTTGGAAAACGGCATTTTCAAGGATTTGACCTATTCCGGTAATTTGTGGGTGCATGATAGCGGACGGGCTGAAAATCTGACGGTCATCAGCGGTACCGGAAAAGTTTACTCCGGCGGACAGGCCAGCAATATTACGCTGCAGGAAGTGAATATGACCGTTTCCAAGGGTGGCAGTATGAGCGATGTGGAAGTCCACAGCGCCGGAAAACTCCATGTTAACGATGGCGGCTATGTGAGCGAAGCGGTGGTCAGCCGCGGCGGCGAAATGTATGTATCCAACAACGCTTCTGCGGATAAAATGACGGTGGCATCCAATGCCCAAGTGTGGGTTTCCAGCGGTGCTGCAGTCGGCGAAATGACGATCCTGAATGGCGGTTATATCAACGGTATCAAAGTGTTGACCGATAATAGCTGCAGCGGCAGTGTCAATATATCCAGTGCGCTGGTATCGGCGGTCAGCAATTCGCTGGTCAGCAATTTTACCGGCACGGCAGTATCTTATCATGCGCTGCTTGATGGTGCGCAGAGTGCGTCGGTTGTAGAAGTCCGCTACGGTGGCCTGACGGTGGTCAATGGCGCCAGTGCCAGCAATGTGACGGTCAATTCTTCCGGGGTGGTCAGTGCGATCGGCAGCGCTACAGCGCTGGATTCGGTCAAGGTCAATGCCAGCGGCTATGTGTTGCTGTTGGCTAATGCTGTTGGCAACAATATTGAAATTACCGATGGCGGCTGGGCCGAAGTTATATACGGCGGCCGGATAACCAATTCGCTGGTCAGCGATGGCGGCTGTTTGCAGCTCGATGAAAGCGCTGTGGCCGATGCTGTAACGGTATCGGCCGGTGGAGCGATCGATATTTATTCAACTGCCAAATTTACCGGGATCACGGCGGAAACCGGTGCCTGGGTGAATGGTTTTGAACTTAAAGAACAGAATGTCTACAACGACAAGCTGATCATTAAAAATGCCGCCGCCGGAAGCGCAGTTTTGATGGCCAATCAAATGGGTGTGGACATTACCATTGATGCCGGAGCGGTTGCCGTGGTCGAAACCGGCGCCGTGCTCTCCAATGTGAGCGTGGGCAAAAATGGTGAACTGCAGCTGAACCACGGCGCAGTGCTGACTGGTTCGATCACTTTGAGTGAAGGCGCTTATGTCAATGCGCTTGGCGGCAGTCTGGTTGTCTTTGATGTCAGCAGCTGCACTATTTCCAGTGATGTGCTGCTAAATGATCTCTCGCTGCTGTATGGTTCGCCGGATTACTCCATTCTGGTCGATGCCATGCAGGGCAACGGCACTTACAAACTGGCCAATAATGCCAAGAATTTCCTGGAAACTGTGACCATTGGTGATAAAGATGGTGAATACGGAGAAATTTCGGTCAACGGCCGGGCGTTCTATCACCACGATATGACTTACCGGCTGGAAAATATTGCCGGCAAGCTGACGCTGACGGTTGCGGGTTCGCCGACCTATATGACCGGCGACTTTGACGGCTCCGGCAGCGATATGCTGGTGAACTGCACTGCTGATGGGCAGGTTGGTATCTACAGTCAGGGCGAGTTGTGGAAGACGGTGACTCTGGATGAAGGCATGTCGGTATTTGGCGTGGGCGACTTTAACGCCGATGGTATTGCTGATTTGCTGCTCAAGGACGCTGCGCAGGGCATTTATGCCGGATTCGGTGACGGCAGCGGCAGTTTTGAAGTCAAGCTGCTGGGCAATCGTACTGCAGGTTGGCGTCTGGCCGGGATCGGCGATTTCGATAACGACGGCTATGATGATGTGATGTTTGCCAAAGATGATGCCGCATCTGAACAACTCGGGCTGTTCGGCTACTGGGATCTGGGCAAAGAATCCAATAATTGGGCTTTGGTAGATGGTTATGACAACAGCTGGGAAGTTATCGCCAGTGGCGACTTCAACGGTGACGGCACTACTGATATGCTGTGGAAAAACGATTTTATCGGCGATGAATCCATGCATTTCAACGGCTATTGCACCTGGTCGATGAACCCGGTCGACAACCCGGTGTGGCAGATGGTCAGCATTGCCAATCCGTTTGAATGGAATTTCCTTACTGTGGGCGATTTCAACGGCGACGGCACCGATGATATTGCCATGATCAACGGCGAAGGTATGGTCGGCATCTGGACGATGAACAAAGGTACAGTAGCGATTGCTGACGGCGATACTGCCAGCTGGACGATCCTGAACAAGGTGGACGATCCGGAAGCCTGGACGCTGGCCGAAGTGGGTGACTTCAACGGCGATGGTACCGATGATATTGCCTGGTGCAACGTGGAAACCGGGCTTTGCGGATATTGGCAGATCGAAAATAACCAGACCAAGAGCTGGAATGTGATCGCCAATCTGGCCTGATTTTTCCAATAATCAAATAAGCTGAAAGGTTGCTGCAAAAACTGCAGCAGCCTTTTTTTATGCAGTATCGCAGTATTGCTGTATTGCCGAAAAAAATAGCGCCACGTTGGCTTGTTTGACCCCAATAAAAACGGGGCTGTTGCAAAACCTCGCAAAATAAATAGCATGTTCAATTTTATAATTTGAGCAGGATTTGGGACTGAAAGCAAATCTTATGGCCTGTTTTTTGCACCAACTTTACCAATATTTACTGTCAGCTCA
>SUWF01000058.1 GCA_015061575.1 Lentisphaerota bacterium
ATGTCTACAATGATAGCGGCGGCGATTTCGCCGCCGGGTCCGTTATCGTCTGTTATCGTCCGTTATTGTCCGTTCTACTTAGCGCGCAAAACAGGCGTGCGCCTTACAACTGCATCAGTTATGCAAACAGGCTTCAACTGTTAAGTTATATCACACACCGCGCATATCCGGCGGCCAGACAAATTTGTGCATTTGCAGCTGAAACCGCAAGTTGCTGCGCTTGCTTTGCAGCAGCCATTCCACCAGTTCATCCGGTTCTACTGCGCCAAAAACTGCGCTGAAAATCAATGGCACAGCTTTTTTATCCAGCTCCCAGCGGTCGATCCATTCCAGCGCCCAATCAAAATCAGCCCGGCTGCCAGTGACAAATTTCAGCTCGTCGCCTTTGCGCAGCAGCTGATAGTTGCCCGGTTCGTTGTATTGGCTCATGTTGCTGGAGGGCAGTTTTACATCAATGATCCGCTTGAGCTGCGGCGGAAATTTATCCAGCAAAACCGAACCGTTAGTTTCCATAAGCACCTCAAATCCGGCCTCCAGCAAGCGTTGCGCCAGCTGCGGAGCCAATGGCTGCAAAGCCGGTTCTCCGCCGGTAAGTTCGACTAATCGGGCGGGACTTTGCTGTGCAGCTTCAAGCAGTTCATCAACTGTCATGTATTCAACAGCGGAATCACGGCTTTGCGCATAAACTGTATCGCAATAGCTGCAAGAAAGATTGCACCCGGCCAGCCGGATAAAAAAACAGATCCTTCCGGCGTGAGTGGATTCGCCCTGAATACTCGTAAAGGTTTCCACCACCGGCAGTTTTGCACATTCAGGATTCATTTTTTTTACTCAAAATAACTGGCCCGGGAACCGGGCGTTTCTTCCACGCTGACCCGGGTTATTTTTATGCGTTCATCGTTGAGTTTGCTGCTCAAACTTTTATAGAGTATCCGGGCCAGATTTTCGCTGGTGGGGTTGCAGTCGGCAAATTCTTCCAGTTCGTTGAGATAAGCGTGGTCAAAGCGGTCGATCGCAGCGTTGAGTTCTTTTTTCAACACCTTGAAATCCAACGCAATGCCGATTTCGTCCAGCTCTTTGGCCTGCAGCACGACTGTGACCTGCCAGTTATGGCCGTGCAGCTTGCGGCAGTCGCCGGGATAACCGGTCAGCGAGTGGGCTCCGGAAAAATGTTTGGTTATTTCCAACTCGTACATGATTCAGCTCAATTCAAGGTAAAAAGTTCCGCCGCCTGAATAATGTCGCCGTGGGCGGCTTTGAGCACTTCCAGCGCTTTATCCGGATCGGCAAAGCGGAAGACCATCACCGCACGGTCATGGACTTCGGAAGCAAACGCATACATATATTCGACCTGACAATCTTTCAGCGTATCCAGCAGCTGCGCCAATCCGCCGGGCTGATTATCCACCGGGATCGCCAGCACTTCGGTGGTTTTGACCACAAAACCGGCTTTTTCCAGCACGTCTTTGGCTCTGGCATGTTCTTTGACCAGCAAGCGCAGGATGCCGAACGACTGGGTATCAGCCATGGAAAGGGTGCTGATATTGATATTATTCTGCTGCAATATCCGGCAGACACTGCTGAGCTGACCGGGGCGGTTTTCGATGAACAAAGATAATTGAGTGATCTTCATAACTGTAATCCTTATCCTTACATTGTTGTTGCGTACATTACTCTAAATGGAATATAACGCCAGAAAGGTTGCTTTGCAATCTGCAAAGGCAGGCTTTTTTGATTTTTTTTATGCTTTAGGCAGTTTATGGGTTGTTTTTTGGTCAAAGAGCGTGTATATTCATCTTTAAATAGCGGCATTGGATCGACTGAAGGTGCCCCGATCAATATTTACAGGAGATGAATAATGAGTTTTTTCAGCATAGTTAAAGGTTTTCTGCTGGCGGCGGCGACGCTTTCGGCGGCGGTGGTTTTGAGCGGTTGTACGCTTGAAGATATCGAACGGGCTCTGGAACTGGATGTACCCAAAGAAGCCAAGTTCATGTTGTCGTTTCACCGTGATGTGGTCTATCCGCGGGGCAATCTGCAGGCCGAACAGCCGCTGCAGATGCCCAATGGCCGCACCCGGATCATCGAACGCTATCCGATCCTTTCGTCCCACAATATCGTGGAGATCCAGCCCAAACCGGTACCCGGCAAAGAGGGATTTTACCGTTTGTTCATGCGCCTTGACCAGAAGGGACGTTTGATGTGGATGCAGCTCACTGCCCAAGCCCAGCATGAGTCGATGGCGATCCTGCTGGACGGCACTTACTTTGGCGAGTTCCGAACCCGTGAAGTGGGCCGCGGCAGCGAAACATGGGTGGAACTGCCGCTGGATGTGGATGCGGCCCGGGCGCTGCACATCGTTAAGTTTGCCAATGATAATTACCGCTTTTTCAACGGCGGCAAACGTGATGAACAAAAAAATCTCAACAAGATATGATCTATTTGCAGTAAGAACATGCAGCCAATCCACTCAATAGTACTGGCCGCCGGTTTAAGTACCCGCATGGGTTCAAGCCGCACCAACAAAGTCTGTCTTGAGCTTTTGAAAAAGCCGGTAATCTGCCGGGCGATCGAAGCTCTGGAAGATTACGGCATCCACTCGCATACGGTAGTTACAGGTGCGTGTGCGGTGGAAGTTATGAATTGCGTGGACAGCGCTTTCCGGAACATATCTTATGCATATCAATCCAGTCAGCGGGGGGCGGCGGATGCTTTGAAATGCGCCGTGGATTCGCTGCCGGAGGGGCTCTCCAGAGATACGCTGCTGCTGGTGATCCCCGGGCACCGGATCGTTTCCGGAAAGGTCATTGCCCGCTTGCTGGAACTTTATCAGCAAAAACAGCTTAAATTAGCCGGAGCGTTCCTCAAAGGTTCCGCATTGTATCCGCCGCAGGATCTTTCCATATATCTGGGTAAATTGGGCGATATTGCCGAGGGCTTGGATAAGCTTTATAAAGCCGTAAACGACGGCAGCGGCGAGCTGCGGCTCTCAAGACTGTCGGAGCTGATGAATAATTCCGCCGCCGGAACCGTGATCGAAGTGGAAGATTTTACCGAAGTGCCCGGCTTCAACAACCCCGAAGAATTCCTGCAGGTAACGGAGCTGTTGCGCAAAAAACAAGGTCTGAGCGAATCTACCGTGGCCGACAGCGAATATCACCCGGTGGATGCTTGGTTGAACGGCTTGGATGATTTTCCGGATAGTCCGCTTAATAAAGAACTTGCCGAACTTTACGGGCACGATGCGGATTTGATCGGCCGCCAGCGATCCAGCATCCGGAAATTGCTGGAGTCGGCACAAAAATCCTGGGGCGGCAGCCAGAGCGTGACCCTTATCCGGTCGCCGGGACGGGTCAATGTCATGGGGCGGCATGTGGATCATCAGGGCGGAAACTGCAATCTTATGACTATTGGCTACGAAACGTTGATGGTGGCCCGGCGGCGTCAGGATGACATTGTTACGTTGAATAACTTGAATGACGAATTTGCTCCGGCGGAATTTTCGATCGGAGAGTTAGTGCGTGATTTGCCATGGGATGACTGGCAGACCTTGCTTGACAGCAGCAAGTTAGCCAATCTGCTCAAGCATGGCGTCAGCTGGTCGGACTATATAAAAGCGGTGTTTTTGCGTTTTCAGAAGCACTTTTACAACCACAAACTCTGCGGCATGGATATAATTGTCAGCGGCAATGTGCCGATGGCCGCCGGTTTGAGTTCATCTTCCACGCTGGTCGTAGGTACGGCCGAAGCAGTAGTCGGTGCCAACCGGCTGGATATGGAGCCGGATAATCTGGTGACTTTGTGCGGCGAAGGCGAATGGTTTGTCGGCACCCGGGGCGGCGCAGCTGATCATGCGGCGGTCAAGCTGGGGGCGTGCAACAAAGTGGTCAAGGTGGGATTTTTTGATTTCAAGGTCGAAAAAATGGTGAATTTTCCGGAAGATTACGCTTTAATCGTAGCCGATTCCGGGATCAAGGCCCGCAAATCCAGCAGCGCCAAGGATCAATTCAACCACCGGGTGAGCTGTTACCGTATCGGGCTGTTGCTGCTGCGCAAGTTCTTTCCGCAATACGCATTACGGCTGCAGCATCTGCGGGATTTTACTTGCGAAAATCTGGGCATCCCGCTGGATTGGTTTTATAAATTGCTGATCCGCTTGCCGGAAAAGGCCACCCGCCGGGAGCTGGAAGCTATGCTGCCGGACGAAGATTTGAGTATTTTCTGGAGCAATCATGCTGAACCGGCCGATGGGCTTTATCCGATCCGGGGCATCGTGATCTTCGGACTGGCCGAGTGCGCCCGCTCCAAGCGCTATGTAAGCTGTCTGGAAAACAATGCGCTGGATGAAGTCGGCTTGATGATGAATATATCGCATAACGGCGACCGGGTAGTAAGATTTTCGTCCGATGGTCAGCCGCAGGACTATTTTTGCGACACTTCCGATCAGGCACTGCAGCGTTTGATCGATGATTTGCGCAGCAATGATGCCAAACGCATTGAACATGCGCAGTTATGGCGGCAGCCGGGCAGTTACCGCTGCAGTCTGCCGGATATCGACCAGATGGTCGATCTGGCTTGCACCGTGCCGGGGGTAGTCGGCGCTCAGCTGGCAGGCGCCGGGCTGGGCGGCTGCATGATGGTGCTGGTCAAAACCGGAGCGGTACCGGAGCTGACCCGGGTACTGACGGAGCAATACTATCAGCTGCGGGGCACCGAACCGCGTCTGCTGCACTGCCGTCCCATTGCCGGAGCCGGGCCGGTGCGCTGGACGGAGTAGGGGCAGGAAGTTTTTGCGATTTTTTTTGAATCGGGTCTTGTTTATCTTTGCTGCCATGCTATATTATTGCCTGAATTGGGAGTATTGGCGTGTTAAATCTGAATTTGAACGAACATAAGATCATTACTGTAAAGACCCGGCATAAGATCCTCGGTGGCGTAGTCACCGGACATTTGCTGGTGCTTCTGCTGGTGCTGACCGCCGGGGTGGTAGGTGAGTGGTTCCAGAACAAAGAAGATACCATCAATGTAGTGTTTTATGATCCACAGCTGGATAATGTAGTGGAAAATCCCTCGCCGCTGCCCGACCCGAATAATCCGATCCCGCCCAGCGGCACCCAGGATGGCTCGCCGGAGCAGCCTGCCGAACCGGATCCGGAGCCCCAGCCGGAACCCGAGCCGGAAGTTGAAGTAGAACCGGCTCCGGAAGCTGAGGTCAATCCCACGCCAGCTAAAGTGCTGGTTCCGGAAACGCCGCAGGCGATCAAACAGCCCAAAGTCAAAAGCCGCAAACTGCCTAAACCCAAGATCAATACCAAACTGCCCAAGGCGCTGAAAGTTCCCTCAAGCAAGGCGATCAAACAGCCTAAGGCCAAAAGGCGCAAGCTGCCGTCAGCTTTGACTAAAGGCAAAAATACCACCAAAAACCGCAACAAAACCCCCGCCAATAACAATCGCAACAAAGGGCCGTTAGGTTCCAATCTGGAAGGCGGTCATACCGCACCGGGCGGTCAGCGCGGCAACAGCGATTATGCCAAATATGTCGGTTACACCATCAAGCGCATGTGGGTAACGCCCGACCGCAACCGTTTGCCGGCGTATGATCCGGCGGTAACTATTGAAGTACACATTGCCGGTAACGGCATGATCACCGCCAAACGTATTGTGCGGAAAAGCAACGTGCTGGCCATGGATGAATCGATTTCAGCCTTGCTCAACTCGCTTTACCGGGTAAATCCGCCGCCTGACCGGAAAGCATGTACATTGCTTTTTACGCTCAAAATTGATGACTGACCATTTCGCTGTAAAGCAGCAGTTTGGAGTCTACACCATCGCCCCTATCGAGCTGCTGCTGCAGAAAATCCCGCAATTCGGGCAGTTTGACCCGGAAAGTTGAGATATTTTCGCTTTCATCAAAGTGGGTTTCCAACTGCCGGTCGGCCGGGAACTCCCGCCCGTCGATTTCCACAAAGGCCATGTAAACAAACTCGCCGGAAAGTCCGGAAGAGCTGAAACTGGGCGGCAGCAGTTTGGTCAATTTGCCGGAAAAACCGGTTTCTTCGGCCAGTTCCCGCAGCGCAGCTTCAGCTGGAGTTTCCTCTGGATCAATGAGTCCGGCAGGAGTTTCCCAAACATATTTGCCGGTGGGGGGGCGGAATTGGCGTATCACCACCACTTCGTTATCCGGCCGGATCAGCGGCAGGATCATCACCGCCGGGGTCGGCGGATTGCGCATGGCCGATTCCCAGGTACGGCTGACGAGTTTTTCGTCACGGTAAGTTAAAAGTTTCAATTCAATGTAATTGCCCTTATAAAGGGACTTTTCGCCTGTGATTTGTGACGGTGTCATAGTCAAAATACCGAAAAAAGTTGATTTTTATTTGCAAAAATGCCATTTATGCTGTATAATATAAAGCAGAGCAACATTCATTGCAAATCAGTTGTCCAATAAAAAGTACAGCTTTTTTATCTCACCGGAAATGGTCTGATTGCTTTTTTGAATTTCGGCCAGTTTGCAGAGTTTTTCAAAGCTTGCCAAAGGTGTTTGAGCGGTTTGAAAGTTTATATCTGGCAAGCTCTTCTGCTTGATTATTTTTCCGGTAAAAAGTGCAAAATTTGCGGATTTTTTTATGTTTATAGCTTTAACTGGTGGTATCGGGTGCGGAAAAAGCACTGCGCTGGAATGCTTTGCACAATGCGGAGCTGTTATCTGCGATGCCGACAAAATTTGCCACTCGTTTTATGAAACTGCTGACGGTATTGCAGCAGTAAGTCAGCGGTGGCCATCGGTGATCGATGAAAAAAACCAGCTTGACCGGCAGAAACTGGCCAATATCGTTTTCAGAGATGAAGACGCCCTGACTGCGCTGGAAGCGCTCGTAACACCCTATTTACATCAAAAACTGCTCGAATTAAAAAATTCGCAACTTGATATTGTTGTGGAAGTTCCACTATTGTTTGAAAAATCCATGGCAGATTTTTTTGACTGCACAGCTGCCGTCTGGAGTCCTTTTGCTTTGCGCCGTCAACGGTTGGCGCAGCGCAATTGGGATCATCAGGAATGTGCCCGGCGGGAACGGCTGCAGTGGACTCCGGAAAAAAAACTGGCGGCGGCGGACTACGGCATTATCAATACCGGGTCCAAAGAGATGCTCAGCCAACAGTGTCAGCTGATTTTCCGGCAAATTAAGAAAAACAAAACAAATTTGATATAATTTATATAAATTTTTGGAAAGGAACTTGTTATGGCAAGTGATACCCCCGAGCTCAATTTAGGAACCGAAACTCCGGCCGCTGCTCCGGCAGTGGAAACTCCAACTCCGGCCCCCAAACGCCGCGGCCGTCCGCCCAAAAAGAAAGTTGAAGATACCGCCGCCGCCGCTCCGGCGGTGGAAACTCCGGCTCCGGTGGCCGCCGCTCCGGCAATGGAAGTTCCGGCGCCAGTTGCAGAAACAGCCGCTCCGGCGGTGGAAACTCCGGCTCCGGTGACTGCCGCTCCGGCGGTGGAAGCTCCGGCTCCGGCAACAGAAACAGCAGTTCCGGCGGCGGCTGGCGTTGAACCCGCCGCCCTCAACGAAGCCTCCCCCCGCAGCGAAGCTCCGGTCAGACGCAACAACAATATGCAGCGGCGCAATAATCCCCCCCAGCGCAACAATTACCGCCGGGAACGGAGCAATTACGAAAATCAGGAACGCCCCTGCCGCAGCGAAGTTGATGAATACGAAATGGCAATGAACCGGGAGCGGGAACGGGAATTTTTCGGATACGAAGAATACGATGGCAATGTAGACCGGGACAATCGCCGCTACAACAACAATGGCAATTACAACAACGGCAACTACAACAATTACAATAATTACAACAATTATAGCAATAACAACGGCAATAACCGCCGGGACAACCGCCGCTATAACAACAACGGCGGCAACTATGTCGGCAGCTCCGTTCCGGATATGCGCGACAATCGCAGCAATCATGAATCCACCGGCGCTCCGCAATTCCAGCGTGACTACATAGCTCCGTCGATCAACATTGCTGAACTGCAGGCCAAAGATATGACCGAACTCTCCAAGATGGCCGAAGATCTGGGGATCGAAGGGGTCGGCGCTTTGGAAAAACACGAATTGGTATTTGCCATCCTTAAAGCCAATGCCGAAAAGAGCGGCCAGATGTACGGCTGCGGTTATCTGGAAGTGCTGCCGGAAGGTTACGGCTTTTTGCGTTCGGCCAATTACAACTATCTGCCCTGCTCGGAAGATATTTATTTGAGTCCCTCGCAGATCAAGCGTTTTGCGCTCAAAACCGGCGACTTTGTGGCCGGCCAGATCCGCACCCCCCGCGAAAAAGAACGCTTTTTTGCCATGCTCAAGGTCGAAACGATCAATAACGATGTGCCTGAACGCAAAAAACACATTATTCCGTTCAACAGTCTGACTCCCTACTTCCCGACGCAGCGGCTGGTGCTGGAAAATAATCCCGAAGAACTTTCCACCCGGGTGGTCGATCTGGTCACTCCCATCGGGCGCGGTCAGCGCGGTTTGATCGTTGCTCCGCCCCGCACCGGCAAGACGGTCTTGATGCAGAAAGTCGCCAACAGTATCCGCAAAAACAACGATGATGTAAAACTCATTGTGCTGCTGATCGACGAACGTCCGGAAGAAGTTACCGATATGGAACGCTGCGTGGATGCCGAAGTGGTCAGCTCCACCTTCGACGAACCGCCGGAACGCCATGTACAGGTGGCCGAAATGGTCATCGAAAAAGCCAAACGTATGGTCGAATACGGTCAGCATGTGGTAATATTGCTGGACAGCATCACCCGTTTGGCCCGGGCCTACAACACCTTGCAGCCGCACAGCGGCAAGATCCTCACCGGCGGGGTGGATGCCAATGCGCTGCACAAGCCCAAACGCTTTTTCGGCGCCGCCCGCAATATCGAAGGCAAAGGCAGTCTGACCATCATTGCCACGGCGTTGATCGATACCGGCAGCCGGATGGATGACGTGATCTTTGAAGAATTCAAAGGTACCGGCAATATGGAACTGCATCTGGATCGTTCGCTGGCCGATAAACGGGTCTATCCGGCGATCAATATCGAGCTTTCCGGCACCCGTAAAGAAGAGCTTTTGCTGCATCCGGATGAATTGCAGAAATTGTGGATATTGCGTCGGGCCATGAATGGAGTACCGGCCGCCGAAGCGATGGAACTTCTGGTCGGCAAGCTCAAAAAGATCCGTACCAACATAGAATTTCTGCTGACATTGCAGCATTGATCACGGAGCGTGACAGCAAATGAATGATAACGAAAATCTCGCCTATCCCGGCGATAAAGTAATGAGTCTGGCCGATGCCATCGAGTGGCGCGAAAGTCTGCGCAGACAAGGTATCCGTCTGGCCGTGACCAACGGTTGTTTTGACCTGCTGCACCGGGGCCATGTAGAGTATCTTGACAGTGCCCGCCGGGCCGCTGACGCCCTGCTGGTACTGATCAATTCCGACAACTCCGTGCGGGCGCTCAAAGGCCCCACCCGGCCGGTGAACAGCGAATACGCCCGTGCCTTTGTCCTTTCCGGTCTGGCGGCGGTGGATGCCACGGTAATATTTGACGCCGAGCGCTGCACAGCGGAATTGGCGGCCTTGTCGCCGGATATTTACGTCAAAGGCGGCGATTACACCGTCGAAACACTCAATCCGGAAGAGCGTCAGGTGCTGCAGGAAGCCAACAGCGAAATAATTTTTATTCCGTTTGTGGACGGCTATTCCACCACCGGCACTATCGACCGGATGCGCAGTGCCGACGAAGAAGCTGAATGGTAAAAAAAATATAACCGTGGATGGGATAAGATGTTGAACTCCAATATGCGTCACTGGAAGCTGAATCTGGCTATGATGTGGTTTTCGCAGCTGCTGGTCATGACCGGTTATTCGGCAATGATGCCGTTCATACCGCTGCTGTTCAAAGATCACATCGGGATCGTGGATGAAGGCGTGCGGGGATTATATGTATCGTATTTCAATGTGGCTGGCACATTGGCCTACACGCTGTTTATTCCGATCTGGGGGGCATTGTCGGATCGTTTTGGAGTCAAGATCATGCTGTTGCGGGGAACTTTCGGCACGGCCTTCATCTTTCCGATCATGGGTTTTGTGCAAAATGCGTGGCTGTTGATCGGCTTGCGCTTTCTGACGGCGGCGTGCGCCGGAACCACCGCAGCATCCCAGACGCTTATTGTCAAAAATACGCCGGACGATAAAATGGGTTTTGCGCTGGGCGTGTTCAGCACCGCCGTGTGGAGCGGCGCCATGCTGGGGAACGTCTGCGGCGGCATCATGGTCGATTATCTGGGGTATCAGAGTACATTTATATTCTGCGGGATCCTCTACTTTATCGGCGGCGTATCAGTGCTTTTTGCCCACGAGGACTGCCAGCCCAATCTGGGCAGTGCAGTCAAAAGCAGTCAGCGCAAACAAAAACATGCTCACGGCTGGATGCCGGGTTTGACCGTAGCGGCCATGATCATGCTGACGTTGTTTATCTGCAACGGTTTTGTGCGTTCGTTTGAGCTGGCCTATCCGGCGATGCTGGTCGAAATCATCATCGGCGGCGACCGGGCGGCCTATTGGACAGGTATCGTAAGTGCCTTTGCGGCCGTGGGCGCCATGCTTTCGGGGGCCTTGTTCGGCTATTTGGCCGACCGGATGCCGCCGGAAAAGCTGATAACCCCCGCCCTGATCGTTACGGGGATCATGTTATTGCTGCAGGCGGCAGCGGAATCGCTGCTGGCCTTTGGCGTGGGCCGGACGTTGATGTGTTTAGCCGGCGGCGGTTTGAATCCGATATTCCAGAAAGTGTTATCCGGAGTAACGCCGAAGCGCAAACGCGGGATGGTATTTGGTTTATCAAGTACCTTCAACGGGTTGGGGACCATAGCAGCCGCCTTATGCGCTGGCGGAGTGATTTACATATTTGGAACGCGCGGAGTATTTTACGCCGCCGCCATACTGACCTTTTTACTGATTCCGGTAAGTCAATTCCTGCTGAAAAAGGTAAAAAACAGTCCCTACTACCGCTCCGGAAAAAACTGAAAAACGACCTTCTGAACCGCTGGTGATCAACTGGCTTGGCTGCCAGCGCATCAGCCATGGGCAGGGGGGGTACGGCTGACCGGACAATATATTTTTAAGCTGTTTTCAATTTTTTTCAGAAAAAACTTGATAAAACGATAACATTACAGTATATTATAAAATGTTGAAAGGTTTTTTGTATGGCTAATGAGGCAACTAAAAATTTGACCGATCTGGCGGAAGTCTTTAAGGCGCTGGGGCATCCTACCCGCTTGTGGATCGTCCGTAATCTGGCCCGGCAGGAGATGTGCGTTTGCGATTTTGTTGCCGGTACCGGCGAAGAGTTTTCGGCCGTCAGCCAGCACTTGAATGTGTTGAAAAAAGCCCGGGTCGTTGAGTCCGAAAAACGGGGCAAGCATGTCTTTTATAAGTTGGTATACCAGTGTATACCCTGGCTCATCGACTGTATGGAAGTGCGCAATGAAGTGCTGCAATTGTCTCCGCAGGAGCAACTGGCCATAGCTGAACAGCAGCGCCAGAAGCTGATCGAATATCTCAAAACATTACCTTTGAAATAAAATTTTTTGCAAAACATTTTAAGATTTTATAAAATATTAATATAATATGGATAGATTATGAGTCACCACCACCACGATAAAGTTTATGATCACGAGGTTGAGCATAAGGTCGAACATCATCATCATCACGATCACCACCACGATCACCATCACCACCACGGCTTTGATCCGGCGATGGGGAAACGTTTTGTTCTGGCGATCATCATCAATCTTATTTATGTAGTCAGCGAATTTTACCTCGGCTTCCGCTATGATTCCGTGGGATTGCTGGCCGATGCGGGACATAATTTGAGCGATGTGGGCGGTTTGCTGATTTCGCTGAGCGCATTTTTTTTGCTGAAAAAGCCAGCCGGCAGTACCTTTACTTACGGATTCAAAAAAGCGACCGTGCTGGCAGCTTTAGTCAATTCGCTTATGCTGTTGGGCGCTGTGGCGGTCATTATTTATGAGTGTATTGACAAATTCCTCCACGGCTCCCATGCCAGCGGCAGTGCGATCATGCTCACGGCCGGGATCGGGATATTGGTCAACGGCTTTACCGTATTTTTGCTTTCCCGGGGCAAGGAACATGATTTAAATGTTAAAAGTGCCTATTTGCACATGCTGGCCGATACGCTGGTATCCTGCGGGGTGGTGCTTTCCGGCGGGTTGATCATGCTGAGCGGCTTCACCTGGCTTGATCCGGTAATCGGATTGGTGATCGCCGGGATCATACTTTATTCATCGTGGGGAGTGTTTGCTGAAAGTGTAATTCTGACTCTGGACGGCGTGCCGCACAATATCGATCTGCCGCAGCTGCAGCAGGAGCTTGCCGCAATAGAAAATGTTGCCGATATCCACCATTTGCACATCTGGGCCGTAAGCACCACCGAAACTGCGTTGACTGCGCATGTTAAACTTTACGATATAACGCTGCTCGAAAATACCAAAAGCGAGTTGAAAACTTTTCTGCAGCAGCATAATATACCGCACTCAGCGTTGGAGTTTGAAAGTCCTGACCATTGCTGTTCAAGTCACTGCTGAAAAGCTTTGTCACAGCTGAATTTACACAAGCAGCTAACCGTTTGCGGCCGCTTTTTTCATAATTGGCAGTATGCTTCATCCCGGCAGCTGCCGGAACCCGCTCAAAATTGCTGAAAGGAGCCATTTGCATTATTCAGCATTGATGGTATATTATGTAGTGATTTCGGGAGTGGATATGCAGTTTCCTTCAACTAAAACAACTTTGCTGAATAATTTAAATGGCAATGATGCAGCCTGGGCGGAATTTTTTCACCGCTACCAGGAAGTTATTGCCGATCTGGGCAGATTCAAGGGGTTGACCGCTTGCGAGTGTGATGATCTGGTGCAGATCGTGATGATCAGGTTTGACCGCAAGCTGGCCAACGGTTTTAAATTTGATCCCTCGCTGGCCAAATTCCGGACATTTTTCAGCTGTTTGATCAAAGGTTGTATTTACGACCTCTTGCGTCAGCGTGACCAACGGACGTGCGCCGTGGAAAATCTGCCGGAAATGTGCGATGGTTCCAGCCCGGATGATTTGCTGGATATGGTTTTGATCGAAAAATGGCGAACGATCATTCAGGATGAAGCTATGGCCCAACTGGCTGAACGGGTGGATGAAAAAACTTTTCAGGCCTTTGATCTCTTTGCGCTTAAAAACCGGCCCATACCGGAAATCTCGGCCCTGCTGGAGCTGGCTCCCGGCAGTATTTACACCGCCAAAAGCCGCTGCCTGAATATTTTGCAGGAAATTATCAAAAAACTGAACAACGAAGATCCGGAGCTGGAGCTCGAATTGTGATGGAATCCGTCGGGGTATATAAATTATTGCAGGAAGCCGGACGGGGTGCCTTCGGCGTGGTCTACTGGGCCGAAAATACCATCACCGGGCAAAAAACCGCCTTAAAGAT
>SUWF01000059.1 GCA_015061575.1 Lentisphaerota bacterium
CCATAATTGCAGCATGAGATAATAATTTATTAGCAGAGCCCAAGTAAACTCCGGAATAGTTACTGGCAAATGTTACATAAGCTCCATCCTCAATAGACAATGTTCCTAAACAGGGAGTCCAAACCACGTTAGTTGCTGTGCCGCCGCTGGAAACGTACAAATAGCCGCCGCTGTTTACGGTGTATCCGGAAATTTTAGCATCTTTCATTTCAAAAGTAGAACCAGCATAGCTACCTTGGATGTAGGTGTTGGAAGCTACTGTTATACGTAATATGGCTCCGGAAGCAACCGTAATATCAGTTGCTGTACCGCCGCTGGAGATGGTCATAGAGCCCCATCTGTTCACGGTGGCGCTGTTAGCCGTGCCGCCGGATAAGACACATAACCAGCCGCTGCTGTTCACGGTGGTGTTGTTCGCTATACCGCCGCTGGAGATGTTCAAATAGCCGGCCCAGTACAGGGTGGTGTTGTTCGCTACGCCGCCGCTGGAGATGTACAGATAGCCGTTGCCGTAGTTCCAATCGCCATTGACGGTGGTGCTGTTCGCTACGCCGCCGCTGGAGATGTGCAGAACGCCGTCTTCGTTTACGGTGGTGCTGTTCGCGACGCCGCCGCTGGAGATGTGCAAATAGCCGTCCCGGTACATGGTGGTGTTGTTCGCTACGCCGCCGCTGTAAACATACATTGAGTTACAATATAACGTTATGCCGCTGGAAATTACTCCGCTGGATATGTAGTATGCCATTTTTCCGCCTCTTTGTTTGTGTTTTTTCTAATCGGCTTAATTTAGCATGTATAAACAACTAATGCAAGTTTTTTGAGCTGATTTTGCTTGTTTTTTTGGAGCGGCTGGCGGAGATAGAGTTGCAGGGCGCACGCCTGGAGGGAAGCTTGGTTGTACGGAAACAAACTATAACTGATGAAATTTGGAAACAGAGCAATACCATTTGCAGACGGCTGGTGCCGCCGCCTCAAGGGAGATTGCATTCTCCCTTGAGAATCCCTTTGCTCCTTGTGCCGCAATGTCCAGCGCGAAGCTTTCTTAACGACTTTACATTAGAGCGGGCACTACCGTGCCCTTACCAACTTTTGCGGCATTGCCGCAAAAGTTCCCTCAATCGCCGGGGGCTTCGTTCACTCCGGTCGGCTGCGCAGGCAAGCTGCTTGGTCACCGGATAACAGATCCGGTGACTGCCCTCCCATGCGTTCACGGTGCTAACCGCACTGCGGCTGGTGGTTAGCCACATACAGCGCAAGATTACTTGCGAGTAAACAGTTGGGCAGTTATAACATATTACAAGGCGAAGCGATGCCGCCGCCCGGCTTGGCGCTGGTTGTCGGGCGCACGCCTGGGGGGAAGCTTTGTTGTACGGAGTTGTACGGAGCTGCCGGGGCTCTTGCCCGGCATCCACCTTCGCACGAGGCTACGGCGGACAAGCTATCGGGTTGGGGGGGGAGCTGTTGGCTCTGCTGGCGGAGGGCTATTGCAAGGCGCACGCCTGTTTTGCGCGCTAAGTAGAACGGACAATAACGGACGATAACAGACGATAACGGACCCGGCGGCGAAATCGCCGCCGCTATCATTGTAGACATGCGCTTGTTTATAATACTTATAAGTCCTATAAGTCCTATAAAAACTACGCCAGCGGCAGCACCGTTGGGACATTATGGGGACAAAATGACAGTTATTCTGTAAACACAATCGGCCATTTTTATTTTTGCCTCAGCTCCAATAAAAATGGCCCAAAAACTTTGTGTCAATCTGTGTGGGGCTCGGGGACAATTAAGAAAACTCTCTCCTGTCCCACGTTCCATAACCTGATCTTTTATTTTTCAGATATTAAAAAATGTCCGGGGTTGTTCGTAGCAGAGGCGGACTGCCAGTGCCGTGAGCAATTCTTCCGGCGCCTGCCCCAGTTCGGCCATCGTGCCCAGCACGTCGGCCAGCACACGCCGAAACATTTCGTGCCGGGAGCCGTAGCTCAGCAGTTTGCGCGAGTCGGAAACCATCCCCGAACAGTTATTCACCAAATCCACACTGCCAAAATATTCCAGCTGGCGCTTCATGCCGATGGGGTTGTCGCACTGCCACCAGGGGGCACCGATCTTTACCTTGCTGCAGAATGCACGGGCCACGCTGGCCACGGTGGAAATCTGGGTGGGATCAAAGCAGTACAGCACCACTTTGAGCCGGTTGTCAAAGACATTCAAAAAGTCCACGATGCCCGGATAGTGATCCTGGAAGCAATTGCCGGTATCAACACCGGTATCGGGGCCGAGTTTTTCAAAAATGCTGTAGCGCACGTTGCGCATGGCTCCAAAGTGCAGCTGGAACACCCAATCTTTTTCGGCATCCAGTTCGCCGGCGCAATTCATCACGGCCTTCTGGAAATTGACGATTTCAGCTTTGCTGACTTCGCCGCCTGCTAAAGCTTTTTTGAACGTGGCATCGGCGGCGGCTTTGTCGTAAGACGCCCCGGCAACGACTTCCACGCCGTGATCGCTTACTGTACAGTTGTTGGCCGCAAAGTAATCGTGCGACATGCGCAAAGCCGTAAACAGATCGTCAATGCCGTTGAATTTGACATCAAAGCGCTTGGAAAGTTTTTCCATGTAGCTTTTCCAGGTGGGCAAATGCATATTCATTGCCGCATCGGGGCGCCAGGTGGGACGCACCAATATACCGCCCCAGGCTTCGTTGACCTGACGATGGTATTCGAGCGTATCAACCGGATCATCGGTGGAGCACATCGCTACCACGTTGAGCTTTTTGAGGATCGACAGCGGCTTCATATCTTCACGGGCCAGCACGGCGTTGACGGCATCAAAAATTTCGTTGGCAGTTTCGCCGTTGAGCAGCGTATCGATATTCATGACCCGCTTGAGGTCAAGGTGGATCCATTCATAGACCGGGTTGCCGACCAGCAGCGGAAAGATCCGGCCCAATTCGCAGAATTTTTCCCGGGGCGTGCGGGAGCCGGTTATATATTCTTCGTCCACTCCGCAGCGGCGCATCACGCTCCAGACGTAGTGGTCAGTAGCGGCAAAAAGCTGCCAGGCATCGCTGTAGTTTTTATTTTCTGCCAATTCCTTGACATTGGCATGGTTGTGCGCATCCACAATCGGCAGATCTTTCACCGCCTGAAAGATCCGCAAACCGGCGGCATTGCTGATAAGATAGTTGTTGTCCAGAAAAGCCATAATCGTTTTCCTTTTGTTAGTTGGTTGTTATATAATTGATTATTGTATGCAAAGATAAAAAACATTTCCTTCCGGATCCTGCCCCCGGTAAAACGCCTCGCCGGGATGCAGTTTTTCTTCGGCAGTCAGCGGATAATTGTGGCTGAGCAACTCCTTGCGCACTGCCTCCAAATGCGGCGTGGCCAGCACCAGCGTGGTTGCCGATACATCGTGTACCAGATAGGCCGCTTCGGATTTTTCAAGAATGATCCGGCTGCCGTCCGGCGCACAAAATTCCACCCAGAATGCGCTATCCACCACCGGATCGCCCAACATAAGCAGATCCCGGTAAAACACACGCTGCAAATCAATATCTGCCACCCGGATCAATACGCCGGAACCGGGTCGGACATTTTTTGCTGACATTACAACTTCCTTTCTTCAACTGTAACTGTATGGTCAGCCGAGCAGGCAACCGGCAGCTGCAGATTGTAGTGCATAGCCGCCAGCCGGATGCCGGTCACAAACATAAATACCGATATGAATATATTAAATGCCGCCAGATCTGTAAAATATTCCAACAGGCAAAATAATCCGCCGCCCAGCAGAGCCGCCGTCGCATAAAAATCACTGGTCAAAACCACCGGTATCGATCCGGCCATCACATCCCGCAGGATGCCGCCGCCCACGGCGGTCAATACGCCGCAAAGAATGATTCCGATCGTATTGAGTTCATACGCACAGCCTTTGGCCGCCCCGATCGCTGTAAAAACGCCCAGCCCGATCGCATCGCACACAGCAATGATCTTGTGCAGATTGCTCAAATGCCGGGCAATACAAAAGACCGTCAGCGCACTTATTATGCAAATTAAAAGATAACTCATATCCTGCAGCGCCGCCACCGGTACTGCTCCGATGATCACATCCCGCAGGATGCCGCCGCCAACTCCGACCGTGCAGCCAAAGACCACCACCCCCAGCAAATCCAGGCGCTTATGAACTCCGCAGAGCGCACCGGTCACGGCAAAAACGGCTGTTCCAAACAGGTCAAAAATATGTATCACATGCCCGAGCATAGCAATTCAGCACATTTAATCTGATTTATTTTTTATCTTTCAAACGTTCCACATCCTGCCGGGTCATTTCTATGACCGTGCCAAACCGCTGACGGTTGCCGTCATCGGCATCGGCCAGCGTTTCGTGCGCCTGCAGAACGGTTTCGGCAGCCGCAGTCAGATTTTTGCCTGTCGTTTGACTGGCCGGATAGATCACATTGCTGAAATGTTCGACTTCGCCATCTTCAAACTTGAACAGTTTTTCCACGCCCAAACCTTTGAGCAGCTGACGGTTGCCGCCGGCGTTGAGCAAGCGGATCTTGAGTTTGCGCTTGATCCCGGACAACGCCAGCATCGACAAAACGCCCATGCAGGTGCTGTCCATACTCAAACACTCCGCCAATTCCACGGTTATTTCGTTGATGTCGCCGGGAATATTATTGACAAAATCCCGCAGCGGCACGACGGTTTCAAAATTCACCCGGCCGCTCAAACTGACTACGCACTGATTATTTTCTGTACTGATAATCAAATTTCCACTCATATTCTACTCCAATTCACTACCACTTGAACTCATACTCAACGTCGCATGCAATACACCCCGAACCTGCCGGATCTGATGATGCAGATCGTGCAGCACCTGCGGCGCACCTACGGCCATGATCATTTCCGCACACAGCTCGTGCGATAAATGCACATGCGTTGAGGCCAATATTTTTACCGGCGAATCGTGCTGCAGCTCTGTAAGTTTAGCGCACAACTCCCGCTGATGATGATTGTACAGCAAAGTAATGGTCCCGAGCATTTCGGCATCGGACTTTTCCCACGCCAACCCCACCAGATGATCACGCAGAACTTCGCGCACAAACTCCGAACGGTTTCCGCACTTGGTTTCGGCCATCTTGGCATCCAGCTGCCGCAGCAATGCTTCGTCCAGCGCCAGCGACACCCGGTTGACGGTACTTTTTTTTGCCATATTCAATATACTCCGGATTTTATTTTATTGCAAGATTTTTACATAAAAAAAGGCACTTGTTTAAGCTCAAAACTCTGGGGATCGTCCGGCTCAAAAAAGACCTTCATCAAAAAAAGTCCGTGTGCCGGAGCGGTTTCCGGAGCCAGAGTCCGATCCCGGGCTTCCAGAATACTTCTGGCTTCTGCCGGAGTGATCTTATGCCGTCCGGCGGCTTCCAGAGTGCCGACCAGATTGCGTACCATTTTATATAAAAAACCGTTGCCGATAAAGGTTATACAGCGGAAATTATCAAAATCCTGTATGCGTATATCATAGATCGTGCGCACGGCATCGTCAATATTTTTGCGTTCGGCCACAAAACTTGAATAATCGTGCGTACCTGTCAGCTGCAGCGCCGTCTGGCGCATAGCTTCCACATCCAGCCGGGGCGAAGTCAACATGCTGTAGCGGCCGGAAAAAGGTGTTTCCAGTCCCAGATTCATCACATAAGTGTAGGCTTTGCCGATCGCATCGTAGCGGGTGTGGAAATCCAGCGGAACTTCCCGCACCGAACGCACCCGGATCGCCGGCGGCAGCTGGCGGTTCAACGCCGTCTGCAGCTTATCCAGCGGGATCAC
Organism: Lentisphaerota bacterium; assembly: GCA_015061575.1. GTDB lineage: Bacteria > Verrucomicrobiota > Lentisphaeria > Victivallales > Victivallaceae > SIG78. The sequence continues at coordinate 5,829 of SUWF01000059.1, forward strand.
CGGCCGTACCGGAGTTAAAAAACTGGCCGCAAAACCAATCGCATGAACTCCGGCATCAGTTCGGCTGGAACCGATCAGATGGATGAACTGTCCGCCGTAAAGTTTAGTCAGCTTATTTTGCATATCTTCCTGTACGGCAAGGCGGTTGGGCTGGATCTGCCAGCCGCCGTATTCGCTGCCGTCATAGCTGATTGCCAGCAAAACTCTGCTCAATGGCCGGTAGCAGGTAGCTTCCAGCGTGCGGCCTTCGCGCAAATCAAATTCGCCCTCCTGAGGCGTATAAATAATATTTTCCGGCTTGAATTTACCCATAGATCAAAACTCCGGCGGCTGTTTTTTATGCTCTTTGATATAGAGTTTGCACGCCGTTTTCTTTACATCCTGCCAGAAAGCGGCTTCTTCCTGCATGATTTGGCGCAAACTTTTTTGGCTGTAAAGCTTCATAAAACGGAAAAAATCCCGGCGGCTCAACCCGGCATCCATACTGGAAAAATAGAGTCCGGCCACATCTTTGACTTGATAACGCCGGGGCAGTTTTTTCCACTGCAAGGCCCGGTGCAGATCGATCACCGAAACCCGGGGGCGCCGGTCTGTTACCGTTCGCATATCCAGCAAAAAATGGCAGATGTAGCAATCCCGGTGACACATATTGCTGCGGTGCATGATCCCGCTGGAACGGGCGACTTCGCGGATCAAAGCATTTTTGAACGCAAATGCGGGCTTTTGGCTGCTCCAGTTTGCGCAAATATCTTCCAGCGAGCGGCAATCGGTCAATTCAGCAGTGATCAGAAAAGACTCCCGCTGCGCCGGGTTATAATTGCGTTCGCCGTAAGCTTCGGCAGTCATAGTCGGCACATCCAGTTCCGTCAGCCGCCGGATCGCCCGGAATTCATTGCCGGCGCCCAGAATTGGCAGTTTGAATTGAAAAAGATTTTTGAATATCTCGCGCCAGCCGACGCCCAGATGGTGCTTCAGAAAAAAACTGCGGCCGTTGATTTCCAACCGCAAAGTGCGGCGGCTCTTGACTTCCCGGAACAACGTACCATCCAGCTTGCCCACCTCGGCAAACGGATCAGAATCCTGCCAGAGCTTTTGAAAAAATCCACTCAAAAAAAGTTTCTTTGCCATCAAATACTTCCTTTATTCCGTGCAAAGTCAATGATTTCGCCAGCCATCACCTCGGGACGGGAGTACCAGAAATCGTTTTTATACAAACCGGCAATATTTTTGCGGCACTGCTGCAAATGCTCCGGTTCTTTGAGCAGCTTCTGCAGCGCCAGACTCCAATGCTCCAACTTAAACGGTTCCGGCAGCACCACTCCGCCGCCGGATGCTGTTATATATTCAGCATAACCGCAAAGCTCGCTGGTCAGCACCGGCAAATTACTGCACAACGCTTCGGTCAAAACCATCCCGGCAGCCTCGTTGCGGGCCGGATGGATCATCAAATCAGCCGCCAGATAAACATCTTCCAGCGTATCGACTCCGCCGGGAAAACGCACATCAAGTTTGAGCATTTCAGCCAGACGTAAATAGCGATTGCGGTGTTTATCATCGCCGGCGACCAGCAGCGTTACCGAGCTGCGCAAATCCGGCGGCAGCGTATCCAATATCGCCAGTGAGCGATCCACGCCTTTGGTTGCAAAACTTGCCGCCGCCTGCACCAGCAGAAACTTATCTTCGGAGATCTGATACTTTTTGCGCAATTCGCTGCGCCGTGATTCGCTGCGGTCAAAGAGCTGATATTTACGATCGATCCCCGGCGGCATCCGGCGGCAGCGCGCCGCATCCAGCTGATAAAACTTCCGGTAATCCTGCTCCTGCCGGGCGGTCAAAGTCAGAACCAACGGACTGGCTACCGCCGAGCGTTCCAATTCCAGAAAAGTCCGGCGCCGGGGCAGCAAACAGTTCAAAAGCGCATTTTTCCAGCGGCTCCGCAAACAATCGTCGGCGGCAAAGTAAATATCCAGATGCCGCATCCGCCCGAACCCCACTACCACATCAACGGGGTTCTGCTGCAGAAACTTGGCTGCTTTGCGTTCAAACTTTTTCATCCGGCTGTGATTGCTCAAGCCGCCGACCGGCAGCAGCTGCAGCTGACAACCATCCGGCAGCGGATCACCGGCTTCGGCGCAAAGCACCAGCACCTTTACCTTGCGTGCCAATAAAGCTTCCGCCGTCCGGATCAAATCCCGCTGGGCGCCCCCGCGGGCAAAAAATTTGTAAATAACCAAAACCGTTTGCATAATCTATAAAATAACCTCACAAAACGATTTTGGCAAGTTATATTCTGCGGAATTTTGCCAGTTTGGATTGACAAAAGCCGATCTTGGCGTTAAATTAAGGAAAATATAGAGATGATTTTAAAATAAATTCAAAAGTTTGCGGTTACTATGAATAAAGATTTCCGTTTTACCGTACTGAGCAGTACTCAAAATGCCACCTTCAAAGCGGTGATGAAACTGCGTGACCGGCGCGACCGGGAAAAACGCCGTTTGACCGTGTTGGAAGGCTATCGTGAATTGACCCGGGCCGCCGAATATGGCATGGAACTGCAGGAGTGTTTTTTTGCTCCGGAAATGTTTCTGGGCGAAAATGAATTTAAGGTTATCAAGGAATTGACCGAACGGGGTGTCAGAGCCTACCAGGTGCCGCCGTTCATGCTCGAAAAAATGGCCTACCGGGATCGGCCGGAAGGTTTGATCGCCACAGCTAAGATGCTCCGGCATACACTGGAAGATCTGCCGGTAGTCGAAAACGGTCTCTATCTGGTGGCCGAAGCCGTAGAAAAACCCGGCAATCTCGGCAGTATGCTCCGCAGCGCCGATGCCGCCGGAGTGGACGGCATGATCATTTGCGATAAAACCACCGATATTTATAACCCCAACGTCATCCGGGCCTCTACGGGAGCACTGTTTGCCGTGCCGCTGGCCGAAGCCACTACCGACGAAACCTTTGCCTGGCTGCGCAAACACAATATAAAGATCCTTTCCGCAACCCCGCATACCGATAATATTTATACTGATGTGGATCTGACTACCAGCGTGGCCATTGCCGTGGGCACCGAACAAACCGGATTGACCGAACGCTGGATGACCGAATGTGATCTGCCGGTGGTGATCCCCATGCTGGGGCAAATCGATTCGTTGAACGTGGCCACCGCCACCACGATATTGCTTTACGAAGCCGCCCGCCAGCGCAACTGGAAAATGCACGGCGCCAAATAATTGAGCGACTGAACAGCATAAAATATTACCCGTCCCGAAGCGCAGGCTCCGGCGACATCACTGCGTTCACCGCCAGCAGAGCCAACAGCTCCCCCCCAACCGATAGCTTGTCCGCCGTAGCCTTGTGCGAAGGTGGATCGCCGCCAGTATTGGGGGCTGTGTAATTCGTCAGTTGGTCTGCCGCTGGCGTAGTTTTTATAGGACTTATAGGACTTATAAGTCTTATAAACAAGCGCATGTCTACAATGATAGCGGCGGCGGTTTCGCCGCCGGGTCCGTTATCGTCTGTTATCGTCCGTTATTGTCCGTTCTACTTAGCGCGCAAAACAGGCGTGCGCCTTGCAATAGCCCTCCGCCAGCAGAGCCAACAGCTCCACCCCCAACCCGATAGCTTGTCCGCCGTAGCCTTGTGCGGAGGTGGATGCCGTGGCAGAAGCCCGGCAGCTCCGTACTAATCCGTAAACATCCGTACCGCTCCGTACAATTCAGCTTTTCCCCAGGCGTGCGCCTTACAACTGCACGGCGCGCAGCGATTCTGCGGGGCTTTCAGGTTCTTGTGCTATTTCAGCGCAGGTTTTTGCAGCATGATATTGCCCCCCCCCCAAAAAAAAACGGCCTGCTTGAGCTCAAAATAAAAAATCTTACACCTGTTTTGTAAAAAAAACGAAAAATAAATATAAAAAAATACTATCATTACAGCTTGCAATAAGTTCATTTGTCATTTATATTTAACGATATTAAGAGTGTTGTAATGCAGAACAGTAAATCAACAAGGAGTTGGGTATGAGTAAGTTTGTGTACAAAGGGGAAGTCTTGAAATCACAAGGTGTATACTGGGAGGATGTTTATGTTTACAGTGGAGGCTCTGTCGACAACATTGCAGTATTTTCTGGCAATATGCACATTTATCAAGGAGGATCGGCATACGTTCCCGGTATAACCCATGGAGCAATGGATTTGAACGGAAAGGCTGTTAGTGCATGTGTGTATTCCAGTGGGTATTTACATGTGTCCAGCGGTGGAATTGCCACGGATGCAATTATTGTTCACGGAAGCTCTTATGCTCATGTGTACGATGGTGGAAGTATGGCCAGGACATCAACCCTTATGGGGACAGTAATTGGCAGCAGTGGAAGTATGATCACCGATACATATATGTTGGGTGGTGGTGTGTATGTGTATAGTGGAAGTATCATTAAAAATACGCTCAAGATTAGCGGCAGCATGGCCATATGCGGAGGCTCCTCGATAAATATTACCCAATCTGCCGGTATTACATACGTTTATTCTGGTGGTAAGGCTGTCAGTAATTTTATTTCCAACGGTAATATGAATGTGTACAGCAATGGGACTGCGGAACAGAACAATATTATCGGCAATGGACGTTTGAATGTTTTCAGTGGAGGGACTGCTACTAAAACTACGCTGCACAATGGAATAAACAGTTTATTAAAGGGAGGATTATATATTTCCAGTAATGGCGTTGCTTCTGATACTACAGTAAATAGTGGTGGCATTCTCTGTGTTGATAATGGTGGCGTTCACCGGGGGTATATGCAGATTGCTGACGGTGCTGTTGTATCAGCCTCCATTTATGGAGTTATTGATTTCACAGTTTCCAATCGCACTGCTGCGGATGGATATTTGATCAATAATCTGTCATTGATTCAAGGTAATGCGTCCTATACCATTACTGTGGCGAATGATCAAGCTAAAGGAATCTATAAATTAGCAGATAATGCAGCGGCTTTTAATAGTACTGTTTCCATTGGCAACGGGAGTGTTAATTATGGAAAGCTTGCTGTCGGTCAAGCTTTGGATTACAATAATCTGACCTATTCATTGAGTAACGACAGTGGAAAATTACATCTCGTTGTCTCTGATTATGTTCCGCCAGTGGTTGTCAATAAGGCTGATTTAATAATTGACACTATTAGTACGGATATTTCAACGGCGTATACTTCGCAATCTGTAACAGTCAGCTTTACAATAAAAAACAGCGGCAATGCTGCTGCCGGTGCGACCGAAGCTTATATTTATGATGGTAATACGCTGTTGGGCAAAGTTTCGGTCGGTGCGTTGGCTGTGGGCGGTGCTTTTTCCGGTACTTTTACCATTGCTGCTGGAAAACTTTCGGTCGGAACTCATACTCTTACTGTAGTAGCTGATGGCGGAAATGTTGTTGCAGAATCCAATGAAAGCAACAACTCAGCAGCTCAATCGCTGAATGTAACTGCGCCGCCGGCTGCTACTCACGATATCCGGGAATATATTCCCGAAGGTTGGGAAAGCGGTCTGGTGATTGCCCATAAAAAAGGCAATTGGGAAAGTGCTGAAAAAATGGGTACTTACGAAGATACCGTTATTACCAATGAAGATGATGTTTTTATAAGTTTTGGCGTGACAGATGATACTGCAGCCTCTGCTCATCCGACCTTCCAAAGTGCTTTATATATTGATGGAGTGTATGTCACTGCATGGAATTCCGAAAGCAGCACCAAACACAACCGCTTTGTAGTTGATTATAATTACGGAAAATTGAGTGTCGGTACGCATACGATCAAAATGGTGCATGATTCAACAAATCTGGTCAGTGAAATCAACGAAAATAATAACGTCGTAACCAAGACTATCGTTGTTGAACGGGCGGTTCATGATATCAAACCATATGCTCCGGATGATTGGAGCAACAGTATTGTGATCAATAACAACGGCAGCTATAAAGACAGTTCAGTAAATACTAAGGATAATGTATATGTCAATGTAGCTTTTGAAGATGACAGCAACGCTGCATACATCCACGAGTTTTATACTGCTGTTTATCTGGATGGCAAATATGTGGACAGCTATGTTTGCCGAAGCGATAAGGAATCTGATAATTGGTTCCATAATAATGAACCGTTGAATTTGGGTAAACTCAGCATTGGCGAGCATACTATTACGCTCAAAACAGATTATTACAATGATGTTGCAGAAAGCAACGAAAGTAATAATACTATTACCCGGAAATTTGTGGTAGCTGCGCCGCCGGTTGTTTATGACGATGCGGTGCATTTCAAGAATAATTCCTTGAGCAAGACTGCTTTGACCAATTCAGCAGATGGCAAAACTGCCTCCGGCCAGCTGACCGGATTTATCGGCAAAGGCGATGCGGAAGATTATTTCCATGTAGTAACCAATGGCCCCGCACAAAGCACGATTTCGCTCAGCGGTTTGACCTGCAAGGCCAAAGTCACGCTCTATGATGCCAACAAAAAGAAAATCAAAACTTATTCTCTCAAAGGTAATGGCACTATCTATTCCGGTTATCTGCCCGGCGACTACTATGTGGCCGTGACTTCTGCCGATAAGGGCAAAGGCAAGTACAATACCAATTATTCGGTCAATATCAATGCTGTGTACGCTCCCGGCGATGCCGCTAAAAACAATTCGTTTAACGAAGCCGCCGCTTCGGCAAGCAAACTTGCGACTGCCAACACGTTTTCCGGCTGGGTGGGCATGGGCGATATTGCCGATTATTACAAATTCACCAACGTCAGCGGCGAAAAGCTTTCGTTCACGGTTACTGGCGTAACTGCCAAACTCAAATTGACGGTTTATGACCGCAATCTGAAAAAGGTCAAGAGTGTTTCGATCAAGAAAGACGGCACCTATTTGACCAATTTACTGGTCAATGGCGATTTCTTTGTCGCCGTAGAATCTTCCGACAAGGGCAAAAAACAGCACAGCAATTATAATATTTCTGTCAAAGCCGATATTTTCCCGGTCGAAGCCAAATTCAACAACGATCGCAGCCACGCCAGCAACCTCGCTCAAAGCGGCAACGGTGTGGTCAACACTTGGGACGGCGTGGACGCCCAAATCGACGATTGGGTCGGTTTCGGCGATAAATCCGACTACTTCGCCTTTGAAATGACCAAGGCCGAAAAAATCGACTTCAATCTCGAACTGGACGATGACAACTTAAAGGTTGGTAAGGCGGTCAAAGTAACCCTCTATAACGCCGCCGGCAAAAAAGTCGCATTGGATAAACTCATGACCACCAAAAAAGACCTCGCCATCGGTAAATACTTCGTCGAAGTATCCACCAGTAACGAAAAGAAATACCTCTCCGGCTACAACCTCGATATAACTATTTGTTAAAACAAAGTGGGTGGGACTTCTTGGGGGAAAGGAAACTTTTTTTGAGGAAAAAAGTTTCCTTTCCCCCAAACCCCTTTTCTTTCAAAAAACCTTTT
>SUWF01000060.1 GCA_015061575.1 Lentisphaerota bacterium
GCAAAAATAAAAATGGCCGATCTCGGTTTTAGAAATACTACTCGGCAAGTGGGCCGTGCCGTTCTTACCGTCCGGCTTCATGTTATTACGCCGTGACAAGCAGGGTCGGCCAGCCATCGGAGCAGCACGGTAGAACCCCGGCTGGCTTGTCCGCCGTAGCCTCGTGCGGAGGTGGCTGCCGGGCAAAAGCCCGGCAGCTCCGTACAAATCCGTATCCATCCGTACAATCCCGCTTCCCCCCAGGCGTGCGCCTGACAACCAGCGCCAAGCCGGGCGGCGGCATCGCTTCGCCTTGTAATATGTTATAACTGCCCAACTGTTTACTCGCAAGTAATCTTGCACTGGATGTGGCTAACCACCAGCCGCAGTGCGGTTAGCATCGTGAACGCATGGGAGGGCAGTCACCGGAGCTGTTATCCGGTGACCAAGCAGCTTGTCTGCGCAGCCGACCGGAGAGAGCGAAGCCATCCGGCGATTGAGGACAAATTTGCAACTCGTTGCAAATTTGCGTAAGGGCCCGGCAGGGCCCGCTCTAATTTAAAGCTGTTAAGTGACCTCGCGCTGGATGCGGCGGCCCAATGAGCAAGGGGTTTCCAAAGGGGGAATGCAATCTCCCTTGAGGCGGCGGCACCAGCCGTCTGCAAATGGTATTGCTCTGTTTCCAAATTTCATCAGTTATAGTTTGTTTCCGTACAATTCAGCCCCCCTCAGGCGTGCGCCTTACAACTGCACTCTGCAGCAGTTCTAAGCTACCCTATATTTCCTGTTCGCTCCCAAAGATAATTTAATGAAGATTTTTTTATGGAAAAAAGTTGCAAATAACTTTTACTTATGCTATTTTAAACAAGGAAAAAATACAACTTGCATTGTGTGGTATTGTTGCGTTGTGTCGCATAATATACATTATGTTAAGTAAATTTAACCTCAAAAATCCTCTTTTTTAGCTTCTTTAACGCTCCTTTGTATTGAAAATCATTTTTTATAACCTGTTATTTGCAATTAACTTACAAAATACGCTACTTAACATAATGTATATTATGCGACGTAATATGCATGGCTGATTATGGCAATATGTTGGTAATTAAGAAGTTAAATGTGTTTTTGCGTTGACAATCAAACAGTTGGGATATTGTATAAATGGTAGATGCAGAGTTGAATAATTATTCTTTGGGTACACTTCCAAGTTATGATCATGAAATTTTATTGAAGGAACTGGAGTTGGATTGGCAGGATTATCGCAGTATTCGGAATCAAACCTGGAAATCGGTTATTGCCAGCGGGGCTTTGCTGGTAGGGGTGTTTTCCGCTGGCGATTTTTTTTGGGGCAACGAGTGTTTGCTGATAATTGGTTTGTTGGGGCTGCTGTTTTTGAATTTGTTTGGAGTTTGTGTATCCGTACATCACAAAAAGTGTGAGAGGGAAAAATTATTTTTTATTCAAACTGTTGAAAAACTTTTATATATCTCAAATTCAACCTCTACACTCTATAAAATTCTTAAAAAAGCTCCTCATTCCCGAATAGGCCTAAGTTCTGGATTTTTTTCTATAAACAATTTTATAATTTGTTATCATGCAGTGATTGTATTATTTTGTTCAGTCCTGATTATGATTGAGATTATTCCATAGGGGGAAGAGTGTTGTAATGCACCTGTGTTTAAGGGGAAATGCAACCAGAAACAGCTTTGCCAAGAAAGGAATGTAAGCCTATAAGCTCACAAAAGATAATTCAGTAAATTACCTAAATCAATCAAAAAAAGAAAAAAGGGAAAACGAAATGATTTCTCAGTACATCAGTTCTGGAGTAACAAGTTCTGGAGTTTATCTATTGGGCGGCCACGCACTCTATGTTGAAAGCGGCGGCGTAGCTGATAACACCACGGTGAACGAATACGGCTATCTAACGATCTCCAGCGGCGGCGTAGCAAACAGCACCACCGTGAACAGTTCTGGCTATCTGTGGATCTTCAGCGGTGGCGTAGCAAACAGCACCACCGTGAACAGCGACGGCAAAGTATTTATCTCCAGCGGCGGCACGGCAACCGCTATAACCGAAAATGGCGGTTATGTTTATGTCGCCGAAGGAGCTAATGTAACTTTTACACCTAATACAATAAGTGGTTTGGTATTGAGTAATGCTTCTGCAACTTTACACTCTGGAACGGTAGCGACCAGCACGACCGTGAACAGCAGCGGCAGGGTATATATCTCCAGCGGCGGTACAGCGAACAGCACCACTGTTAACAGCGGCGGCGATCTAAGGATCTCCAGCGGCGGTACGGCAACAGCTGTAACCGAAAATGGCGGTTATGTTTATGTCGCTGAAGGAGCTAATGTAACTTTTACACCTAATACAATAAGTGGTTTGGTATTGAGTAATGCTTCTGCAACTTTACACTCTGGAACGGTAGCGAGCAGCACCACCGTGAACAGCGGTGGCAATCTCTGGGTCTATTTCCGCGGGACTGCGACCAGCACCACGGTGAACAGCAGTGGCAATCTCGGTGTCAATTCCGACGGGACTGCGAACAGCACCACCGTGAACAGCGGTGGCCGTCTCGTGGTCAATTCCGGCGGGGTGCATCGCGGCAGTTTGCAGATCGAATCCGGCGCAGTGGTTTCTGCTGATAGCGGAAGCATCATTGACTTTACGGTAGCTGACCGGACAACGGCGGATGATTATTTGATTAATAATTTGGCGTTGATTGATGGAGCCCCCACTTATACCATTACAGTGTCGGCAGATCAAGCTGCGGGAACTTACAAACTTGCTGCGGGGGCCAGTGGGTTTGCCGATTCGATCACGGTTTATGCTGATGGCACTTCGCTGGGCAGCTTGAGCATCGGGCAATCCTTTACCGTTAATGATGTTACTTACAAACTCAACTTGCAGAATGATCTTCTGCTGCTTAGTCTTGGGCAAGATTCCAATTCCAATCCCAATGTCAATGACAAAGGTTTTGCCTATGGCGGAAACTGTGACTCAACGCTCAAAGATGATATAAAAATGCTTGTCGATGACGGCTCTTACAAGCGTTTCTATGGCGGCAATTATGTGGAAAAATCCAAACAGTTCGTGGATATCGCAGGCTCAATTGATCTTACGGTCAATGGTGGAACTTTTTCCAGCGTGGTTGCCGGCGGAGATCATGTGGTTGACGGAATTGTGGAGCGTACCGGTTCCATTACGGTGGTGATCAATGGCGGAACTTTTGCCAATAACGTTGCCGGCGGTATGTGTCTGGATATTGCCGCTGATAACTTTGGAAAAGTCAATGCCATTGCCAATGATATAAATCTGACCATCACTGGCGGCACTTTTGCCAAACGTGTCTTCGGCGGCAATATTTCGGCCAAAGTCGCGCAATCCGGTCACGCCGATGTTAAAGGTAATATCAATTTGACCATTGATGCCACAGCCAGTGATATAACTTTCAGCGAAAATATTGCCGCCGGTTCTTCCGGATACAGCTGGGTGCATGGCAATGTAACAGTTACGCTCAAAAAATCTGCCAGCTACACGCTCGATATGCAAGGTTTGCTCTCCGGCGGCGGCGAAGGTGCAGTATATGTTTCAAGCAGCGACGGCAGCCGCTCTGCTACCAGTTATGTTGCCGGAGAACGCTCTCTGGTGCTCGATAGCTACGTCGGCGAATTTGCCGGAACGCTCTTCATGTTTGAAAGTCTCGAAGTTAAGAATAATACTGCTATTGAATTTACCAACGAAAAAATCAATTTGCGTGATATCGACAGCTGGGATATTGAATATGGCAGCAGCCTCGATGGCATTGCCCGGAACAACTTTACTGGCGATACCCTCGACTTTGATCTGACCGGCTGGAACAATGCTGAAGATTGGATCGTTATGAGCGGCAGCGAAAACGCTTTCGACACCATCGCCGAAGCAGAAAACGTGATCTTGGGCGGACAAACTGCCACCTGGAATGGTTCCGCATGGGCAAGTGCCGATTACTCCCTAACCATCGAAGAAAATAACCAAAAATTGGTGTTGGCTAAAGTTAACGCCTGATAAAAACAAAGGATAAATATCATGGAAAAAGAAAAACTCAACTACGAAGCTCCGGAAATCACCGAACTCGACTCCAAAATCCTTGCTAAAGGCACCGATATGGGAGGCGAAGCCAGCGGGATGGTACCCGTAGATCCTGAATGGTAATTTGCTGAAGGATGGCGTTAGCTTGGGGGAAAGGAAACTTTTTTTGAGGAAAAAAGTTTCCCTTCCCCAAACCCCATCCCTTCAAAAAACCTTTTCCTGGCCCTTTTTATTTTTGCCTCTGCAAAAATAAAAAGGGCCGATCTCGTTTGGGGAATAACTACTCAGCTTGGCGGCCGTGTAGTGCCATAGTGGCTCGGCCGCTGGCGTGGTTTTTATAGGACTTATAGGACTTATAAGTCTTATAAATAAGCGCATGTCTACAATGATAGCGGCGGCGATTTCGCCGCCGGGTCCGTTATCGTCTGTTATTGTCCGTTATTGTCCGTACTACTTGGCGCGCAAAACAGGCGTTGGCCTTACAACTGCCCTCCGCCAGCAGCAAGGGCGGAGCGGTAGAACCCAGATAGCTTGTCCGCCGTAGCCTCGTGCGAAGGTGGATGCCGGGCAAGAGCCCGGCAGCTCCGTACCTCTCTGTACAAATCCGTACCCATCCGTACAATCCCGCTTCCCCTCAGGCGTGCGCCTTACAACTGTACTTTGCCAGTTCGCTGGGACAAAAAAATCGGGTGCTGCAAAACTTTTTGAGCTTGCGGCACCCGATTTTTCGGTTCAATTCTTTGCTGACTCAGTAGCGGTAGGTATCCGGCTTGAACGGCCCTTCTACGCTTACTCCGATGTAATCGGCTTGCTTTTGCGTCAGTTTGGTGAGCTTGGCACCCAGTTTTTCCAAATGCAGCCGGGCGACTTCTTCATCCAGCTTCTTATCCAGCAAATAGACTCCGACTTTGCGGTCGGGATTGCGCGCTATATCGATCTGCGCCAGCGTCTGATTGGTGAAGCTGTTGCTCATCACAAAGCTGGGATGCCCCGTAGCGCAGCCCAGGTTGACCAGACGGCCTTCCGCCAACAGATAGATGCTGTGACCATCGCTGTAGGTGTAACGGGCGACCGGACAGGAACTGTCTTTGATCACCGTTTTCTTGACATCGGGCCACGCTTCCAGCCGGGCCACCTGAATTTCGTTGTCAAAGTGGCCGATGTTGCAGACGATGGCCTGATCTTTCATCCGGCTCATGTGTTCAGCGGTGATGATGTCGCAGTTGCCGGTGGTCGTTACATAAATATCGGCCTCGGGCAAGGCGTCTTCCACCGTGCAGACCTGAAATCCGGCCATGCACGCCTGCAATGCGCAGATCGGGTCAACTTCGCTGACCAGCACCCGGGCACGTTCGTTGCGCATGGCTTCGGCACAGCCTTTGCCTACGTCACCGTAGCCGCAGACCATGACCGTTTTGCCGGAAATCATCACATCCAGCGCCCGCTTGATGCCGTCAGGCAGACTGTGGCGGCAGCCGTAGATATTGTCGAACTTGCTTTTGGTCACGGAGTCGTTGACGTTGACGGCCTGGAAAAGCAGCTCGTTCTTTTCGGCCATCTGGATAAGGCGGTGGACTCCGGTGGTGGTTTCTTCGGAAACACCCTTGACATTGGCCGCTACCTTATGCCAATGGCCGGGTTTTTCTTTAAGCACCCGCTTGAGCAGCGCATTGATCACCTGCAATTCGTAGACGTCCGTTGGTTCATCCAGAATTGACGGATCATCTTCGGCGGCTACTCCGCGATGGATCAGCAGCGTGGCATCGCCGCCGTCATCGACGATTTGATCCGGGCCGCTGCCATCCGGAAAAGTCAGTGCATCGTAGGTACATTCCCAATATTCTTCCAGCGTTTCGCCCTTCCAGGCAAAAACCGGCACCCCCAGATCGGCGATCGCCGCCGCGGCGTGATCCTGTGTGGAAAATATATTGCAGCTGGCCCAGCGCACATCTGCACCAAGCGCTTTGAGGGTTTTGATCAAAACCGCAGTTTGGATGGTCATGTGCAGACTGCCGGAAATCTTGATACCTTTGAGCGGCTGTTCTGCGCCGTATTTTCGACAGGTGGCCATCAAGCCGGGCATTTCCTGTTCGGCGATTTCGATTTCCCGATGGCCGAACGCCGCCAGGGAAATATCTTTGATCTTGTAATCCATAACTTGCTTTCTGTTAATAATTAAAGTTTGCTGTGCGCATAGCGGATAAGTTCTTCTGTTTCCTGCCAGCCGATGCAGCCGTCAGTTACCGACACATTGGGCATGGGTTTGCGGCCGGCAACGATATCCTGCCGGCCTTCGCAGAGGTGACTTTCCAGCATCATGCCGACAATGGAATCTTCGCCGGCGGCGATTTGATCGACTACGTTGTAGAAGACCTTTTTCTGCCGGTCAAAGCGTTTGCCGGAGTTGGCGTGGCTGCAGTCAATGATGATTTGCGGGCGCAAACCGGCTTTTTTCATAGCAACTTTCAAAAATGCGATGTATTCTGCTTCGTAGTTCGGCCCGGCTCCACCCCGCAGCACGATGTGCCCATAGGGGTTGCCGGAGGTGCGGAACACACTTACTTCGCCATTTTCGTCGATCCCGATAAAGCTGTGCTGCCGCCGTGCGGTGTTGATCGCATCGATAGCGATCTGCATATTGCCGTCGGTGGCGTTCTTGAAGCCGACCGCCATGGAAAGCCCACTGGCCAGCTGGCGGTGCGGCTGCGACTCGGTGGTACGGGCGCCGATCGCCGTCCAGGCTACTGAATCAACAATGTACTGAACCAGGATCGGGTCAAGAGTTTCGGTCGCTACCGGCAGGCCTTTATCGACGATTTCCAGCATCAGCTGGCGGGAGAGGCGGATACCTTTATCGATATTGTACTCGCCATCCATATCCGGGTCATAGATCAAACCTTTCCAGCCCACGGTGGTACGGGGTTTTTCAAAATACACCCGCATTACCAGCATGAGTTTGTCGTTGACTTCGTTACTTAGTTTGGCCAGTTTGTTGGCGTAATCCAGTGCTGAGGTGCGGTCGTGGATCGAGCAGGGGCCGACCACAATTATCTTACGGGGATCTTTGCCGTCCAGAATGTCGAATACTTCCTGACGGTGGCGGATGACCTGAGCCGTGCAGTCCAGCGACAGCGGCAGCTCGGAGTGGATCTCGCCGGGAGTCGGGAGCTTGGAACGGCTCAAGATGTTTACATCACTGCTTTTCTGCAGCATTTTATTCTCTCTTTCTCTACAAAACAATTCCAATTAGAAACCCAGCCAGGAGCGCAGGAATCTTACATAATCCATATCCCGCTTGGCTGCAATCACACCGTCGCCGGTGCAGGCGTATTCGATGGCAAAAATACCACTCTTGAGTTCATTGCGCAGTTTGTCCATAACGTGGCAGGTATCGATATGGCCATCTTCCAGATGGGTGGCAAAGTAGTGCTGGAAGTCCCGGGTGCGCATCAAATTCTTGAGGTGCGCATAGTAGATTTTGCCCTTGAGCAAATCAAAGACTTCATCGATGCTTTCGCCATTGCGGTTGAGGAAGATGTTGCCGTGGTCGTAGTTGATACCGATCGCCGGGCTTTTGATGCACATCAGCAGCTTGGCGCAGCTTTTGGCTGTATCGTGGATGTAGCAGTTGTGGCTTTCCAGCGCAGCGAGCATATTGCGTTTTTCGAGTTCTTTGCCGGCGTTGGTCAGACCTGCACCGTGGCGGGCATAGAGCAGATCATCGGCCATGGCGCTGCCGTTTTTGTCAAATTCAAAGTAGGCGCAGCCGGGGTTGACCAGCGAATCGGTGAACATATTCAGCAGTTTGGTGCCGCATTTTTCTTTGGCCCAATCCAGGAAGGCGACAAAATCTTCAAATTCCTGCTTCTGGGTATCTTCGTCCACGCTGGAAAAGTGCAGCGGATAGCCGAAAGTCAACTCCAGATCCGGGTTGCGCTGTTTAAGATCTTCGACCATGGCCAAGTACTTTTCCTTGCCCATATCGTAATAGTTTTTGCCCCGCAGTTCAACGCCATCGGCACCGACTGCACGGATCAACTTGAACAGAGTTTCAAACTTTCCGGCACCTTCGTAATAGTTTACATGCAGCAGGACTTTCATTGTAACGACTCCTTGTTTACTGTGCGTTAATCGATGCTGCCGCCTGCAAGCAGCTGCATCCTGTTTTGTTATCCCGGGTTAATATACAGTTCCGAACGGCCATTGTCAAGGAGCTGTACTGCTTTATATAAATAAAATTTGCTTTTTTCTTTACATAGTGTATATTAGATAGAAATGTCATGTTCCGCATTTCAAAGGTTGCAGCTGCAGCGGCTGCGGCGGGCTAAGTAATCAAAGCAGGTGAGGTTTTATGCTTTCAGTGTTGGGGAAAAAGTGTTGGCTGGGCCGAATGAAGCCGGTCTTGCTGCTGCTGGGGAGTTTGTGGCTCTGCGGCTGCCAGTCCCAGCTGGATAAACCCACTAAAATCGATAATTTTGACTATAAAAGCGTGGTCAATAACCACCTTACATTGATGGATCTGGCGTATCACTTCAAAGATTCCGGGCTCAATGTGGTGCAGATTCAGCCCATTCGGGCAGACGTACTGCGGGCCACCGCTGCTGCGGCGATCATGATCGATAAAGACGAGATCGGCGTCTATTACTTCAATACCGATGTTGAACAGCAGCGCAAAATCATTGCCCAGTATCATGAAGATGGTTTTGCTTACATACTTGCATTCCGTTTCCCGGTTTTTATGGCCGGGAGTTTTGTGGTAACCGGTGCGGAAAAGCATCCTAAAAAGAAGGAGATCGTCGCTGCACTGCGCTCGTTTAAATGATGCGCAAGAGTAAGCAGCTCAAACAATAAAGAAATATTTTGCGGAAAGCTAAATCGACAATGGAGTGCTCCGGGCATGGCGGAAAAAACATTTATTCAGTGTTTGGTGCTTGCAGTCCGGTAGGTTTTTTACCGGGCTTCAAGCACTGGCCACTGAAGATGGCCGGACTCCATAGTCAGTTTACTTACCGCACAGGTTCCCGTTAAAATCGTATCAGAACGCCGGTTTTCCGGCAAAAGCAATCCCCTGTCTGCAGGACATCGCCGGGAGACCGGTTGTTTTTTATTAAAAAGTCTGCAGCCGGAGTGACGTTTTTTTATTCTGAAAATTTTAAAAAAATCAAAGTTTTATTATTTGGCAATTCCCAGACGGCCATGCGTTCAAAGCTTAACCTTTCTAAAGCTTTGCTCAGACTGAAGCGTGCGGGAATTGAAAACAAAAAGTTCCTCAATTAAAAGAAAGGAAGAGAGGATCATGAGTTGCAAAAATTGTAACGCAACCGAACTCAAGTATGTCTACAGCTTTGGCGGAGACAACTCTGAAGGCAACGAAAGTATGCGCGCTCTGTTGGGCGGCAAAGGTGCCAATCTGGCCGGTATGGCTGAATTGGGGCTGCCGGTTCCGCCCGGTTTCACCATCACCACTGAAGCTTGCGCTGAATACGGCAAGATCGGCAAAGAAGCACTCTTTGCCAAAATTGCCCCGCAGGTCGAAGCTGCTCTGAGCAGATTGGAAAAAGCCGTTGGCAAGACCTTCGGCAAAGGCCCGAACCCGCTGCTGGTGTCGGTGCGTTCCGGTGCGGCGGCCTCCATGCCCGGCATGATGGATACGGTGTTGAATCTGGGTTTGAACGATACCACGGTCAAGGCCATGATCGACTTGACTGGCAACGAAGCGTTTGTGCTCGACAGTTTCCGCCGCTTTATCCAGATGTTCGGCGACGTGGTCATGCACATTGATTCGGATTTGTTTGAACACGCTCTGGAAGCATTGAAAAACTCCCGCGGCGTCAAGCTGGACAACGAATTGACCGCTGCTGACCTGACCGAACTTATTGCCACTTACAAAAAGATCGTGCGTGAAGCCACCGGCTGCGATTTCCCCAGCGATCCCATGGATCAGCTCTACCGGGGTATTCAGGCGGTGTTTGAATCCTGGGACAATCCCCGGGCCATCCGCTACCGCGAAATCAACGACATCCGCGGCCTGATCGGTACGGCTGTGAACGTGCAGACCATGGTGTTCGGCAACTCCGGCAGCAACTCCGCTACCGGGGTGGCCTTTACCCGTGACCCCTCCACCGGCGAAAATGATTATTTCTACGGCGAATTTCTGATCAACGCTCAGGGCGAAGACGTGGTGGCCGGTATCCGTACCCCGCAGCAGATCACGCTGGCCGGCAGCCGGGTGTGGGCCGCCCGTCAGAATATTGCCGAAGATGTGCGTGCAGCGCAATATCCCTCACTGGAAGAAGCCATGCCCGAATGTTTCAAGCAGCTTGATGCCATCCGCAACAAGCTCGAAAAACACTACCGTGACATGCAGGACTTGGAATTCACCATCGACAACGGCAAGCTTTACATGCTCCAGACCCGTAACGGCAAACGTACCGCCGCAGCGGCTGTGCGCATTGCTACTGATCTGGTCAAAGAAGGTATGATCGACGAAAAGACCGCCGTGATGCGGGTGGAACCGGCTCAGCTCGACCAGCTGCTGCACCCGGTTTTTGTCAAATCCTCCGAAGCTGCCGCCAAGCAGCTGACCGTTGGTCTGCCCGCTTCGCCGGGTGCGGCCGCCGGTATGGTGGTATTTACTGCTGAAGAAGCCGAAAAATGGCACAACGAAGGCAAAGCCGTCATCCTTTGCCGTATCGAAACCAGCCCCGAAGATATCGGCGGTATGCATGTAGCTCAGGGTATCCTTACCAGCCGTGGCGGTATGACCAGCCACGCTGCGGTGGTGGCCCGCGGTATGGGTACTTGCTGTGTGGCCGGTTGCGGCGAAGTGGTCATCGACTACGCCAGTCGCAGCATGAACATCAACGGCCAGACCATTGCCGAAGGCGATTGGATCAGCCTCAACGGTTCCACTGGTGCGGTTTATCTGGGCAAGGTCGAAACGGTTGATCCGGAACTGACCGGCCCGTTCGGCGACATCATGGCGCTGGCCGATAAATACCGCAAGCTGGGCATCCGCACCAATGCGGATACCCCGCACGATACCAAAGTTGCGGTCAAATTCGGTGCCGAAGGTATCGGTTTGTGCCGTACCGAACACATGTTCTTTGAAGGCGACCGCATCATTGCGTTCCGCCGCCTGATTCTGGTGGCCGAAACGGTGCGCAAGCTCAAGAAAGAGTACAACACCGAAGTCATCGCCGAGCTCAAAAAACAGGCTCTGGCGGCTGATGAGCTGAAAGCCGTTGAACAGTACGAAGCCGCTTTGGCGGCGTTGCTGCCGCTGCAGAAAGGCGACTTCAAGGGCATGTTTGAAGCTCTGGAAGGCCGTCCGGCGACCATCCGTCTGCTGGATCCGCCGCTGCACGAATTTCTGCCCCAGAACGACAATCCCAAGGGCCAGCAGGAAATGGCCGAACAGCTGGGCGTGACGGTGGAAGTCATCAGCAAGCTGGTGGAAAGTCTGCACGAATTCAACCCCATGCTCGGCCATCGCGGCTGCCGTTTGGGTATTGCCTATCCGGAAGTTACGGCCATGCAGGCCCGGGCATTGATGGAAGCGGCGGCGGAAGTCAAGGGTTCGCATCCGGAAGTTATGGTTCCGCTGGTCGGCAACGTCAAGGAATTGGCGTTGCAGAAAGCGATCATTTTGCAGGTCAAGGCCGAAATCGAAGCCGAAAAGGGCAGCGAATTGGCCGTCAAGATCGGTACGATGATCGAAGTGCCCCGGGCGGCGGTAACGGCGGACAAGATCGCTGAAGAAGCCGAATTTTTCAGCTTTGGTACCAACGACCTTACGCAGATGGGCTGCGGATTCTCCCGTGACGATGCGGGCAAATTCCTGAGCGACTACGTCAAGATGGGCATCTACGACTACGACCCCTTCCAGGTGCTGGATACCGAAGGTGTGGGCGAATTGGTGCGCATTGCGGCGACCAAGGGTCGTGCCACCCGTGCGGATATCAAGTTGGGTATCTGCGGTGAACACGGCGGCGATCCCAAGACCATTGCGTTCTGCCACAGTGTTGGTTTGAACTATGTATCCTGCAGTCCCTACCGGGTGCCGATCGCCCGGCTGGCGGCGGCGCAGGCAGCGATTCAGAGCGAAAAATAATTCGTAACAGCTGAACTGCAACAGGGCACTTGCCCCCATTCGTGAAGATGGGCAAGTGCCCTGTTTTTATAGGACTTATATGACTTATAAGTCTTATAAATAAGCGCATGTCTACAATGATAGCGGCGGCGATTTCGCCGCCGGGTCTGTTATCGTCTGTTATCGTCCGTTATTGTCCGTAATACTTAGCGCGCAAAACAGGCGTGCGCTCAATGCCAGCTGAGTCAACAGGCCTGCCCCCCACACACAAACCGATAGCTTGTCCGCCGTAGCCTCGTGCGGAGGTGGCTGCCGGGCAGAAGCCCGGCAGCTCAGTACAACTCCGTAAACATCCGTACCTATCCGTACAACCAAGCATCCCCCAGGCGTGCGCCCTGCAACTCTACTCCGCCAGCTGCACCCCCAAAAAAAAAGCCCCAAAAAAATCCCAAAAAACTTGCATTAAATCTTTATCCGTGGTAAATTAGGTTGATTACAGAAAAATAATACAACAAAGAGGCGGGAAAAATGGCATATTATTACATTTCCAGCGGCGTAATTTCAACTGGCATAACGTTAGATTGGGACTTAATGTATGTTTACAGCGGCGGCACGGCGACCAGCACCACCGTGAACAGCTGGAGCTATCTGTACATCTCCAGCGGCGGCGTAGCGAACAGCACCACCGTGAACAGCGGCCATCTCGACATCTCCAGCGGCGGCGTAGCAAACCGCACCACCGTGAACAGCGGCGGCTATCTGTACATCTCCAGCGGCGGCGTAGCAAACCGCACCACCGTGAACAGCGGCGGCAGTATGACCATCTCAAGCGGCGGTACGGCAACAGCTATAACCGAAAATGGCGGATATGTTAGTGTCGCCGAAGGAGCTAATGTAACTTTTACTCCTAATACAATAAATGGTTTGGTATTGAGTGGTGCCTGGGCAACATTACACTCCGGAACGGTAGCGAACAGCACCACCGTGAACAGCGG
>SUWF01000061.1 GCA_015061575.1 Lentisphaerota bacterium
ATTTTGGTAACATTGGGACTGAGTTTGACGATCAGCGGCAGCGTTGTAGCCTTGCGCACGGCTGAAATCACTTCATCCAGCAGCTTGAGGTCGGTACCAAACGCCACCCCGCCGGCTTTGACGTTGGGGCAGGATATATTTACTTCCAAAGCAGTGATCCCCTCGCCTTCCGCTTCCAGCCGCTGGGCAACTTCGCAATAATCGGCAATGCTTTTTCCCCAGATGTTGACGATCACCGTGGCATTGGTCGTGCGCAAATAGGGCAGATAGTGTTCGCCATGCAGAAATTTTTCCACCCCCGGCCCCTGCAGACCGATGGCATTGAGCATACCGCTGGCCGTTTCGGCCACCCGGGGAGTGGGATTGCCATTGCTGACAAACGGCGCAATGCCCTTGACTACCACTGCTCCCAGACGGGATATATCGTAAAGCTGGTTGTATTCATAGCCGTAACCGAAAGTACCGGAAGCGGTCATCACCGGATTTTTCAGCTTGAATTTACCCAGATCCACACTCATATCAATCTTCATAATAGACCTCCCCGGCAGTAAAGACCGGCCCCTCAGAACAACTTCTGGCATAGCGGAACGTATCGCCATCTTTTACTTTGACCACACAGGCAAAACATGCCCCGACTCCGCAGCACATCACATGATCCAGACTTAATTCGCCATCCTCCCGATTGGCTGCGCACAACAGCTTGCCGGCGGCCATCAGCATCGGCGTAGGACCGCAGGCGTAAAAGCGGTATTTTTGACCGGCCGGAGCATTTTTGAGCACATCTTCCAGCAGCACCGTTACAAAGCCTTTGGTCCCCACGGAACCGTCATTGGTGGCCACTTGCACATCGCACCCCTGCTGGCGGTAATCATCAAGCAGGATCAAATCAGCATCGCCTCTGGCACCCACCAGCAGCATACCTTTATTTTTGGCCAATTTGCTCAACATAAACATTGCCGCCGTGCCGTAACCACCGGCGATCATCACCGGTATTTCGTCATCTGCCGGCAGCTTGTAACCGTTTCCCAAAGGTCCGAGTAAATCGCAAACCGCCCCCGGCTTGAGCCCGGCAAGCACCTCCGTACCGCTGCCGACAACTTTGTACGTCACCTGCACCGTGCCGGCGGCCGGATCAGTATTGTTGATCGAAAACGGCCGGCGCAGAATATGCGCACTGGATTTATCGATCTGCACATGGACAAACTGTCCGGGAATTGCTTTTTCAGCGATTTCCGGCGCATAAAAGATCACCTGATAGTAATCACCTTTCAAGCACCGGTTGCTGATGATTTCACCTGTTTTGTACATATTATTTCTCCGTTTTAGGTAGATTCTTAAATTCAGCGGCGGCCCGTGGATCGTCACTTTTTACCACGATGCAGTTGTCAAAAGCGATCCGGGTACGGTAATTTTCACTGAAAAGTGCTATATCAGTAGCAGCATAATATTTGCCGAACTGCTTGAACCCGGTGATTTCCAACGTTCGCTCCGGCTTGGCATTTTGTCTGGCTCCGGGCAGATAAAATTCTGCTTTCAGCGGAAAAAAGTATTTTCTTGCGATCCACACCCGCACCGTTCCGCCATCTGCGCTTTGCAGTTCAAAAACCCGGCAATCGACCGTTTTGACTGTTTCAGAAGCCAATTCCCGTTTGACCGGATACTCCAGAAAATCCATCGCCAGATCTTCGATTCTGAACCCCAGTTTGCCCAGCAGCGGATTATCCGGAGGATTGCTTTTTATCACCCGTTTCTTTTGCAGCATATCCCGCATGAAGTAGTGATTTTCACCGCCTTGCAGCGTCAGTTTGGCTTCCACCTTTTCCCGCTGGAAAAGTATCGTAAAACGCACCGGATAGTGTTGAGCTCCGCCCTGATTGCGCCGCATGTGACTTATGCGTCCGCGCAAATCACCAAAGCTTTCCTGCGCAGCAGCCTGCATCCGCACTATCTGCATAAACCCATCCGCTTCGGAGAATCTGCCGTTCTCCGCAGCATTTACCGGCAGCAGCATAATCATCAGCAGTGCAGCAGATAACATTGCAGCTTTGCCCATTATTTACCTCCCTTGCAGTCAAAAATGATCTTCAATGCATCATCAACATTGCTTACCGGCTGAAAATCCAGCTGAACCCGGACATTTTCGGGAATATCTTCCAGATCCTTGACATTTTCCTGCGGCATAACGATCGTTTTCACCCCGGAGCGCAAAGCGGCAATAACTTTTTCTTTCAAACCGCCAATAGCCGTCACCTGCCCCCGCAAATTCACTTCGCCAGTCATCGCCAGCGCCGGACGGGTGGACTGCTTTTTCAACAGCGAATAGAGAGCCGACGTCATCGTTATACCCGCCGATGGACCATCTTTGGGCGTGGCTCCATCCGGTACATGGATGTGGAAATTATGTTTATCAAAAACATCCGCTTTGATGCCGTAACTGGCGGCCCGGCTTTTCAGCAAAGTAAATGCCGCTTCCGCACTCTCTTTCATCACGCTGCCAAGCTGACCGGTGAGCTTCAGCTCGCCTTTGCCCGGCACCATCAGACTCTCCACAGTTAAAATGGCTCCGCCGACCGCTGTCCATGCCATACCGGTAGCGCTGCCAAGTGCCGGTGCGGTGATTGCTTCGTCTATCAAATAACGCCGCGGCCCCAAAAACTCCCGCACCATTTCGGCTGTTACCGAAGTACGTTTGCCTTCTTCCAAAGCCCCTTCCACATATTTTCTGGCCAGTTTGCGGCAAACAGCTGCAATGTGCTGTTCCAACTTGCGCACTCCGGCTTCCCGGGTGTAATAGTCGATGATTTCGTCCACGGCAGCCATGGTAATATGGAACCAGCGCGGTTTAAGGCCATTTTCTTTAAGCTGGCGGGGCACCAGATAACGCCGGGCGATCTCCCGCTTTTCAAAACTGGTATATCCCGGCAGCGTAATAACTTCCATACGGTCAAGCAAAGGCCCGGGAATCGCCTCCAGCACGTTGGCAGTGGCAATAAAAAACACCTTGCTCAAATCCAGATCCAGTTCCAGATAATGATCGTTGAACGCCTTATTCTGGGCCGGATCAAGCACCTCCAGCAGTGCCGATGCCGGATCGCCCCGCTGATCGGAGGCCAGTTTATCGATTTCATCGAGCATAAATACCGGATTGGCCACACCGGCTTTTTTCAGATTCTGCACAATGCGTCCCGGCATGGCTCCGATGTAGGTACGCCGATGGCCGCGGATCTCCGCTTCATCCCGCACGCCGCCCAAGGCTACCCGCAGAAATTTGCGGTTGGTCGCCCGGGCAATGGATTCGCCCAGCGAAGTTTTGCCCACGCCGGGCGGTCCGACCAGACAGAGGATCGGGGACTTGCGCTCCGGATTGAGTTTCATCACCGCCAGAAATTCCAATATCCGCTTTTTGACATCTTCCAATCCGTAGTGATCACTATCCAGCACTTCCGCTGCTTTGATCAAATCCAGATTATCCTCGCTGTAAACATTCCACGGCACCGAAAGCAGCCAGTCGATGTAATTGTATGCCACATGATATTCCGGCGACATGGTCGGTATCAATTCCAGACGTGAAAGTTCTTTATGCACTGTAGCTGCCACTTTTTCCGGCAGTTCCAGCTCCATAAGCCTTTTTTCTATATCAATAATATCCGGATTGCGGGAATCTTCTTTGAGTTCTTCCTTGATCACCCGCAGCTGCTCGCGCAAATAATATTCACGCTGATTCTGCGAAAGGCTCTGGTGAACTTCGGCCTGAATACTTGCCCCCAGCTGCATGACTTCGACCTCGCGGTTCAACAGCCCCATAACAAAGTACAAGCGTTCTTCCAGCTGTTGAGCCTGCAGCACCCAGATTTTTTCGCTGATCAGAAAATTCAGCGAATCCGCCACCAGATCCGCCATCCGCCCCGGATTATTCATATTATTTATACCGTGGCGCAACTCCTCCGGAAAATTGGGAATAAAACCGGCCATGCTCTGAAACTGACGCAGTATTTCATTGCTCATACCTTCCAGTTTAAGCTGATCGCCCGGCACATCTTCATACACGGGAAAATAGGATGGTTCATCCGCTTCGAACGGCGTACGGAACTCACACCGGCTCAATCCCCGCAGCAACAATCGCACTGACCCATCGGGCAGACTGACCATTTTTACGATCCGGGCCCGGCAGCCGATAAGCGATATTTCCTTATCCAGCCAATGAGTTGTTTTTATACGGTGATCCGGATGGCGTTTGGCAAATTCCATCAAATCATCAGATATTTCCGTAAAAAATGCCACCAGCCGGTTGCCTTCATTGGCTTTGCGCATCCGCTCCGCCGCTGCCGGATCATCCACAAAAACCGGCGTCAGTACATAAGGAAACAGCGCCGTATTGGGCATGGTCAGAATGATCGCCCCGTCGCTTTTATTGACAGTATTCATATTGGTTCGCACCGTAAAATTATTATCCATAGCCTTATATTCAATACTCCCTTGTTACAACTCCAACACCTCATTTCCGGCCGCCAGAACTTCCAGCACTTCACCAGCCAGATAGAGTGAACCGGCAATTATCACCGGTACTTCCGGAATTTTTTCTCCGGCGATTTTTTTCAGCAGCGCCGGCAGATCCTGTACCGGATATACATTCTTTATATTCAACTTGCCGGCAGTTTCGGCAATCGCCTCCGGAGTAGCAGACAACCGGGCATCTTCGGCAAAAGCCACCGCATGTATTTCCTGCACCAGCGGCGCAATTATTTGCAGACCTCCGCTGAAATCCTTATCGGCAAAAGCTCCGAATATCCATCTGAAACGCCGCTGGGGATAGAGCACTTTCAGCGTTTCCGCCAAAGACTGCAGCCCATCCGGATTATGGCCGCCATCCAATATAAAACGGCCTTCGTTCAACACTTGTATGCGCCCCGGCCAACGGGTGTTGCGCAACGCTTTCCGGCAAGTATCTGACCACAAACCCAGCGTTTTGAGCACAGCTATCACCACTTGCGTATTGCGCTGCTGCATAAGCCCGTTGAGCTGCAGTTCGATCAACTCTCCGGCACAGTAAAATTGCTGGTGATTCAAGCGCATTTCCGGCACCTCATTCGTTGTTACCGGGCATATTTCACCAGCTCTTATATAGGGGGCGGATAACTCCGCAGCCCGTCTTGCCAGCACCGCATCCGCTTCCGGCGCCATGCTCCCGGCAACCACCGGAACATGGGCCTTTATAATACCGGCTTTTTCTCCGGCGATCGCAGCAAGAGTACTGCCCAGAAACTTTTCGTGATCCAATGCTATATTGGTGATCACACTTATTTGCGGAGTGACTATATTCGTTGAATCCAATCTGCCGCCCATGCCGGTTTCCCAAACCACATAACTGCAATCGTGCTTTTTGAACAGCAGCATCGCCATGACCGTCATTGCCTCAAAATAAGTGGGCATAGCCGACTTGCGCTGCATTACGCCAGCAGCCCGGGACACGATTTCAGCAGCTTCTGCAAACTCTTCTTCACTGACCGCCCGGCCGTTGATGCGGATACGCTCACACGGCGTAAGCAAATGCGGTGACGAGTAAAAACCGGTGGTAAAACCGCTTTCCCGCAAACAACGCTCCAGCATCGCTCCGGTGGAACCTTTGCCGTTGGTTCCGGCCAAGTGTATAAACCGCAGCGAATGATCCGGATTGCCGCACAATTCAGCCAATCTGCGGGTCTGTTCCAAACCCATTTTTATACCGAAGTGCTGCAGCTCCGTAAGAAACTGAACTGCCTGTTCAAAAGTTTTTATCATATCAAATCCAACGCTTGCTCAAATTTACTTTATCAGTCACGCCGGATGGGCGACCAATCCGGAGAGCTCTGCGAATACTTGAAATTCAACAATTTGCGAGCCACTCCGGTTTTGCTGTCTACAATATAAATTTCACTGTGCTTGCCCACCCGGCGGCTGGCCGCCAGATGCCGGGAATCCGGAGCCCAGGAAGGCGCTTCCCAATCCCCGGCAGGCAGATTGGCGATTACCCCGCTGCTGCCGCCGACCGGATCATAAACAGCCAGCTTGTAACTGCCGCCGATCCGGGCGGCATAAGCCAGCTTGCCGTCCGGCGACCAGGAAGGCGTTACCGCTTCGCTGCCCACAGTGGGGATCCGTTCAGCAGTACCGCCGTTGGCATTGATCCTATACAAGCCCGGCCGTCCGCTGCGGTCAGATACATAGCAAATGGTCTGCCCGTTGGGATGCCAGCAGGGAGATGCTTCCACTGCCCGGCTGCGGGTCAAACGGCGGCGCTCACGGCTGTTCAAAGCCTTGACATAAAGCTCGACCTGCCGGTCAATACTCATGATCATGGCCAGAAAATCCCCGCTGGGGTGTACCGAAGCCCCCACATTCATCCCCGGAAAACTGGTCAGACGGCGGGTACGCCACGGATCAAGCATTGTTTCGCAAAGGTCAGTTCCGGAAAGTGAATATCTTGTATAAACCACGCTTTTGCCGTCCGGCATCCACGAAGGTTCCACGCAAGTGGTCGAAAAAGAGGTGACTTTGCGCAGATTTCCACCATCAGTATCACAGACAAAAACTTCTTTCAGTCCCCGCTTGGTTTCCGCAGTAAAAACCAGCTGACTGTCGCACAAACGCTGTCTGAAGCGGTCAGCAATCAATTCGTCCACCGCCCGGGCCGCCGCCCGGCGCACATTGCCGGAATAAGTGATATTTTTGCGCAACACCGGATTGCTGCCAAAACTCAGCTGCATGGCAATGGAGCCATCGCCGCCTTTGACATCAAGTACATAATCCGACTGCCCTTTGACCACCCGGAACCATCCGCAAGTAGCCAGATAGCGATAAAACGGTTCGCAGAAAGCTTTATCGCCTTCCAGATTCCGGATACTCAGCGTAGGTGCTGCAAAAGTTCTTTGCGAAGACTTGCTTATTTCGATAACTTCCGCTGCCGGCAATCCCAATCCAGCCAACGCCAGCAAGCAGCAGACAACAAGCATCAACCAAGATTTTTTCATAATATCAATGAACCATTCCTGTTTGTATAACGATTACATTCTTTCCCGGCGGTCGATGACCCGCTTGGCCTTACCTTCCGACCGCTGAATAGTTTGCGGAGCCACCAGCTTGAGCTTGACCCGCAGACCGATAGTGTGTTCAATAGCTGTAGAAAGCTTCTTCTGCATTTCTTCCATGGTACTGACTTTATCCGAGAAGAACTTTTCGTTGACTTCCACATCCACTTCAATATTGTCCATGCCGTTTTCGGTATACAATACAATGTGGTAATGCGGCAGCGTGCCTTCCACCGAAAGCAGCGCCGATTCGATCTGCGACGGGAAGACATTCACCCCGCGGATGATCATCATGTCATCGCAACGGCTGGCGATCCGGTCAATCCGCCGCAAAGTTCTTCCGCAGGCACAGGGTTCGGAAATGATCCGGGTCAGGTCATGGGTGCGGTAACGGATCATCGGGAAAGCTTCTTTGGTCAGAGTTGTGATCACCAATTCCCCGAACGCACCATCCGGCAGTACTTCTCCGGTATCCGGATCCACGATTTCCGGATAGAAGTGATCTTCAAAAATATGCAGCCCGTTGTGTTCCGGACATTCAATAGCCACACCGGGACCGATGATTTCGCTGAGTCCGTAAATATCGAACGGCTCAATACCGGTAGCTGCCTGCATCTGCTTGCGCATGGCATCAGTCCACGGTTCAGCACCAAAAATACCTACCCTCAGCGGCAATTCGTGCATATTAATATTGCTTTCCTGAGCTTTTTCGGAGAGGAAGTTGAAGTAGCTGGGAGTACAGCAAATGGCTGTTACGCCAAAATCCTGCATCACCATCAGCTGCCGCTGGGTATTGCCGCCGGAAGTGGGAACCACTGTAGCGCCCAAAGCTTCAGTACCGTAATGCGCACCCAAACCGCCGGTAAACAACCCGTAGCCGTAAGAAACCTGAATCACATCGTTGCGATTAAGTCCACAGCTCTGGAAAGCTCTTTTCATAACATCGGCCCAGAGTTCGATATCCGCCTTGGTGTAGCCCACCACAATGGGTTTGCCAGTTGTACCGCTGGAGGCGTGCAGACGCACAACTTCACTCATCGGCACTGCAAACAGACCAAAGGGGTAATAATCGCGCAAATCGGTTTTATCCGTAAACGGCAGCTGCCCCAAATCTTCAAGGCTTTTGACACAATCCGGAGTCAGACCTTTAGCCTGCATACGACTGCGGAACACTTCCACATTATCGTAGGTATGCTTGACTATTTTCTGCAGCCGTTCCAACTGCATTTGCTTGAGAACATTCACGTTCACATAATCTTCGGCTGCACCGACAACGCTCTTACTCATGATTCTAACGATCCTCACATAAAAATATTAGGTTTAATATAAAAAAATATCTTTTATCATCCGTTTAAACTCGTTTTTACTCATCAACCTGTTTTTCCGGCAGCGGAAACAACGTTTTGACCAATTTTTCGGCCTCACTGCGCGCAGTGATCTTTTTTTCCAGCTGAGCATCCATGACCGTGTTCAGTATCTGACTGAACACCCGGCCCGGCCGGTATCCCCAGCGGATCAGATCATCTCCGCTGATCAATGCCGGCGGCAAACTGCTGCCGCTGCCGCAGCGGAGTTCAGCCAGCTTGCTGACCAGAAACTCCCACGTTCCCATCAGCTGATTGGACGAACAGCAGTCCAGTCGGTGCAGTTCAAGTTCCATATCAATATTTTTCTCCGCCAGCAAACGCCGCAGTTTGGCGGGGCGCATCTCCCGAACCGATGCCATACGCATGTGATTGCGTACAGCATGTTCCACGGCCTCGGCCAGCTTTCCGGAAAAGCGCAGCCGCTCAGCAATTGCACCGATCATATCCGCTCCCACACTTTCGTGGCAGTAAAAATGCGGCACATTATCAGCATCCAGCTGAAAAGTCTGCACCTTTCCTATATCATGCAGCAAAATGCTCCACGCCAGCTCCGCACTGGCCGGTTCATGCAAATTCTGAAACATCAGCAGCGTATGCTCCCAAACATCCCCTTCCGGGTGGTACTGTTTGGATTGTTCCACTCCGGAGAGCGCCTCAACTTCCGGCAGCCACACTTTCAGCAATCCAGCTGCTTTCAACAGTTCAAGCGCCCGCCGGGGATCCGGCCCGCAAAACATGTTTTCCAATTCATCACGCACCCGTTCCGCAGCGACCCTGGCACTGAACGGACTCATCAAACGGATCGCCTCCATCGTGACCGGCTCGATCTCAAATCCCAGCCGGGAAGCAAAACGAACCGCCCGGAACATGCGCAGATAATCTTCGCTCAGCCGCCGCTGCGGATCACCGACCATCCGGATTTTTTTCTCGCGCAGATCCGCCAGGCCGCCGGTATAATCAAACACGGTTTCAGCTTGCGGATCATACAGCAAAGCGTTGACCGTCAGATCCCTCCGCAACACATCCACCGCAAAATCACCGGTAAAGTTGACGATCTCCGGGTGACGACCATCCATATAGTTGCGCTCCTCCCGGCAAGTGGCAACCTCAAAGTGCATACCTTCAAGCTTGACCAGCACCACACCAAAGCTGGCGCCTACCAGTTCGGCTCCCGGAAAAACTCGCAAAACATCCTGCGGCAGCGCCGTTGTAACTATATCCACATCGCCGGGCAGCTTATTCAGCAGCAGATCCCGCACTGCCCCACCCACCCAGCGGGCGGAAAATCCGGACGCAGCCAAGCGGGCCGTAACAAATTTTGCCCAGCCAAACATCTTGCCTTCCGGACAAGTCAAATGGATAGTTTCCAGCACTGCATAACTCCTGAAATTCAATCAACCTGCTATTTTACGCTGAACGCATCTCAAACGTCTGCTTAAAGACTCCATCAGACCGCTCCATACATAAATAGTATTATAATATAGACCGGTCAAGCCCGGTTCGCAAGTGCAAAAGTAAAGTTTTCCACACAAAAAACCAATAAATATTGCCGCTCAATTCTGTCAGAAATGATATTTCATGCCGTCGAGCAGTCAAAACAGCTGGTTTTGAGCAGTATCCAAGCGCCGTCAGAACCTCTGCAACAGCAATACAACCTGTCATGAAACAAAAAAAACGAAAATTTTTTTGCAAAAGATTGCATTTTTTTGCAAAAGTGCTAAATTAACTCTCGGTTGCAACAAATTTGGTATATACTTGAACAAACAGAGTGTTTTTATGGCCACAGAATTTTCCGGACGCAAATTGCTGAGCACGGAGCGGGAAAAACTGATAGTTGACTCGCTTTCCGCAGGCGGAGTCCGCACCATTGCCGAACTCAGTTCCCGGCTTGGCGTTTCGGAAGCGACCGTCCGCCGCGACTTGCAGGCGCTGGAAGAACGCCGCCTGATCCGTCGGGTACATGGCGGAGCCGAACCTCTGCGTCGGGGCAGCGGAGAATTGCTGTTCAACGAAAAAACCTCCCTCCACGCTCAAGAAAAAGAACGCATTGCTGAGCGGGCATTGGATTTTATCCACGATAATGATGCCATATTTCTCGACGGCGGCAGTACCGTTCTGGCCCTGGCCCGCAAACTGCAGCAGCGCAAAAACCTCACCGTAGTGACCAATTCATTGATGGCGGCCAGCGAACTTATGGAAACCAGCCACCGGCTGATCCTGCTGGGCGGCGAGTTTCGCCCCCGCAGCCGCACACTGGTCGGGCCGTTGACCAGTCGGGTACTGGAATCTCTGGCCATACATACAGCGTTTCTGGGTACGATGGGTTTCACAGTGGAATCGGGGATCTCTACATCTGATCCCAACGAAGCTTATACCAAAGAGCTGGTCATGAAACGGGCCGAACAAGTCATATTGCTGGCCGACAGCAGTAAGCTGCTGGCCCCCAGTTTGGCAGGCAGCGGCTCAACGGACGATATAGATTTGATCATCAGCGATGAGAATGTATCAGAAGATCTGATATCCAGACTCGCTAAAAAGCATATAGATGTGATCCGTACCGGAATAACTCCGGAAAAGATATAAAACAAGGCAAACAACTATTAAACCATAAACAGAAACCAACCAAACAAAGGAAGAGAACAAATGAGTAACAATTACTACAGTGACTCCGCTCCGTGTTTCAAAAAGTCGACCATCAAGCTGAACAGCATTCCGGCTTATCAGTATGATTCGACCGTGGCAGCCGAGTACAAAGCCAAGAAGATCACCAAAGCAGAAGTGCTCGAAATTTACGAGTCCATGCTGACCATCCGTGAATTTGAAGAAATGATCCTCAAGTGCCGTACCGGCGCTTACGAAATCATCAGCGACTACAACTATCGTGGACCGACCCACCTCTCCATCGGTCAGGAAGCGACCGCTGCCGGGGTTTGCAGTGTTTTGAACATCACTGACTTCATTACCTCCACCCACCGCGGCCATGGCGACAGTATCGCCAAAGGTTTCCACGCCATCAAGCACATGAGCGAAGAAGATATGAAAGTCCGCTGCCCGGAATATGCCTCGCTCAAGGGCGAAGAACTGCGTGATGCGGTCATGGAAGATCATATCTTCCGCACCATCGCCGAACTGTTCGGTAAAGAAGACGGCTACGGCAAAGGCCGTGGCGGCGGTATGCACATTGCTGACTTCCGCGTCGGTCACCTGGGTGCCAACGCCATCGTCGGCGGCGGCGTACCGATCGCTACCGGTGCTGCTATGACCTGCCGTATCGATCCGGCTTATCAGGGCCGTGTAGTCGCCACCTTCGCCGGTGACGGTGCTTATGCCAACGGTGTGGTGCTGGAAGCTCTGAACTGGGCCGCTCAGGATCAGTTCAACGGCCCGCTGGCCAAGACCAAATTCGGTCTGCCCTTGATCTTCATCATCGTCAACAACCACTTTGGTATGACCGGCCGTGCTGACGGCGAAGTCAACGGTCTGGATCATCTGGCCCGCCGTGCCGCCGGTTTTGACAACGACAACATGCACGCCGAAGTCATCAACGGTATGGACCCGATGGCCGTCCGTGACGCCATCACCCGTGCCAAGGCGATCATCGCCAAGGGCGAAGGTCCGGTGCTGCTGGAACTCGACAGCTATCGCTACTATGGTCACAGCTTGTCTGACCCGCGTAACGAATATCGTACCCGTGAAGAAGAAGCCCGCTGGAAGGAAGTCGATCCGGTTCCCTGCTTCCGGGCCGAAATCCTTGCCGGCAAGATCGCCAGCGAAAAAGAACTCGCTGCCATCGAAAAGAAAGTTGCCGACCGCAACGCCCGTGCCGCCCGTCGTGCCGCTGATGCCGCCGATCCGGATCCGGCCGATGTTATCAAACACATGTATACTGATACCTTCTGCGACGAAGTTCCGGCCGAATACAGCAATGTCACCATCGATGAACCGCTTCCGGTGGTCAAGCGTGACGCCGATGGCCGCGTGAACTATCGTGACGCCATCAAGGAAGGTTTGATGGAAGAAATGATGCGCGACAAGCGCGTGGTGCTCTTCGGTGAAGACGTGGCCGATTACGGCGGGGCGTTCAAACTCTCCAAGGGTATGCTCGAAAGCTTTGGCCGTGACCGTGTGTTCAACACCCCGATCTCCGAAGCCTGTATCTGCGGCGCCGCTGTCGGTATGGCCATGACCGGTTACCGTCCGGTGGCCGAACTCATGTACATGGACTTTGCGCTGATGGCTTCTGACCAGATCGCCAACCAGGCCGGCAAATGGCACTACATGACCGGCGCTTCCACGGAAGTACCGCTGGTGATCCGCTGCAGCGTTGGCGGCGGCAAAGGTTACGGCGGCCAGCACTCCCAGAGTCTGGAAAGCATGTTTGCCCACATTCCGGGTACCTATGTGGCCTATCCCTCCAATCCCTACGATGCCAAGGGTATGATCAAAACGG
>SUWF01000062.1 GCA_015061575.1 Lentisphaerota bacterium
TTCTGCCGCTGCTGGTGGATTTTCAGGAATCCGATGACTTGCTGCAGCGTAAGCGGGTGCAGCAGCTGGAGTCGATCGTAAGTTTGCGCAAAAGACGCGACCGCTTTTATAAATGGCTGGATAAAGACGATCAAGGCAATTTTCTGGAAGGTTTGATTGAGCTGCATCTTTTGTGGTTTGAACGCGATAATCCTGATATTTTGCGGGAGATGCTGCAGATATTTTTGAACGTTGCGGAAAATAATACGATCCGGAGTATCGAAGAGTTGGGTTCTTTTATGGCCCGCAACAACTTTGTTCTGCCGCCGGATGAGGAACGCATGGAGCCGGAAAATTTTTGCCTGGGGCCGATTCTGGAAGATCGTATGGGAGCGGATGTTATGCTCTGTACTTTGGCATTGATCGCCGGGCTGGCTGCCGGGTTGGAGCTTTTGTTGATCCGGGTTGCCGGAAGATTTGCGTTGGTCAACCGCAAGGGGGTGACGATTGCTCCGGCCAACGACTGGATGCCGGATAAAAAGAGTCAATTCAAGGAAGGTGATTTCTGGAACGAACCTCGCCATGTGTTGAAATATGCGGCAATGATGTTGTTTTTGTATGCGGTTGCTTCGGATAATTTCCGCTATGTTCACACGATCGGCCACGCCATGACTGATAGTGGAAATACCGGAATGCTGGATTTTCTGCCCGCACCGTATAATGGTAATGTCCCGGAACGAAGATAGTTAATCATCAAACTTTTCAGCAGGTATGAGTACTTGCTGAAGAATGACAAGACAGGAGATTTTTTATGAACTCAAACTTTTTGTTGACTGCCGATATATCTGGCAGTGTCGGTCTGATCGGAATGGCTGTGGTTCTGGTGATCGCAGTATTGGTCATCGGTTTGATCCTTTACATGATACCGGTACGGCACTGGATAGCGGCGATGTTTTCCGGGGTGCCGGTGGGGATTTTTGCCTTGATCGGTATGCGGTTGCGTCGGGTGCCGCCTACGGCAATAGTCGATGCGCTTATTCAGGCCCGCAAGGCCGGGATCGATGTAAGAGTCGATACGCTGGAAGCACACTATCTGGCCGGCGGCGATGTATCACGGGTGGTAGCGGCGCTGGTGGCGGCCGATAAAGCCAATATGGATCTGTCGGTGCAGCGGGCTACGGCGATCGATCTGGCCGGACGCGATGTGCTGGAAGCAGTCAAGATGAGCGTCAATCCCAAAGTTATTGAAACTCCCGAAGTTGCTGCTGTGGCCAAGGATGGGATCCAGGTCAAGGCAATCGCCCGGGTCACGGTGCGAACCAATCTTGACCGTTTGATCGGCGGTGCCGGAGAAGAAACGATCTTAGCCCGGGTGGGCGAGGGGATCGTTACGACTATCGGTTCGACTGAACATCATAAAAAGGTGCTGGAAAATCCGGATCTTATTTCTAAAGTAGTGCTTTCCAAAGGGTTGGATTCCGGAACCGCTTTTGAGATACTTTCAATTGATATTGCTGACGTGAATATCGGCAAGAATATCGGGGCGCAGCTGCAGACCGATCAGGCCAATGCCGACAAAAATATTGCGCAGGCCAAGGCGGAAGAACGCCGGGCCATGGCGGTGGCTTCCGAACAGGAAATGAAAGCCCGGATCAGCGAAATGCGGGCACAGCTTATTGCTATGGAAGCGCAGGTGCCGCTGGCGTTGGCGCAGGCGTTCCGTGAAGGTAAATTTGAAAATAAAGAAGCGTGATGCAGCTGAAAAAGGAGCTTTTTATCTATGATGAATATATTCAATAATTTGCTGTTGGCCTCGGTTAATACCGGAGTGATCACTGTGGCAGTGGTTGCTTTGGTGATCCTGATTGCTGTATTGATCGTTTTTGTAGGTATAATACCGATCCCGCTGTGGATCGCTGCGGTGTTTTCCGGCGTGCGTATATCGCTGTTTTCGCTGGTTGGTATGCGGCTGCGCCGGGTGCCGCCGGGGGTGATCCTCAATGCGATGATCCAGAGCAAGAAAGCGGGCATCGAGGTCGATTCGCAGTCATTGGAAGCGCATTATCTGGCCGGTGGGAATGTTTTCCGGGTGGTACATGCTTTGGTGGCGGCCGACAAGGCTGCGATCAATCTGACTTTTCAGCGGGCTACAGCGATCGACCTGGCCGGACGTAACGTGCTGGAAGCGGTCAAGATGAGCGTCAATCCCAAAGTTATTGAAACTCCGTGCGTAACAGCTATGGCCAAAAACGGTATTCAGCTGCGGGCGATCGCCCGGGTCACGCTGCGGGCCAATATCGACCGGTTGGTTGGCGGCGCCGGTGAAGAAACGGTGCTGGCCCGGGTAGGGGAAGGTATTGTTACAACTATCGGTTCGGCGGAAAGTCATACTGATATATTGGAAAATCCCGATCGGATATCCAAAACTGTGCTGGCCAAAGGGTTGGATTCCGGAACTGCCTTTGAACTGCTTTCTATTGATATAGCGGATGTGGATGTGGGCAAAAACATCGGTGCGGAATTGCAGATGGCACAAGCCAATGCCGATAAGGATATTGCGCAGGCCAAGGCCGAAGAACGCCGGGCTATGGCTATTGCTGCCGAGCAGGAAATGAAGGCCCGCATCCGGGAAATGGAGGCCAATTTAGTGCAGGCTGAATCCGAAGTCCCGATGGCGATTTCCGAAGCTCTGGCCAGCGGCAAACTCGGTATTCTGGAATATTACAAAATGAAAAACGTAATTGCCGATACCGAAATGCGTCAGGCTATTGCCGGAGGCGATAAATCCCGTAAGTGATCCGGGGAAGGCGGTGTTTTTATGGACGACCTGATTGCGGTAATAATTATAGTTATCGGTATAGCTGCCAAGATATATTCCAATTTCAAAAAAAGTGCGCCGGAGCCGGAAACGGAATCATCGCTGCCGGAAAATTGGGAGCAGTACTTTGATTTGCCAACCGAACCCGACCGTAAGACCAGCAGTGGCTGGGCAGGGGAGGAAGCTGCTCAAAGTGCCGGGCAATACGAAGCTGATGCAGAAATTCTGGAGTCCCAGCGGCGTTATGCCGAAATGGCTGAGCAGGCCGCAGCCATGAATCAAGCCAGTTGCGAAGACGAAGAATCAGTTATCTATCAAACGCCGATCGAAGAAGCGGAAACTCCGGATAACGATGCGTCTGATTGGGCGGAACTGATCCGTAACAACCGTACCGAAGCGGTGGTTATAAACGAGATACTTGCTCCGCCGGCGGCTTTGAGATGAGTTTGCCGCAGCGAGCTGCTGCAGCCACCTGGCAGTAATATGTTGACAAAAGACCTTCTTGTTAAACAACCAACAGGAAGGTCTTTTTTATGTACAAAGAATCAGAAATTATTGCTATGCAGCAGGAAGCTGCTGCGCTGAAATTGAAGTTCCCCGCAGAATTTTTGCAGCTCCCACCATCGGAACTGGCCCGGATAGCCAATGGCTATGGCCCCGAACGGTGGCCGGAAAGTATGCGTAAGATACTTAACTGGATCTTTCGCTATTATCCGACTCCGGCGGCGATCCATGATCTGCGGTATGAATTTTCTGACGGCCGGGAACCGACCCGCCGGGCGGCCGATGCCGAATTTGCCGCCAATTTGCGAATCGTCTGGAAAAACAAATATGCGTTCGGCTGCTGGATCAATCCTTTGGCCTGGTATGCGGCGATCAAATTGCATACGGCCGTAGCGCTGACCCGGGAATTCGGGCGGCGGGCCTGGCTGGATTCCTGGCGTCGCCACCGCAAAGAGGCAGGTGAAATATGAGCGAAAGTTGGATGCAGATAATCAGTGCCGCAATTTTAGGCTGGATAGGCTGGGAGCTGCGCCAGCTGCGGCGGGATATAAATTCCCGGGTTCACTACAACGATTGCGACCGGCGGATGAACGATATGAACCGGCGGCTTGACCGGGTTGAACGCTTCATTGAGTAAGTGTTCCGGCAGCAAGATGTGGAAAAGCTGATATTTTGAGTATTTTTCCTGAGAAAAACTGCCTTTGTAAGCTTGCAAAAAATCCACTTTTGAGGTATATTTATCCAGCGAGGAGATTCTGGATGAGTCTGACGGCTTTTGCAGCGGTCTCCCAAGTGAATTTAAGCAGGCAGGAATTACAGAAAAGCGTATTTTCCGAATTTAACAAAGGCAGTAATTTTTTATGGGTGGATTTTTTGGCGCAGCTGGCAAAATGGATTGTGTAGCCGATCTGTTCTACGGTACAGATTATCATTCACATCTTGGAACCAAATATGGCGGTTTGGCTGTTACCACAGCTGACGGTTCGATTTTCAAGCGGGCGCACAGCATAGCCAATGCTCAGTTCCGCAGCCGCTTTGATGCCGAAATCGGTTTGTTCAGCGGCAATGTGGGGATCGGCTGTATCAGTGACTTTGAACGGCAGCCGGTGACGGTAACCGGCCCGCTGGGTACTTACGCAATTGTAACAGTAGGCAAGATCACCAATGCCCAAAGCATACTGGCCGCCGCTTACGAAGATAACCGCACCCACTTTACGGAGTGCAACGAAAATGAAGTGAGTCAGACCGAACTGACCGCTTTTCTGATCAATCAAAAGAATTCCATCGTTGCCGGGTTGGAATATGCTCAGGCGGCGATCGAAGGGTCTCTTTCGATCCTGGTGCTTAAAGATAACGCCATTTATGCTGCCCGTGACCGTTACGGACGGACTCCGGTGATCATCGGCGAAAAAGAAAACGCCTACGCCGTAACTATGGAAACTACTGCATTCCCCAATTTGGGCTATAATATAAAATATGAACTCGGCCCCGGTGAAATCGTGCGGATCACTCCGGATGCACTTATTCAGGAGCGGGCGCCGGGCGAACGCAAGCGGGTTTGTGCATTTTTGTGGGTATATTACGGTTATCCATCCAGCTGCTACGAGGGGGTAAATACTGAAGAGGTGCGCTATCGCAATGGCGATATTATGGCGCATCACTTGCGGCCGG
This sequence comes from Lentisphaerota bacterium, assembly GCA_015061575.1. Classification (GTDB taxonomy): domain Bacteria; phylum Verrucomicrobiota; class Lentisphaeria; order Victivallales; family Victivallaceae; genus SIG78. The sequence continues at coordinate 4,973 of SUWF01000062.1, forward strand.
ATGTGGATTTGGTTTCCGGGATCCCGGATTCCGGGATCCCTCATGCGGTGGGGTTTTCCAACGCTTCGGGTATACCCTACAAGCGGGCGTTTGTCAAATACACCCCCACTTGGGCCAGAAGCTTTATGCCGCAAAATCAGCAGATGCGCAACCTGGTGGCGCAAATGAAGCTTATTCCGGTGGAAAGCCAGCTGAAAGGCAAGCGCATACTCTTTTGTGACGACTCCATCGTCCGCGGTACGCAAATGCGGGAAACGGTGGTGCAGCTCCGGAGTTTGGGCGTCAAAGAAGTACACATGTGTTCGGCTTCGCCGCCGCTGCTCTTCGGCTGCAAATATTTGAATTTCTCCCGTTCCCGGACGGAACTGGATCTGGCGGCCCGCCGGGCGATCATGCGTCTGGAAAAGGTCGAAGATTTGACTGCTGATATAATCAAAAAGTATCTGGACAGCAATTCCGAACCCTACAAAGCAATGGTGGAAGAAGTGCGTAAAGAGTTGGGCTTGAACTCGCTCTATTACCAGACCCTGCCGGGCTTGATGGAAGCTATCGGGATCGATCGTAACGATATATGTACTTACTGCTGGGATGGCAGAGAGTAAATTTTCAAAACATTTTATATAAGGAAATATTTATTATGACCAAGATCGTTGTAACTCCCAAAGTTGTTTGTGAGCTTGATCCGGGCTTTGTGCCGGCATCGTTGTGGAACAAAGCTTATCGTCAGGCGGTGGCAGAAGCTGCCGATAAGCTGGATATTGTAATTGCGCTCAAACGGGCCAATGGTGCGGTTTCCACCTATAAAACTGCGATTTTCAAGCATGAAGGCGAAAATGCGGCATTGAACCTCAAATATGTGGAGCGTATTGTCAAGTTTCTGCTGTGGATGAAGGGCGGTTATCAGGTGATCATCGCCGGTTGCGATGCGCTGGCCAACGACCTCAAGGCGATCTACAGCGAAAATGGTGCCCGGGCGTTTGACTATGAATTTATGGGCGAACGGGTCTACGATAGAACTTTTGAAGTCGTGGCAGTTCCGTTGAGCAAAGCTCCGGAATCGCAGGAAATATCCGTAAAATTGGGCGGCCATCTGGATGGCTGCCGGATCGGTTTTGACCTGGGCGGTTCCGACCGCAAGTGTGCGGCGGTGGTCGATGGCAAAGTGGTGCATACCGAAGAAGTGGTGTGGGATCCCTATTTCCAGAAAGATCCGGAATATCACGCCGCCGGTATTCGGGACAGCATCCGCCGTGCCGCTGAAAAAATGCCCCGGGTAGATGCCATTGGCGGCAGTTCGGCCGGGGTGTTCGTGGATAACAGTCCCCGTGTTGCGTCGCTTTTCCGCGGGCTCTCCAAAGAAGATTTCAATGCTAAGATCGTCAATCTTTTCCACGATATCCAAAAGGAATACAATGTGCCGCTGATCGTGGCCAATGACGGCGAAGTTACCGCTTTGGCGGGAGCTATGAGCATGGAAGCAACCGGTGTGCTGGGGCTTTCGATGGGTACAAGTACGGCGGTCGGTTATGTCAACACCAACGGCAACATCACCGACTGGCTGAACGAATTGGCTTTTGCGCCGGTGGATTACCGTGACGATGCTCCGGCAGATGAATGGTCGGGCGATCTGGGCTGCGGTGCGCAGTATTTCTCGCAGCAGGGGGTGGCCCGGCTGGCCAAGTGCGCCAAGATCGACTTCCCGGAAGATATGCCGTTCCCCAAGCGTTTGGAAGCGGTGCAGGCGATGATGAAAGAAAACGATCCCAAAGCAGCGGCCATTTACCGTTCGATCGGGGTTTGCTTTGGTTATGCGGTGGCACACTACAGTGATTTCTACGACATCAACAAGCTGTTGATCCTCGGCCGGGTTACTTCCGGTGAAGGCGGCGAAGTGATTCTGGAAGAAGCCCGCAAAGTTCTGCAGGCGGAATTTCCGGAATTGGCGGAAAAGATCGAATTCCGCACTCCGGATGAACAGTTCAAGCGTCACGGACAGGCGGTTATTGCGGCCAGTCTGCCGGCACTGAACTGATAAAACAGCTCAAAAACGGGGCAGGATATTGCCCCGTTTTTTTATCTCTCCACAAAATATTTACTGGGACTTATCATGAAAAAGCTATTGATGATCGGCGGCGGAGTCAGCGGCAATGCAGTTGCGGAATTATCCGCAGCGTTGGATATTGAATGTTGTGTAACCAGCGATGTTCAAGCGGCGCAGGAAGATTTGGATAAAATTTTTGCCGGGGTCGATCTGGTGGTTGTCAGTCCCGGGGTGCTGCCGACATCCAAACTCTACAATGCGGCAGTCGAACGCAATATTGAAGTTATCAGCGAGTTGGAATTGGGCGTGCGCTATTTTCCTGGCCCAATGGTGGCAGTTACCGGGACCAACGGCAAAACCACCACCGTGGAGCTGACGGAATTTATCCTGAACAAACTTGGTGTGCGCGCGGTGGCGGCCGGAAACATCGGGTTGCCGCTGTCGGCGGTATCGGCAAAAATATTGCGGGGCGAAATTGCCCACGCTGAAGAGTTAGTTGCGGTGTTGGAAGTCAGCAGTTTTCAGCTGAAACACACGCACCAGCTGCCCGCTGTTGCGGCAGTATTGCTGAATATTGAATCCGACCATATCAACCGTTATCCGGGCGGCATCAGCGAATATCAGGCGGTCAAGGAGCGGATTTTTGCTCAAGTACCGCCGGAGAACCGTTTTTACGGTATGAGCATGAGCGGCCGGAATCAATGTGGAAAATTTGCCATTGCCGCCAATCAGCTTTATTGCGAAAACAGCGTGCTGTTGGATTTGTCAGAAAGTGCTTTATCTGCGCCGCACAATCAGGAAAATTTATTGGCGGCAATCAGTTTGTGCAGTTGTGTAACTGATTTGTCTGTCCAAAAATCCGAGCTGGCCGCCGCCGTGCGGGAGTTCAAAACCGGCGATCACCGGATCAGTCTGGTGGCTGAAAAAAATGGGGTAAAATATATCGACGACTCCAAAGCCACCAATCCGGCGGCGGTGATAGCGGCAGTAAAATCGCTGCAGAAGCAAATGCAAAACAATATAATTCTGATTGCCGGCGGCTTGGATAAGGATATGGATTTTGCGCCGCTGGCTGCTTTGAGTAAATATTTGAAAAAGGTGATCGTATACGGTCGTTGCGGAAATCGGATCGCCGGAGTTTTTGCCGGAAAAAACGAAGTATTTGACGCCGGCAGCGACTTTGCGTTAGCAGTAAAAACGGCCCACGCCAGTGCTGAATCAGGCGATATAGTTTTGCTGTCGCCGGCCGCCGCCAGTATGGATATGTTTAAAGACTACAAAGAGCGAGGAAATAAATTCGCAGAGTTGGTAAGCAAGCTTTAACCACCAGCCGATAGCTTGTCCGCCGTAGCCTTGTGCGGAGGTGGATCGCCGCCAGTATTGGGGGCTGTGTAATTCGTCAGTTGGTCTGCCGCTGGCGTAGTTTTTATAGGACTTATAGGACTTATAAGTCTTATAAACAAGCGCATGTCTACAATGATAGCGGCGGCGATTTCGCCGCCGGGTCTGTTATCGTCTGTTATCGTCCGTTATTGTCCGTTCTACTTAGCGCGCAAAACAGGCGTGCGCCCTGCAACTCTACTCCGCCAGCTGCACTCTCCCAAAAAAGCCCCAAAAAAATCCCAAAAAACTTGCATTAAATCTTTATCCGTGGTAAATTAGGTTGATTACAGAAAAATAATACAACCAAGAGGCGGGAAAAATGGCATATTATTACATTTCCAGCGGAGTAATTTCAACCGGCATAACGCTAAATAATTACGACGATCTGTACATCGCCAGCGGCGGCGTAGCGAACAGCACCACCGTGAACAGCGGCTGCTGGCTGCACATCTCCAGCGGCGGTGTAGCGAACAGCACCACCGTGAACAGCGGCGGATATATGCATATCTCCAGCGGCGGCGTAGCGAACAGCACCACCGTGAACAGCAGCGTCTGGCTGGACATCTCCAGCGGCTGCGTAGCGAACAGCACCACGGTGAACAGCGGCGGTAGAGTATACATCTCCAGTGGCGGCACGGCAACAGCTATAACCGAAAATGGCGGTTTTGTTTATGTCTACGAAGGAGCTACTGTAACTTTTACACCTAATACAATAAGTGGTTTGGTATTGGAGGTTTATGCTTCTGCAACTTTACACTCCGGAACGGTAGCGACCAGCACCACCGTCAATGGCGAGGGGGACTACGGCGGCTGGCTGTACATCTCCAGCGGCGGCGTAGCCAACAGTACCACCGTGAACAGCGCCGGTAGCGTAAACATCTCCAGCGGCGGCGTAGCGAACAACACCACCGTGAACAGCAGGGGCTGGCTGCACATCTACAGCGGCGGCACGGCTAACAGCACCACCGTGAACAGCGGCGGCCATCTGTACATCAACGGCGGCGGCACAGCAACTGATATTACGGCGTTATCCGGGGCCATGTTATATATAACAGTAGCTCCCAACACCTACATCCAAGGCAGCTACGCAGGCTCTGCTTTTGAAATGAAAGATGCTAAAATTTCCGGATACACCGTGAACAGCGGCGGCTGGCTGAACATCTCCAGCGGCGGCGTAGCGAACATCACCACCGTGAACAGCAGCGGCGATCTCTACATCCACAGCGGCGGCGTAGCGAACATCACCACCGTGAACAGTAGCGGCGATCTGTACATCTCCAGCGGCGGTACCGCTGACCGCACTACTGTGAACAGTAGGGGAAGCATGTATATTTCCAGCGGCGGCGTAGCAAACAGCACCACCGTGAACAGCGCCGGTAGAGTAAACATCTCCAGCGGCGGCGTAGCGAACAGCACCACCGTGAATAACTACGGCTATCTGTACATCTTCAGCGGCGGTGTAGCGAACAGCACCACCGTGAATAACTACGGATATCTGTACATCTCCAGCGGGGGCGTAGCGAGCAGCACCACTGTGAACAGTGACGGTAGAGTATACATCTCCAGCGGGGGCGTAGCGAACAGCACCACCGTGAACAGCGGCGGCAGTATGAGAATCTCCAGCGGCTGCGTAGCGAACAGCACCACGGTGAACAGCGGCGGCGACCTCGACATCACCAGCGGCGGCGTAGCGAGCAACACCACCGTGAACAGCAGCGGTCGGATGTTCATCTACGGCGGCGGCATGGCAACTGACTTAACGCTAAAAGCTGGAGGCATATTGGGTGGATTTTCTTTTGCCGAAGATAAATATTGGAGTTCTATAGATAATGGATCTGCTGTTATTGCCGATAATGTGTATATTGTTGGTAGGTCCATGTACATTTGCAGCGGCGGCACAGCGACCAGCACCACCGTGAACGATGGGGGAAAACTGTACATCTCCAGCGGCGGCGTAGTGGATGTTACTACTGTAAATAACGGCAGCCTTTATGTTGCCAGCGGCGGTACTGCGACCAATATAAGTTGTTTCCCTGATGAAGTAACTGTTGAAAGCGGCGGCATGGTTACTTTTTCAGAGCTGAGCGGTTGTTATCTGGTAAGTTCCGGCCAGCGTATAGCACACTCGCAAATCATGACTGGTAAAACGGTAATTCCGGATGCTGTTTTAAAGGTCATTTCCGGCGGGATCGCCTCCAATACCATTCTGGGACACGACCCGAACTGGGAGGGCGGCTCAATAAAAGTCTTTGCCGGTGGTCAAGTTGTTGATACAATTGTTCAGGGTGGATCATTTGTTGTTTACAGTGGTGGATATGCGCATAATGTATATTCGTATGATGGTGATGGACACTATGAAGTCCACTCTGGCGGAATTATTGATGGCTTGTTATTGCAAGATACTGGAGGCGGTGATACATCTGTTACTGTTAATAGCGGAGCTACAGTTTTTAATATTATTTTTGATAATGCCAATTTGGGATTGGGTGGTGAAGGGATAGCCGGAACAGCCATCAATGTTACCTTGCAGAACAGATCATATGTAGAATTAAACAATGGGTTATTAAGCGGTAATATATATATTGACGGTACATCATTTATTAATGCTGAAAACGGTGGCACTGTTGAGTTTGCTATTGACAAATGTACAGCTGGCAATGCTGTATTGGTCAATAACTTGGCACTTATTTACGGCGCCCCGACTTACACGGTTAAACTTGGTGCAGCGCAAGCTGATGGTGTTTATCGGCTGGCCGATGGAGCTGATTACTTCCAAGGTGCGATTTCCATTGGCAACGGTACTGAGCAATACGGTTCGGTTGAGGTCAACAAAGAAGCGTTGGTTTATAATGGAGTAACTTACTCTTTGACTAATCAGGATGGTAAACTTAGCTTGGCTATTGCTGGCAGCATTGCTGCTGAGGCGACTTTTGCCGGAAACTTTACCGGCAAAACTTCGGCAGATATGTTTGTAAAAACTTTGAATGGCAGCGTGAAAATCTATCAGAATAATCAGCTTTTGACCGCCTTGGAAGAAGATGCGGCATGGAATGTTGTCGGTATCGAAGATTTCAACGGCGATGGACTTGACGATCTTCTGCAAGTAAACAATGTTGGATTGGTCAGAGCAAATATTTCCAATGGTGATTTGACCTTTACTCCGCAAGTCCTTAACTCGGTTGCTTCCGGCTGGGCGATTGAGGGGACTGGGGATTTCAATGGTGACGGTGTAGGCGATGTTTTGATCGCCAATCCGACTGCTGCCAGCGAAACTGTCGGTTTGCTTGGTTATTGGAAATCCGGTACTGAGTGGACTTTGATCAATGGCTATTCGCCGGAATGGGAAATGGTCGCTACTGGCGATTTCAACAACGATGGCAAAACTGATATGCTCTGGCGCAATGAATTTGTCGGCGCTGGTGACTTGACCTACAACGCCTATTGCACTTGGATTGTTGACAACGCCAACGACTGGCGCATGGTCAGCGTTGCCAATCCTGACGAATGGGATTTCCTCTGTTCCGGCGACTTCAACGCCGATGGCTGCAACGACATCGCCATGATCAATGGCGATGGAGTAGTCGGCATCTGGGGCGTTTCAGACGGTTACATGAACAGCTGGAGCATCCTCAGCGCCGTAACAGCTGAATGGACTCTCGCCGGAGTCGGCGACTTCAACGGCGACGGCACCGACGACATCGCCTGGTGCAACACCGAATCCGGCCTGACCGGCTACTGGCAAATCACCAACAAAACCCTCGCCAGCTGGCAAAACATAGCCACGGTTGCTTAAAATAAAGTGGGTGGGACTTCTTGGGGGAAAGGAAACTTTTTTTGAGGAAAAAAGTTTCCTTTCCCCCAAACCCCCATTCTTTCAAAAAACCTTTTCCTGGCCATTTTTATTTTTGCCTCAGCAAAAATAAAAATGGCCGATCTCGTTTATGGAAATGCTACTCTGCTTGGCGGCCGTGTAATGCCATAGTGGCTCGGCAAACCATCGGGGCAGCACGGTAGACCCCCGGCAGATGCCGGGAGGCGGCCTCGCTTCGCCTTGTCCGCCAGTTTGGCAAACAGGCCTTACTCCCCCAAACCGATAGCTTGTCCCACCGTAGCCTCGTGCGGAGGTGGCTGCCGGGCTAAAGCCCGGCAGCTCCGTACAACTCCGTAAACATCCGTACCCATCCGTACAATTCAGCTTCCCCCCAGGTGTG
>SUWF01000011.1 GCA_015061575.1 Lentisphaerota bacterium
AATGTATTTACGGTACAGGAAAAATAACCGTATTGTTTTTTATGACGGCTTTACGCTGAAAGTCAATGGTATAACTTATATTCTGATGCCCGAAAGGAAAACGCATGTAAACCGGCAATCCTCCGCAATCGCCCGGAACCAGTGGTATTACATCCGCCGACCGACCTGACAATTGTGGTGCATATTGTGCTATGCACGCGATAATCACATAATGCAATAACAGAACGATTTGATTTTTTGATCAGTTCACATTATATTTATAGCAAAGTTTAAATATAAAATATGGAGCATAGCGGTTTTTATGAGCAATTTACCCACTGAACTTTTAATTTGCGGCAGCGGCGCCAGCGAGGCCATTCCGGCAGTATTCTGTAATTGTGAACTTTGTCAGCAGGCGTGGAAACTCGGCGGCAAAGATATTCGTTCGCGTACCGCCTACATGCTCGGCAGCGAAATAAGAATCGATTACGGACCGGATGCCATGCTTCACCGTTACCGTTTTAATCTGCACTACGAGGATTTGAAACATCTTTTTATTACCCATCCGCACAAGGATCACTTTTCGCCGCTGGAAATGAACTACCATGTCCATGGCGAAGTCGGGCCTGCTATGCTTAAAGAACATTTTATGACTTTGCACGGTACGCAGCCGGTGATGGACAAATTTTATGAAGGTCTGGTCAAAGATTTTTCCAAAATGCAGTTGAATCTGGATGTGCTGGATCCGGTGCGGGATTGCCGGGTTCTGGAAAACGGCATCAAAGTTACCAGTCTGGCTGCCAATCACGATTGTCCCGGTGCCGTGAATTATATTTTTGAAATGCCCGATGGTTTCACCTTCTTTATCGGCACAGATTCCGGTGTGTTCAAAGAAGAAACCTGGGCGATCTTCCGGGAATTTCATTTTGACATGATGGTGCTGGACGGCACAGCGGGAGCGCTGGATATTGTCGGCAGTCACCACACCGCCAAACAGGTCAAAGAAGCCGTGGAACGTTTCCGTGACGAAAAGATCATCGACGATGGTACCCATCTGGTGACCAATCACTTTGCGCATTGCGCAGGTATGCTGCACAAGGATCTGGAAGATTTTTACCTGCCGCTGGGGATCGAGCCCGGCTACGACGGTATGAAAATAAAACTTGCGCGCTCATAAAATAGCAAAAGCCTGATGAGAAAATGAAAATATCTTGTACAGGAAGGCATCTGATTCAAAATATTCAAAATCGTTTTGATTAAACTTGGTATGCAGGCTGTCCTTGATCCAATCAACAATCAATGCGAAAAAATCTTCAGAATTTTTACTGATGCCTATTTTTGGGAACTGCGGAATTCGTCTTTTCCTGCTGTTTTAAGTTGGCTCAATTTACGCTGAACTGTCCGCAAAGATATGTTCAATTTTTCTGCTATCAAATTCGCCTGACAGCCGGGGTATCGTTCAATGAAGTTCAGTATGTGATTTACTCCGCCAGCGGTGTGTTTTTTCAAAGCATTCAGAATTTCTTTCAACATAAAGTCGATAAAGATGCCGCAGTTATTTTCAGCACTGCTGACATTGATCGCCTGATACTATTCCATTTTAATTATCATGCATCATCGTTTCGATCGGCAAGTGCTGCAATACCCAAGTTGGGTCGAAGATAACTGCGAAGATAACCCGCTGATGTCGTAAAATCGGCGGGGCTATGGTCGCCGCCGGTACTGATTTTTGAAACATTGCCTTTCATAAAAAACTCAAAGCCCACTCTCTGCTTATCGGCAGGGGGGCTCCGAATTACATACAAAGGGTATTTTTAATTTACCAAGTGATATTCCTCCGCAGACTTGTTTCTTGTATTCATCTAAAAAAAGAAAATCATTTGCTGTTTATGTCAATAGCGAAACAAAAGAAGTCAGAGGTTTTTATCCGACTGATAACATTGAATCACTAAAGAGGCAACTAATAAAGAGATCGTTTTAAAAGAGATCAATCTGGCAAAACTCCACTGCCAGAGATCGGTACACAAGATTTTTAATGCACGATGGAGACGCTATAACCTTGCACCCATAATAAACATACTGATGTCAACTAAAAAGTCAAGTCTTAAAACAGAAAAAGTTAAAAAATAATGCCCACCACCCCAACAATCCAATGCCCAGAGCCGCTGCTCTTCTTTGAGGATAATTACCGGCGTTATCGGGTAGGTATGATTTTGATGAATTTATTGATAAAAAACTTACTCGAATGGAAGTTGTAACTCAAATCGGCAATTTACTGTTGCTGAACTTAAAGAGCTGGACAAAAACAGTTTTGCTCAAAAATCGCCTGTAATAGCATTGCAGCGTACCAAGCCATTAACCAGAGAAGAAGTAGAAGCTGTGTTGCAATACACGCGGTCGGATGATTACGCAGATCTTAACTCATATCTGCGTACTGGTCAAACCGGCAATGAATACTTTGATAATGAAACTCGGCTGTTGAATGCGGCTATTTCCAAAACCAAGACAACCGAAGATATGATTGTGTGGCGAGGAATAAAATCCGCAAAAGTAAAATATTCTGTACAATCATCCGATAACTACGATGTAACGGCATTTACAAGCACTTCCACTTCACGTGCTATTGCTGAAAAATTTGCTGGAGATGGGGATGATGCGGTTATTTATAAAATAACTCTGCCTAAAGGCACAAACGCAATAGATGCCATGGGAATAAGCAGAAAACCGGAAGAAGATGAAATTTTACTTCCGCCGACTGGATTTTTTAAACAAAGCAGAGTATATTATGAGAAAGATACTCTCCGGCAAATAGTTGAGGTGATATATGAGCAGTAATCGAATGTGTGGAACAGAAGAAGAATTTGTCTATAATTATGCTTGGGGTGTTTTGCGTGAAATAACCGATTACACTAAATTAAAACAAGCATCACCAGAATGTGCCCATAAAATCGCCAAGGCCATCGAAGTAATCCGCAGCAATCGTCCGGAATACCGCAAGGTGTTTATTAAGGGGCTGGACGATGCCAGCGTTGACAGTCCGCAGTGAGTAAAATCAGTTTTGAGAACTGGCAATAGCTTTTTTTATTTTTTTAGAAACCACGCGGCTTATATTGACTCCGTTAATAATTTTTTCACAAATTTCTTGTGGCAAATCTGTTTTGCGGGTGGCATTAAGCTGGTTAAATGAGTTTTCAAACTCCCATTTGCTATAATATACTGGAGTATTGCAATCCACTACCGATTCATGGTCAAGCTCACAGTATTCATTTGGGGTTATTGTAACGAGCGTTTCCAATGCCGCACCCATTTTTGAAATGCGAGTTTTAGCAGTATCAATGCCAGAGGTAATTACACCAAAAACAACAATATTTTCCGAATTATTATCTGTTGTAAGAGCTATCAAATAATGAGGCAACGATGAGGATAAACCTCTGTGCTGTGTCCTAAAAACAAAGCCTTGAGATATCTTCCCCATCCGTTTACTCCATGTCGTTACCAGTTGCACAACATTGCGTAATGTTGACGGTTCAATTCTACCAGTTCTTCATCCGCAGGACAATACTCAACCGAATCATTCGCTTTGGAAAAGAAATCACTAATATCCATGGGACAAACAGAACGCAACTTTAATTTTGCTTCGTGCTTTTTCCATTCAGGGAATAAATGTGTAAAAGCAACAAGATCGGAGTGTTCTATTTTTGCATTCCAAGCCGCTTCCATTGCTTCAATATCAGATTCGGAAAAAATATCCATGTCAACACTTTTAACCGAGTGAAGGTAATTATCTGTTGATTTAGAAGTACTCAAGTATGTATCGGCATAAGCAAGATAATGCTCTGGAAGCTCTATAAACTCAAATGCCTTTTTGGAAGCAGAAGCAACAGGCCCATATTTCATCGCAAAATATGTGTCATTCGTAATCATTCTGCCATATTTACGCAGATGATAACGATCTGCTAAATAAATCAGCTTTAAGAAATAGAGTTTAGAAATGCGGTTGCGAACATTCTTTCTGGCAAAATAATTTATCGCCTGAATAATTTTTTCATAATCTGGTTGCATTTTCTACCTCCATCACTTTCAAATATAAAATAAAAATAGCATTTCAAAACACAAATGCAAATTTTTTCTGCAAAATAGTTTAAAATGAGCTTTGATACGGTTCGTTTTTTGCCCGCAATGACTTCTCAAATAAAGACTGGTTGACAACTCTGCTTTTTGCAAACGAGTTGCTTGCAATGTGTAAGCACAAAACAACAAAAACAAGAAAGTGGAGGAACAGGTCAACGCTACTGGCGAAGAAGCCGTGGAATACTGGCAGCGTAAATTCGGCGGTCATGCCGCCCGCCGTGGGTACAGTCACAGCGGCGCAATGCGTTACAGTAACGGCGACTATCGTGAAGAGATGCGCCGGATGTACCGCAGCAGTCGGCGTGATGACGATTACGAGGACAACCCGCTGATGAGGCACGGTCGGCGTGGGTACGGTAGCCGCCGGTATTGATGATAAATAAATACTTTTAACTTACTTTCGCCTAAAAACGGAGGTGAGTTAAAAATTACATACAAGGTTACATACAAAACTATGCGTTTATGGCAAGTGATTTGTGAAGTTTTGAGGTGAAAGGTGGTACCCGGGAGAGGACGCGTTAGCGAGCCGCTGCAGCGGCAATACGAACCGCAGGTTCTGATGGCGAAGCCATCTTATGTTGCGAATGCAACATAAGGATTACTCTTCCGGAGGAGCAAAAGAAACGAAGTTTATTTTGGTACCCGGGAGAGGACGCGTTAGCGAGCCGCTGCAGCGGCAATACGAACCGCAGGTTCTGATGGCGAAGCCATCATATGTTGCGAACGCAACATAAGGATTACTCTTCCGGAGGAGCAAAAGAAACGAAGTTTATTTTGGTACCCGGGAGAGGACGCGTTAGCGAGCCGCTGCAGCGGCAATACGAACCGCAGGTTCTGATGGCGGAGCCATCTTATGTTGCGAACGCAACATAAGGATTACTCTTCCGGAGGAGCAAAAGAAACGAAGTTTATTTTGGTACCCGGGAGAGGAATCGAACCTCCGACCAAAAGTTTAGGAAACTTCTGCTCTATCCACTGAGCTACCCGGGCTGCTTTTTCAGCAAGTATTCATTACTATAGCTCCAAAAATCAAAAAATCAATCCTTAAAACGTTTTTTTGATCATACATATATCAAACAAAATTTATTGTTTTTGTTTTTCAATCCAACAAAATTACCATAAAAGAAAAATTTTTCCTCTTGAAAAGATCGCATTTCTCTGGTAAAATAAATACAAAACCTTAACTTGGAAAGGGTATTTTATGAAACAGACACAGCTTTTTCTGCAATCCGGCGACAAACAAAGATTCACTTTGATCGAACTTTTGGTCGTAATTGCCATCATTGCCATTTTGGCGGCCATGCTGTTGCCGGCGCTTTCGGCGGCAAGAGAACGGGCCCGGGCCGCAACTTGCGTCAGCAACCTTAAACAGCTCAGTTTGATGTTTGCCAATTACGGCAACGATTTTGACGGCTATTTACTGCGCTATCGGGATGTCGGCTGGATGGGCGATTATCACAACATGGGTTATGCTCCGGATCAGTCCTTTATCAACGCGGCGTTCTGCCCTTCCCGGCCACCCAACAGTTTTCAGGGCAGCAACTTTTTTACCGACAAATTCAACAATGGCGCCACCAACTACAAAGACTGTACCTACGGGATGCTGGAAGCCGTGCGCTTCAACAGCACTGACTGGCTCTATAAAAACGGCAGCGTCATCGTCAAGATCTGGCCGACCAACAAGATCGATAATCCGACCAAATTTTTCTTTCTTGTCGACAGTGTTAACCCTGCTACCGGTTTTCAGGGCTACACACTCCGCCCCAAGACCACCTGGTCGTGCTTTGACTTCAACCACGGCGGCAACACCTGCAATCTGCTCTTTTTTGACGGCCACGTTGGCAGTCTGACGGTCAAAGAAGTCGAAGAACTGCCCAACAGCAGTCCCGGCAAAACTGCTGATGCCTATTATTATTACAGCAACGGTGTTTCGGCACAATTCAAGTAATGGTTGCCAACTGAAGCAAAGGCGGTGAACGGTATAAAATGAGGAACCATTGCCGCGTTCACACAATGGTTCTTTCATTATATATGTCGATGCTTCAGTGGTTTTGTATTTTAATTTATATAGCGAGGTTTTTAACTATGAAAAAGATATTATTATGCGCAGGCGCCTGCGCTTTAGCCTTTAATATGGCGGCGGCGGAAAGCATCCCCGGTGTCCACGGCAATGCTGTAAGCATCGATGGCCGCAAAACCTATCTTGCCGATCCCAGCCGCAAACCGTTTGATTACAGCAAAGGCTGTACTGTGAGCGTTTTTTTCCGTGCCAGAGAGTGGGCGCAAAAATCAGCGATCATCAGCAATGCCGGAAGTTTCAGCTTCAGCAAACGCCTTAAACAGAACCGTGGATTCTATGTTACCGGCAATGTGAACAATAAGCGGGATGCAGCCCTGATCTGGAGTCCGGAAAAATTCCCCGGATTTCCCAACAAGTGGTATCACATGGCATTTACTTACGATCCGGTCAAAGGTCTGGGGCAAGGTTTTGTCAACGGGAAAAAAGTTGCCGAATACAACACCGCCGCCGCCCTGGGCAATCCTAAAAATCTTGCTTTGCGCGGCACGATGACGGGCAATACTGAATTTATGCTCGGCAGCGGTAGTGTTCCTTACAATGGCGATCTGGATGAAGTATATATCTACGGCAGAGTTCTGACTGCTGAAGAAATCAAATCCCTGGCTTACGGCAAGGCCCCGGCCGGCGCACAGGCTGCCTATACGTTTGACGACCCCGATCATATCGGCAAAGACAGTTCTGGCAATGACCGCCATTTGGTGATCCGCAAAGGTTTTCTCGCCGTTGATGTGCCGCGCACCGGTTCGGTCATCACCACCGACTACCTTTACAAACAGCCGGGTTTGACGGTTTGGAGCCGGCCTGCCAGCGAAAAAAATATGCCGGCAGATACACCAAAAGCGCAAAAAACTGAGAGTGAAGTATCAGCGCAACTGGCAGCCAATGAATATGAATCGTTCCAGATCGCAGTATCGCCCGATAAGGCGCTGAAAAACCTGAAGTTGGAACTCTCTGACTTTACGCTGCAGAATGAAAAAATCCAGCCCCGCATTTTTACTGTTAAATATGTGGCGATCCCGGAAGTAAGCCAAACTGTCATCAAGAAAAAAACTACCGATATTTTCGGCGAAGCTGCCACCAGTTTTGATATTGTAACTGCCAAGCCCGGCTATTATTTGGATGTATTGCCCGAAGGAAATACTTTCAAAGTTGCGCCCGCTAAAGAATCCAGCGCATTCTGGATCACGGTAAAAAGTGCCAAAGATCAGAAACCCGGCATCTATACCGCCACTGCCAAACTTACTGCGGATGACAACTTGAATATCACATTCCCCGTGACCATCCAGGTTTGGGACTTTGCCCTGCCCGAAGAAAAACATACTCACAACAGCGGTGTGGCGCGCGATTCGCTGGGCAAAGATACCGAAGCATTTTACAAAAACCTTGCCGAACACTATGTATCGGTCACGCCGCTGCGCGGCAAAGTGCATGTTACGGTCAACAGCGATGATTCGCTTACCGTTGACACTGCCGAATTTGACCGCGAAGCCGCCCTTGCTATTGATAAATACTGCCTCAATGTTCTCTACTTCCCCGGCTGGGATTTTTATAATATGCCCAAGGCCAAGGTCAGCGGCGCCACTTGGAAAGGTGTGCAGATCCAGCACAACGGGCACTTGACGGAACGGTTCAAAAAAGTTTTCGGCAGCTACCTCCAGATTATGAGCAAACATCTGGCAGCCAAAGGCTACCTCAAATATACCCGCATCACGCTGGTCGATGAACCGTGGACTGCCAAAGACTTCAACTTGTGTCAGGAATTTGCCAAACTCGTGCGCCAAAATGCGCCGGGTGTAAAAGTCATGCTTACCAAATGGCCGCAGCCGGGTCTGTTCGGCGCACCCGACATCTGGTGTCTGGGCTTCTTCCAGCATCAGCGCATGAAAGAGGCGCTCAAGCGCGGTGAATCGCTGGAGTTTTACCCCAACTGGCACGTTTTTATCGACCGTCCGCTGATGGACAGCCGAATGTTGGGATTTTTGATGTGGAAGTATCAGATCACAGGTATACTTTTCTGGAAACTCAACCACGGCTGGAGCAACAAAAAGAATCTGGAATCACCCCGTTTTGTCTATCCGGACGGCCGGGTGGTTTGCGGCAGCGGTCTGTTGATCTATCCGGACGAAAAAAATAATCCGGTTTCCTCGATCCGCTGGGAAATGATGCGCGATGCCTTTGAAGACTTTGAATACTTCTATTTGCTGGATCAACTTATCAAACAGCGGCCTGATGCACCGGCAGCGCAGGATGCAGTCAAGCTGATCAAAACTGCGTGCGATACGATCGTTCCGCAATACGAAGCTTATCTGGAAAGCGAAGGCTACGGCTGGAAACAGACCAAATGGGAATTTGATGCCGCCAAGTTGCGCAAATTCCGCAGTCAGCTGGCCGGAATGATCGAAAAACTTCAAGCAAAGTGATTTTTCTCTTATGAAAACAGATGTTTTGATGCTGGCCCACGGCCCCGGAAATCCCCGGAACTCGGAAGGCGCATTTATACAGTTGGCCAATCAACAGTTGATTTTTATTTACAGCCGCTATTCCGGAGATTCATGCCACGATCATGCCAGCTGCGATCTGGCTATGCGCTGCAGCAGCGACGGCGGCAAAAGTTGGAGCCAGGATGATGTGATCGTCTTTGACCACAATGCAGCCAACGCCCAGAACCTTATGAGTGTATCGCTGCTGCGCCTGCGTTCCGGACGGATCCTTTTGAGCTGCTGCCGCAAAACTGCCGCTGCCAGCGAAGTGGATTGCATCCCGGTGACGGCTTTTTCGGATGACGAAGCGCAAAGTTGGAGTCCGCTGCGGCCGATATGTGCGCCGCCGGCGTACTATGTATTATGCAACGACCGGCTGCTGGAGTTATCCGACGGCACGATCATCATGCCGCTGGCAACGCAGCAAAATGAACTGCTGTATTGGGCATCATACGATCACGGAGCCAGCTGGCAGCAAATATCCGACGTCATCTTGCCGCCGGTCGATAATGAGCATTGCAGCATCTATCAGGAGCCGGGCGTAGCGGAGTTGAACGACGGACGCTTGTGGAGCTGGATCCGCACCGATGCCGGTCAACAGTACGGCAGCTGGAGCCATGATCAGGGCAAAAGCTGGAGTCTGCCGGTTCCAATGGAAGATTTTTACTCGCCCATGGCACCGATGTCGGTAAAACGCAATCCCCGCAATAAAAAATTGATCGCAGTGTGGGATGACCACGCTGACCGCTGGGATGTTCCGCCGCCGGTATATACCCGCCCCGGCTGGGGCGATGTACCCACCGGCGGCCGTTTTCCGCTGGTCATTGCCGAAAGTGCCGACGATGGCCGGACCTGGCATAACGTTCGCCGCTTGGAAAAAGACACCACCCGGGGATTTTGCTACACGGCAATGTATTTTACCGACACGGCGCTGCTTTTGGCATATTGCTGCGGCGGCCCGGACAATACGATCATGCTGCAGGATATGAAAATAGTATATATACCTGTGGATCAGGCAGGAGAATTGCTTTTCAGCGGAATTTGATTTTTTGTATTGCTAATGATATATTAAGTTGGATTTCGACTTCAAATTGCAGTCATTGGAGTGTAAATTATGGAAAGAGTCAAAGCTATATTGCAGAACAATGAGCCGTGCCGCTGGCTTTTTTATGGCGACAGCATCACCCACGGTGCCAAACACAGCAATGGCATGCGGGATTTTTCGGAATTGTTCCGGGAACGGGTGACTTGGGAACTCCAGCGAAGCAATGATCTGGTGCTCAACAGTGCCTTTTCCGGATTCAAAACCACTGATTTACTGCGGGATTTTGACTTCCGGGCGGCAGCATTCAGACCGCAGGTGGTGTTTTTGATGATCGGCACCAACGACAGCGCCACCCTGAACGCAGAACTTTATGATCAACAACTTAACGAATTGCTGGAAAAGTTTGCCGCCATCGGTACGCTGGTAATATTGCAAACGCCGCCGCCGGTATTGATGGAACTGTCTCCGAAGCGGAAAAATCTGCCTGATTTCGTGCAGATCATCCGGCAGACCGCCCAAAAACATCAACTGCCTTTGATCGACCATTTTGAATATTGGAGCAATTGTCCGGCGGCAGTTTATCTGTACGCCGATATATTGCACCCCAACGATAAAGGTCATATCAAAATAGCACACGATATTTTCAAAGCATTGGGAATCTTTGAGCAAACCAATAGCCGGGTATGTAATTTTTTCACCCCAAAAATGTTATAAAAAATCGAACCAACCCAAACAATAGAGGAAGATCCACTTCCAGGAAAAAGTAAGGAGAATATATGAAAACAACTGGATTGTTAACTCTGGCCGCAGCAATGTTTGCGCTGCCGCTGGCCGCCGAAGTTGATCTCTCTGCCTATCAGGCAGTCGATCCCCAAGCCAACATCGCCTCCAACGGCACATTTGAGACCTTCTGGGCCGGCAGGAACCATCTGCCTTACTGGGGGAAAACTTCGCCCAATGTCTTGCAGGATAAAACAATCAAACACTCCGGCAATGCCAGTTTAAAAATCGGCAATGTGGAAAAGGGTTATGCCTCCGCAGCATTCAAGCTGGGTAAGATCGCTGACCTCAAGGACGATCTGCTTATCCGCGGATATTGCAAATACGAAAATATCAGCAACGATCCCAAGGCCTCCCCCTTTATCGGCATTTGGACATATACTGATAAAAACCGCAACAGCCGCACCTTCCCGATGGTCAAAGTACCGGCCGGTTCCGGTGATTGGTTTTACTTTGAAAAAGTCCTCAAAGTCGATGCGCTCAAAGCCGCCGCACAGGCAGCCGCGCCCCAGGCAGTGACTTGCGCTTTACGCATAAATATGTATCTGCAGCCGGGCTGGATATGGCTGGACGATATTGAAATCATCCCGCTGAAGAAAAAATAAATCTTACCAAAAGGCTGCTGCAAATCCAATTTACAGCAGCCTTGATTATATTTACCGGCAATATTCCATCCGAATGAATTATTCGATCTTTTCAATACTCACAGTCCGGAATTTTTTCAATATCCTGACCAGAAATGTATCATCGCTGTGCGCATGAGCCAACAACGTCATCCGCACCCGGATGCGTTCGTGTTTACCTTCATCGCAGGTACCAACCACGCAGCTGATGACTTTGCAGTTATTTTCGTTCAGCGCATCGGTTATCTTTACCAGATCAGAGTGGCGGCGGGTGGTAAAGATCAGGGTCGTATTTTTGGAGTGAAATTTCTGAAACACATGTTGAAAAACCTCCAGCCCGATCAATGTAAACACCGTTGTAACGATCCCCACAATATAGAGTCCACCGCCGATAGCCATACCGATTCCTGCCGCCACCCACAAACCGGCCGCAGTGGTCAACCCCCGCACGAACTGTTTCTGCATCATGATGGTACCGGCCCCGATAAACCCGATACCGCTGACGATCTGTGCCGCCACCCGGCTGGCATCCGCCAGATTATCGCCAAAGCCGTATTGAGAAACGATCATCATCAAAGCACTGCCCATAGCTACCAGGAAGTGCGTCCGCATCCCGGCTTCTTTGGCACGATACTCCCGTTCCAAACCGATCAATGTACCCAGCATCCCGGCTACGGCCAGACGCAAAACCATCATCCAAATCAAATTTGTCGGCATAAAAATATTCCTTTTTACTGTATGCAAGCGGAATATAATCCATCTTGCGGATCAAATTAACATTTATGTATAAAATTATAACATAGCACGTTTTACAAAAATGTCAATTTTTTTATTTTCCTTCCCCTTTCCGATAAAAGCAGCATCAGAAAAATCATCCCCCCTCCGGATTATCCCCAAGCCATCACACAAAAAAAAAAACGCATCTGAACCTTTTATAGTCCAAATGCGTTTGATTACTGATAACAGTAAATTACTTGCGACGGATATTCAGCTCGGCGCAGAGACTGACATAACGTTCGTAATTTTCACGCGCCAGATAAGCCAACAGCTTTTTGCGGCGGTTGACCATAGCCAGCAGACCAGTCTGGGTGCTGTAGTCTTTGCGGTTGCGCTTCAAGTGTTCGGTCAGGTGAATGATCCGCGCGGTGAGAAGAGCGATCTGCACTTCCGGGCTGCCGGTATCGCCATCTTTACGGGCGAACTTGGCAATGGTTTCAGCTTTGGGAGCCATGCTCATTTTGTCCATTCCTTTCATTTTTTCCATTTTTTCGATTCCCGGCAGCACTTCGAAATCGGGAGGACAACCCCGTTCCGGCACCACCGGAAGCGTTTTTACGGAAAACGCATTTCATTAATATAACTCAATTTACTGATTTTACAAATCCTCCAACTCGTTTTTTTACCTTTTCAGATGTTTTTTTTACAAATTAACTCCGGATGCAGATTTTATTTCCAACTGCAGTAAATCTTTTTTTTGCACTTAAAAATTGCTTTTTCAGTCGATTTATGCTAAATTATAATACTAACAAGTTTTATAAACACGGTCACTTGCCATGAAAAACAATGAATTAAAAGACATTTTACTGCAAAAACTGCTCATGCACCGCCGTTTGACCCGGCAGGATTTTCTCAGTATGTATCCTTGCCGCCCGGCCTCGATGCTCAGTGCGATCAATGAATTGAAAAGTTGCGGATACATTTCTGAACCCGACCGCACTACTGCCAAAACCGGCCGCCGCAGTCCGGCGCTGACCATGAATCCCAACTTCGGAGCTTTTGCCGGGATCGAACTGCAGGCGCATAAAATGCTGGGTATTCTTATTGATAACGATGAAAATATTTTAGCAGAAGCAGTCCTGGATTTTCCGGCTGGAATCACCGCTGCGGCAGTTCCCGGCAAACTTGCCGAAATCATCGGAGCTTTGCGCAACCGGCAAAGCAGTCAGGCTCCGCCGTGGCGGGGAATCGGTTTTGCCGACCCCGGGCTGGTCGATCTGGAACAGCAAAAAAGCTTGCGGGCGCACAATGTTCCCGGCTGGGTCGATGTGCCGGTATGCAACTATCTGCAGGAATTGACCCGCCTTAATGAGATATTTATTGCGCCGGAAACTATGGCCAGAACTTTTGCCGAATACTATGCGCACCGGCCGCTGCCGCCCGGCAGTTTATGTCTGGTAGAGCTGGATACCGGCATCGGCGGCAGTTTTATCAAAGACGGACTCCTGCTTTCCGGCAGCAGTTCCCGGGGCATGGAAATCGGCCATCTGGTGATCAAACCCAATGGCCCGCTGTGCAAATGCGGCAATCAGGGCTGTCTGGAAGCCATCGCCGGAGAATATGGTATTCAGCAAAAAACCGCCGAAATGATCGCCGGACGGGTCACTACAATACTGCGCGCCAACGGCACATTGGATGACTTTGTTGAAGCCGTAAAAAAACATGACCGGGCCGCCGCTCTGCTGGCCAGCGAAGTTTGCGAAGCTGTGGCCTCTGCTGTTACCATATTAGTAACGCTGCTCAACCCCAATGCCATCGTGTTCAGCGGCCGCCTTGCCAAACTCGACGATATACTGCTGGATACCGTAAAACGCACTTTAAGCGTCAACTGTTTTTACGGTGCGATCGAAAAATTGCAGCTGAAAATTTCCCGGCAAAACGAATTTGCCGCTGCCCGGGGGGCCGCCTTGCTTATACGCAACCGTATCCTGCGCCCCGGCGAGCGGATGTGGCTGTAAAAAACAAGCGGCTGTTGATCAATTGTTAAATCAACAGCCGCTTGCGTATTCTTCAGAATCTTTTATTTACTGTCTTTGGCGCCGCAAAAATGCACGATCAAACTCAGTATTATGGCAGCAGCACAGAACCACAGTGCCGGATTTTCCCAACTCCACGGCGCCGATGAATTTTCCAGCGATGCATTGAGCGGCGAGGATAACTTTGCCAAAACACCGCTGCAATGCTCGCGGATGAATTGAGCGGCCGGAAAAGCCAGCACCATCCCCAGAATGAACCACACGGCATAAAACCGTCCTGCCCCTAATGCCGCTACCGCAGTGATCGGCACCAAACCGCCGATCCCCAGGCCGATGCCAACCAAAATACCGCCGAACAGCGTACCCAAAAAGGTCATTTCCGCCAACTGCGGCTGCACCACATGCGCACTGCGCAGCAATATAAAGCAAATCAAGCCCACGCCCAGAGCCAGCAGTAAAGTTTTGCACAGCTTCATGCTGCCGAAGGTAAGTTCACTTTTGACCTGCACCCGGTCGATCAAATCGCATTTGACCAGAATAACCCCCAGCACGATACCAAAAATTATCGCCACCGCCAATCTGACATTGCCCTGCAAAGCTAACGGTTCGATAGCTCCGAAAATCATTTGCGTAATCATTTATCTGCCTCCTTGGCCTTTTTCTCGCCTGCACTGCCGGATGCGCCGCTGCGTTCGATAAACAAAGCCGTGATCCCGCCGCTGATCAATGCTGTTGCCAGAAAGAACCACGCTCCGGCCGAAAGCTCGATAGCGCCCGCAAACTGCCCATAAAACGTTTCGCCGCTGACGATCGCCCCCAGCATGACCAGAAAACCGGATATTATACCGGTAAAAGCTGTTTTGAAGGTCTTTCCGGCAAAGTTTTTTGCCCCCTCCAAAGCTCCGGCAAATTTCCAGGAACCGTGGATCAATGCCCCCCCGGCAGCTCCCAGCAGCACGCCAGCTAATAAACCGATTTGCCATGACCATTCGATTTCCGGAACTTCTTGCTGCCGTACCGCCGTTTCGGCATAACCGAAGAGCGCTTGAAACACTTTGGATATACCCAACGTATCATTAAAAAGATACAACCCGAGCAACACCATGAACATCAACAGCATAGCATTGACCCAGAACGGCCATTTTTTTTGTAAAAACTTCATTTCTTCTCCATTTTTTCAACTGTTTTCCTGCTCAGCGGCTAAAGCTTTGCTCAAAAGCAACTCCAAAAGCCGCATCGTCCAAACCACATCGTCCCCTGCCCGATGGGCCGAGAGATCGTCATTTTCTCTATCCAGCTTGAGTACTGAACGCAAATTCTGCAAACTGTAACTGGGCAGCCCCGGGTAAAGTTTGCGCACCAGCAGCAGCGAATCCATCGTCTTGCCGCCCCAGAGCGGCAGTCCGCACCGGTGCAGACTTTCCTGCAAAAAACTCAAATCAAACCGGGCATTGTGCGCCACCAGCGTGGAGTTGCGGGCAAAGGCCAGAAAATCATGCCCGATATGCTGAAAACGCGGTGAATTTGCCACCATATCATCGGTAATATGATGCACCCGGCTGGCTCCCCGGGGAATCAGACGTCCCGGATTCAACAGGGTATGAAATTCCGAGTATTCACCGGTAACTTCCACCCGCAGAGCCGCAATTTCCACAATGCGGTCATTAACCGGACTCATGCCGGTGGTTTCCAGATCAAATACCGTAAATGGCCCCAACTCATACCAGTTCATAGCTAAAGAGCTGCTTTCTTATTCCAACGTTATCATCTGCCGGATCTCGGCCATGGCGCCGGGGCTCAGCACCCGGTCATCGGCTGCCGCCCCGGGGGCATTGGCAGCTTCCACGCAAACCATGGTGTGATATTCTTCGTCGCCAAAGTCCGGCATCCGCTGGGATTTTTCGATCCAGGGATTCCAAACCACCGTGGAGGTACTGCCGCTCTTGGCGATCCGGATGACCCGCCCGAACACCGGATCGACCACCCGCACGATGCCGCTGGTACGCCGGTAGACCCGGTCGATTTCCCGGTCGATGACCACTGCACCGGACTGAACGGATTCCACATTCAAAACCTTATCGCTATATTCGCAATCGGCCAGACCTTCGACTTGGATCGCTGCCGAATCGGCCACATTAAAATAGCTGTGCAAAGCTCCGGAATAAGCAAGATTATCTGTACCACTGTTATAAACCTTCAGAGCAACAGTCAATGCACTGCCCAACGTAACCGACAGTTCCAGCTTAAATGGCTGCGGATCAAATTTGGCATCCACGTCTTTTTCGGTCAGAACCAGCGTTACCGTATTCTGTCCATCCGGCGACTTGCTGACCGAACTTACACTCCACACCGATACCCGGGCAAAGCCGTGACCGCCGAATTTCCCGGCCGGATCCGGTCCGAACCACGGCCAGCAGACCGGAATACCACCCCGGATCGGCTCATTGGCCTGAAACATGGACTTGCTGCTCATCCACAAAACCGGCACTGCTCCGGCGGGACAATAGCTCATAACATGCGCCCCGTGCAAAGTCATTTCCACGGTGCCGAAATCATTTTTAATCCGGAGCGCAGTCAGTTGGCCGGGACCGGCAAAAAATTCAACATTTTCAGAACCGAAACGTGCCTGCAAATCACCAATCGAAAGCGTACTCATATTTTTTAATCCTTATTTATACTGTAAAAATTGCCCAAAAACGAAAAATATTGGATAATTTAACACTAATAAGCCATTTTTGCAACTCCAAGTTGCAGAAAATTCACGTTTGCGCTTGAAGAATTGCCAAAAAGGTATTATATTAAAGGTTATGACTGTATATGAAAACTCAAAATTGGAGAAAAAAGACTCATGTTCGATAATCTGAGCGATAAATTCAGCGAGATATTCAAACGGCTCCGGGGCGAGACCCGTTTGACCGAAAGCAACATCGCCGAAGCCATGCGCGAAATCCGTCTGGCTTTGCTTGATGCCGATGTAAACATTGAAATCGCCCGGGACTTTGTGGAAAAAGTCCGCACGGACTGTCTGGGCGAAGCAGTGCTGAAAAGCATCACTCCCGGCCAACAGGTCGTCAAGATCGTCAATGACCGTTTGATCGAATTGCTGGGCAGCGAAGTCGGCAGTTTGAATCTGGCCAGTCAGCCGACTGTGATCATGCTGGTGGGTCTGCACGGTTCCGGGAAAACCACGACCGCCGCCAAACTGGCCAAGTATCTGACCGACAAAGAAAAGAAATCAGTTTTGCTGGCCGCTTGCGACGTCTACCGCCCGGCCGCTATCGATCAGTTGGAGATCCTCGGCAAAGAACTGAATATACCCGTTTATGCCGAACGCGGCAATTTGAACGTCGTCGATATTGCGGCCAAAGCAGTCAGCAAAGCTAAATTTGAACACGCCAATGTGGTGATTCTTGATACCGCCGGGCGGCTGGAAATCGACGATGCCATGGTTCAAGAGCTTATCCGCCTGCGCCAGAGCGTGCGCGCTGACGAAGTGCTGCTGGTAGCCGATGCAGCGTTGGGGCAGGAAGCAGTGCATGTGGCGGATACGTTCCACAAAGCGTTGGATCTCACCGGCTTTATCCTTACCAAATTGGATGGGGATGCCCGCGGCGGGGCTGCGCTTTCCATCCGGCAAGTCACTGGCTGTCCGGTCAAGTTTATAGGTATCGGCGAAAAAACCGATGATTTGGATGTGTTTTACCCTGACCGCATGGCATCGCGTATACTGGGCATGGGGGACGTGGTTTCGCTGGTGGAAAAGGCGGCCGCAGATCTGGATCAGGAGGAAGCGGAAAAACTGGCGGCCAAGCTGCGCAAAAATGAATTTGATTTCAATGACTTTTTAAGCCAGATCAAACAATTTGATAAATTAGGCGGTCTGGAAGGCTTGCTCAAGTTTCTGCCCGGCGGCAAACAGCTTTCCGAAGCGGCGGCCATGATCGATCCCCGGGAATTCAAGCGGCTGGAAGCGATGGTGCTTTCCATGACCCCGCAGGAAAGAAGCAATCCGGATCTGATCGACTTCTCCCGCAGAAAACGTATTGCCAAAGGCTGCGGCCTGCCGCTGGAAAAAATTGCCGGATACATACGACAATTCAACCAGATGCGGAAAATGATGAAAAAAGGCGGGCTTATGAAGTCATTGCTGGGAGGAGGTATGCCGGGAAGTATGCCTTCAGCGGGCGGATTCAATCCGTTCGGCGGATCCAGTCAGACGATCAGCAAAAAAGAACAGGAAAAGAAAAAACGGATCGCTAAACTCAAGAAAAAAGAAAAACAGAAACAACGCAGAAAAAAATAATCTGCCGGGGACTTGGAGTTTTTCCTCAAAAATACAGTAACTTATTAATTTACAACAGGAGTCTTTATTATGTTAACAATCGTTATTGCCTTGATTGTGGGTATGCTGGCGGGCTTTTTCAGCGGTAATGCTTTGAACAACATGGCGTGGGGGTCGGTTATCGGAGTAGTAAGCTTGCTGGCCATCCAGATTTCCGCCGGTCTTTTTATCCGGCGTCAGGTCAACAAAGTCAACAATGCCATTCAAACCCAGCTGCAGGAAGTTCAAGCCAAACTGCAGCGCAAGATCAACATGATGCAGCAGCGCCCCGGCATGTCGCCGAAGTTTCTGCAGAGCGCCGTGGAAAAAGATCAAACTCAAGCTGTGCATAAAGCTTTGGAAATGACCGAAACTCTGAAAAAATATTATCTGTGGAGCCCGTTGCTTTCCAAACAAATCAGCACCATGAAAATGATGTTTCATTATCAAATCAAAGAGTTTGATAAAGTTGATGCGCTCATGAGTCAGTGTCTCTTTTTTGATCCGACTTCCAGCGCCATGCGTATTGCCCGCATGTATCGCAAAAATGATCCCAAGCTGGATAAATTTGCCCAGGGCAAACTTAAGCGTGCCAAAGGCGAACAAGCCGTGCTGCTGTTTGCTCTCTACAGCTGGATATTGGTCAAACGCAACGATATAAATGCGGCGATCAAAGTTTTGGCCGACAGTAAAAAACGCTGTGCCAACGAAGTACTCAACGCCAACTGGGAACGGTTGGTCAACGGCAAAACCAAGAATTTCTCCAACGCTGCTTTGGGCGAAATGTGGTACATGCTCTATCTGGAAGAACCCAAAGTCAAAACCCAACGGATGCGTCAGCAATATTGATCGCTCCATAAGTTCTGACTCATATTGAATCAACGTTTATGAGTATTATACGTCAAACCACGTCAGCGTTGGCACCGG
Source organism: Lentisphaerota bacterium (assembly GCA_015061575.1). Lineage (GTDB taxonomy): Bacteria > Verrucomicrobiota > Lentisphaeria > Victivallales > Victivallaceae > SIG78. The sequence goes on from SUWF01000011.1 coordinate 19,120, forward strand.
CCCGGAGTTTTGCGGCCAATCCGCTGGCACCGGAATTACTGGCCAAAGGAATAATAGTTCGCTCCCCCAATTGGCTGGGCGATGCTGTTATGACCCTGCCGGCATTGAAAGCACTGCGCAATTTATTGCCCCAACAAGCACCGTTGACCGTTATTGCTCCGCCGCAGGTAACGGATCTTTACCGGCTCTATCCGGGAGTTGATCACATTATAACCATCGACCGGGCGCACGCCAAATGGTCGGCGCGCAGTGTAGCCAGACTCCAGCGGCTGGGCAGTTGCGTGGGAGTACTTTTCAGTAATTCGCTGCGTGATGCCTGGCAAATGCGCTGGGCAGGTATAAAGTATTTGTATGGACGGTCGGCCCGCTGCCGGGGATTTTTGATGAAGCGAACGTTCAAATTTCCCCAATGGCAGCCGGGGATGCTTAACGAAAGCCACCACACCAACGAGTATTTATCGATAGTGCAAGCCATGGGCGCAGTCCGTCCGGAACCTTTGATGCCGCAACTTAATTCGCCGTTAAGCATGGGGCAGCTTTCGCTGAAAATGCAAAGTTTCTGCCAACACCCCAAATTGCTTTTAATGGCTCCCGGAGCAGCTTACGGAGCAGCCAAACGCTGGGCCAGCAGCAATTTTAATGCGGTGGCAGCTGAATACATCCGTCAAGGCGGGATCGTTGCGGTTTTAGGCAGTAACTCCGAACGGCGTATCGGTGACGAAGTTATCAGTCAACTACCGCTCAACCGGGCATTCAATCTCTCCGGAGAAACCACTTTCAGCGATTTATACAATCTTATAAAATCCGCCCAAGGCTGCGTGGCCAACGACTCCGGGATCATGCATTTGGCAGCGGCGCTGGGGTTGCCGGGCGTGGCGGTTTTCGGCCCCACCGACTATCGGGCAACGGGGCCAGTGGCAGAAAACTGGCTGGTTGTATTTGACAAGGAGCCGTGTGCACCGTGTTTCAAGCGGGTTTGTCCCTCCGGCAGCTGTAACTGCATGAAAAAACTGCAGCCCCAAGAAGTGCTCCAAGCCATGCAGCAGCTGCATTTGCTGTAAAGCCAACCAATCATTCAGCTGGCCGGACAGAGTTGCCAGGCACACGCCCGGGAGGCTCGATAAGTTGTGCTGCAAGAGTATATTGCCGCAGCTGCGGTAATAGCTTGCCGGATCATCGTTGGCTTATCTGTAAAATGACAACAGCCCGGGATTTTCCCGGGCCGCTGCGGCTGGATTTTTTACGTTCCAGCTGACGAGTTTTGATTTTGTTTATTGCTTGCGATCCAATACTTCACTCAGCGGGATGCGTTTTTCGTTGCTTCCGTAAGCAATGTTGTTGCAGCCGTCGATAAATGAATCACAGTAACCGGCTAAGGCAAATGCTTCCGGATATTCTTTGGAGTCCGGATCCGGACGGTATTCACGCACCACATAATAGGGCGGTTTGATTTCAGGATAATGAAAACTGTCGGGATCGCTGAGCAACTTGAGCATTGCTTTTTCCGCTCCGGCTTCCAACGCCTGACGCACTTTGGCTATCGGTTCATGGCGGGCACTCAAATTTATTTTCTGATATTGCGCAAAGGTCATTGAGGCTGATTCACCGTTGTCCGGATTCACTCCGCGCTTGCCTGCTACGGTCACCACCCCCGGCGTCAGCGCTTCGGCCTCCCGGCACAACGCTTCTTCACCGGCAGCAAAAATCGTGGGGATCCCCAGTTCCATTGCACAGAGTGCCATCATGCCGTATTCGCCGATGGAAATACCATTTACCCGCTGATCCAACGTGCGCTTGTTGCCGGTATGTGCCAAATGCGAATAGCTGCTGCCGGCTTTGGCGTGCTGCCCGACAAATGCCAACGCATCAAAACTTTTATCCAGATTCCACGGCCAGGTCGGTTCATGGCGACCGTTGAAAAGCGCCGCCCGGCTGTCAAGCAGTTCCGGAACGATGCTGTCGGTACGATGCCCGATCTGCACTTCCACAGCATCGGCACCTCCTTTGAAAAAACCACGCACTGCCGCATTGACTTCTTCGGTCAGCAACACCCGGCTGCTTTCGTAGTATTTGCCGGTTCCCCAGCAGCAATTTTCGCTATCCAGCACCCCGGATACGCCTTCCAAATCGGTCATGATAAAAATTTTCATACCCACAAACTCCTTTTCTTTATTATCGATCATTTTTTTCGATCAGCAAAAGCAAATTCGATGGCATCAGCAAAAAATCCACCGTCATGATCTGGTACTTGATTCCCAACTCTCTGCAGATACGTTTGAGCGTCCGGCGACTCAACAGATTAAGATTTTCTTCTTTGCTTAAATAGCGCAAGCCCAAACACCTCAGGATCATACGGTGTAACTTTTTAGGCAGCCAGTGCAAAAACGGCCAATAGGTGTGAAATTCAAATACATGCCAGCGGTTGGGCGTGGTTATGAACACATATTTTCTGCTGACCCGCAACGCTTCGGCGATCAACGCTTTCTGCCGATGATAATTCCCCACATGCTCAATCACGGCTGACGAAAAGACCAAGTCAAACGAATCATCGTCAAACGGCAAACAGCAGCCGTCGCCCTGCACAAAGGTCAAGCCGGGGAAAAGTTTTTCCAGCGCACTTGCATCCTGATCGCTCAAAGCGCATATACGATCGCTGTGCGGATAAAAACATTCAAAAAAGTTGGAATAGGCGGCTTGCGAATCCGCCGTTACACCTACATCAAGGATGCTTTCCAACTGTTCAAGGTCGATATTTTCCGCCAGTTTACCGTAGATTTTACGGCGGACTTTAAACGCCATTTTTGCCCCGAACGAATCGGGTTTGACCACACTGGCGATTTCCGGATTCACCTGCATAAATCAAGCCCGGTTATCCAGTTGACGACGCCCCATAAAACGCACCAATGCTTCCAGCAGCGTTGCCGGATGCGGCGGACAGCCCGGCACATACAAATGCACCGGCAAAATACCTTCCACCCCGCCTGCAGCGTGCGGACTGTCGTAATAGATCCCGCCGGATATGGCACACGCCCCGCAAGCAATCACCAATTTGGGTTCGCCCATGGCAGCGTAGGTCTTCAGCAGTGCTGTACGCATATTATCGGTAACCGGTCCGGTGATCAGCAGCGCATCGGCATGACGCGGCGAAGCAACTACTTTGATTCCGAACCGCCCCATATCCCAGGCCAAAGTATTCAGCACGTTAAAATCCAATTCGCAGGCCGCACAACCGCCCGCTGAAACCTGCCGGATGTGCAGTGATTTGCCGTACAATGCCTTGATCCCGGCATCCAGCTGCTCATCCAGCTGAATACTATGCCCATAGGTCAGCAGATTTTCCCGCTGCATAGTACCCATGCGGTATTCACTGGTAAAACGTATCGCCGGATTGATTTGCTGACATTTTCCGCAAAAGATACACCGTCCGAGGTCGATGCAGACTTTTTCTTTATCCATGGCATCCACCGGACAGTTTGCTGCTGTCTGCTGCCAGATTTCATCAGTAAAATCGTTGCGGTCAAATTCAATGCGCCCCCGGAAATGTTCCGGCAAATTGGGCGGAGCATCCGGAAATTTATTAGTCCGGTATTTTTGAAACAACCTTGCGCACAATGCTTTAATCATCTGACTATTCTCCTTAAAGATCATGCCCGCAATAGGACAAATTAAAACTCTTGTTGCAAATCGGGAAGTTCGATATCTGCTCCCCGCGCAGCGCCAATACCAATGCAAACCAATTATGGAAAGATGGATCCACCAGCTTTATACGCTTGAACTTGCCGTCAGCACCGGTCAGTCCGCAGCAGACAACTTCGCCGCGCCACGCTTCCACTGCAGTCACAGCCAAAGCTTCCGGGATCATATTGCCGTCAGCTGCCGGAGCATCTTCGCTCCAGGCGGCACTGGCTGCATTGCTTTCCAGCATAGTAAACAATGCCCGCACCATACGGATGGATTCCCGCAGTTCCCGCCGCCGCAACTTCAAACGGGCGATCACATCGCCGGAGCGCTTGAGCCCGGTCTGCCAAACCAATTTATCATACACGCCGATATTGCCCAGATCTCGCCGGACATCAATATCCAAACCAGCTGCCCGGGCCGCCACGCCAACGGCGCCGATCTGGCGCATCACTTCCGGCGCCACCGTACCGGTATTTTCAAACCGGTCAAGCACGCCCGGATCATCGGCCAGCAGCTGCCAGGCGTTTTTGAAATCCGCCACTGTGCGCTCAAACCAATCCCGCAAAAACGGCAGTTTGTTATTACCCAGATCAAACGCCACACCATTGTAAGTTACATAATTGCGCCCAAAACGATTTCCGCAGAGCATCGCAGTCATATTCAAAAAATCACCGCGGATGCGCCCGCAGTAAGCACTGGAAGTCAAAAACGCCACATCACCAGCCAACGCCCCGATGTCGCCTACATGATTGGCAATGCGCTCCAGCTCCAAAGCCAGCGTCCGCAATATTTGAGCGCGCTCCGGCAGTTTGCTGCGCGGCTGCTGTGCCAGAGCTGCCGCCATGCCGTCGTAAGCCAGTGCGTAAGCTATGGAACTGTCGCCGGCAGCTGTTTCGATCAAATGAGTGTGCCGCTTGGCCGGAGCTGTCAGCAGCATTTTTTCGATCCCACGATGCTGATACCCGAGTTCGATTTCCAGAAAGTAGACATCTTCGCCCATGCACTGAAAGCGGAAATGTCCCGGCTCGATCACCCCGGCATGCACCGGCCCAACTGCCACTTCGTGTGCAGCGTTGCCCTGCAAGGTAAAATAATCAGTTACGCCGGGCTGCGGAGCATTTTCAAACCGGATCGGCTTGAGCCACGGATGCCCTTCCGGTTTGATATGATCGGATTCAAAGATCTCGCGCTCGAACCAATGAAAGGCCGCTATATGCGGTGTTAAAGCCGGATAACTGTTGCCTATCGCCGTACAGGCTGCTTTGAATGATTTTTCTGCTGGATCGATCAATATTGCGTAAAGCTTGCCTGTGCTGGCAAACAGTGCGCCTACCCGGCAATTCTGCAGATTTATCGCCTCAGCCAACACATCCCGAAAACGGTCAAAATCATGCTGTGGAATATCTTTCAATAAGATTTTTCCGGTATTTTTGAAACTTGCAAAATCCATATTCAACTCCCTGAGCCTACCTTAAAAAACTGTTCCCATTTCGTTGAGGATCGCCCCCAACAGCATACCCACGCCGGCAATCAGCACAAACACCAGCACCAGCATCGGAATAAACGTAAGTTTTTCCAATTTGAGCAGTTCCAAAGCAGAAGCCGGGCAGCTGCACCGCTCGCCCATGATCATACGCATAGCATGATAGGTCATACCGGCAAAAACCACAAACAACAACAGCAGCACCACTGCCCCCAGCACCGGCCCGGCCGCTTTGACCAAAACCATTTCGGTAATAAACAGCGGCGACGGCGGCATACCGCACAGCAGCAGTAATGCCAGCAGATAGGTTATGGCATTGCGGCGGCTGATACCCAGCAGACCGCTGATCGAACTTATGCGCTGAGTTCCGCAGGCCAGCTGAATATTATCTGCCGCCATAAACAGCACCACTTTGAGCAAAGCATGAGCTGCTATGTGCAGCAAGGCTGCCCACTCGTAACCCAATGCCCAGAGGATGGAAACCAATCCCATGTGTTCCATACTTGAATATGCCAGCATACGCTTATAATCCTGTTGCCGGATAATGAAAAATGCCGCCATGGCCAATGAAAATATCCCCAATATTATCAAAAGATTGTTACAGAAGTTCTGCACTTCCGCCGGAGCCACCGCCAATACCCGCACTATTCCCAAAAATGAACAGGCCAGCAATGCCCCGGATGAAAGTACCGACAGCACGCCCGGCGCCTCGCTGTAAGCATCCGGCATCCATGCCTGAAACGGCGCCAGCCCCATCTTGGTTCCGTACCCCGCCAGCATAAATACAAAAGCCGCTTTATACCATGCCGGGTGGATGTTACTGTTGGCCAGCAGCAGCATATCCATGCCGCCGTGGCTGTTGCCGCCGGCGATCGCCAGCAGCATGGTTCCGAACAAAGCAAAACCAATGCCGATCGAGCAAAGCAAAATATACTTCCACATCGCTTCCAGCGAATTACCGGAGCGCCGGAAAATGATCAGCGGCGCACTGGCCAGCGTCGTAGCTTCCATCGCCACCCACAGCAAACCGAAGTTGCGGGAGGCAGCCACCAGCGTCATACTGCTCAAAAAGCCCAGCAGACAAATCGCCACCAGCTGCGGAGAAAGAAATTTTTCGGCATTTTCCAAAAACTTCTGCCGCACCATCGGGAAATACTTTATAGTCTGCAAACCGGAAAGCAAAAATAACAGGCTTATAACGCTCAATACCGTCCGGGACAAAACATCCTGTCCCACCAGAGAATATATTTTTTCCGGCAATCCATCATCCCATTCCGGCATGATCCACAGCAGCGCACTCCCAAGACAGTGCAATACCGCTGTAATATTGATCACCCAAACATGTACCTTGAGCCGGTCACCGGCTCCCCACACCGCCAGCAAACCGGCCAGCGGCAAAAATATCAACAACAGCGTGATCATGCTTTAACCTCACTTTCACCGGAATCATCGGCTTCGTCTTCATCAAGTTCGTTGAGATGGGTCAATTCATTGGCATCGATGTGCGAAAATTCCCGGCTGATGTGGAACATGGCGATCCCCATTACAAAAACCAGCACCAGCACGTCCAGCAATATACCAAGTTCCACCAGCAGACCACATTCCACGGCCATGCCCAGACCAAATACAGTGATACCATTTTCAAAAATCAGGAATCCCACCACCTGAGTCAAAGCTTTTTTGCGGGCCATTACAATAAACAGCCCGGAAATCATGGTCGTAAATGCCACCGGCGCCGCCAGCACCGGTGTTCCGGCCGGCGCCACCCCGGTACGGATCCACAAATAGAACGCCAGCGCCGACAGCGCCAGCACGATCGCCAGCGATCCGGCATAACCGACCAGCGGTTCCAACTCCCGCCGCACCTTAGCATGATCCATAGCATGCCGCAGCAGTCTGGGCAGCAACGCACCTTTGATCACTCCGCCGATCAAAGCCACCAACAGTACCCCCAGCGTGGGAATACCATTGTGTTGAAAATCCCACATCGCCAGCGGAAAAAGTCCGATCAACAAACCATGCAGCGCCGCCAGATGGATGCAATGCAGCATCCGGCTGGACGCCACCAGCGCAAGATCTATAAGCAGCAACACTGCCAGAATTATTTCACTTATATGAGTCACTTGACTGCCTCCTTTCCAAAAATCGCTACCAATACGATCGCAAACATCGCCACTGCAAAAGCTCCCGCCAACAGCTGAGGCACTTTCAAAAAGCGATAGCGGGCCATAATGGATTCCACCACACCTACAGAAATACACAATAACAACATAAGCAAGTAATAAAGCACCATATTCAACCCGATACCACCGCAAAGATTCGGCAGCAGCAGCGTAGATAAAAAGGCAAGAAACACCCAGAGCTTCAAAGCCGCCGCATAATGGATGGCCGCCAGATCCGGGCCGCTGTTATCCAGGATCATTGCTTCGTGGATCATGGTAAGTTCCAAATGGGTTTCCGGATCATCGACCGGGATCCGGCAATTTTCGCACAGCATCACCAGATAAAAAGCCAATGCCAGAAACAGCATTGCCGTGCCGCCGGACAACCAGCTTTTCGGATCCAGCGCCGTCAAACACCCGGAAAGTGTAAAACTGCCGGTCAACATCACCAGCGCCGCCAGCACGGTTAAAAGCACGCCTTCTGCCAGCATGGAAAACTGACACTCCCGGCTGCTGCCCATGCCTTCAAAGGCCGACGCAGTTTCCATCGCCGCCAGCACCGTCAACATCCGCCCAATCCCGGCCAGATAAATGAACAGCACCAAATCTCCAGCAAAGGCAACCGGCGATACTATACAACCTGCCGGCAGCAAAAAGAGCATCAGCACGGTTGCCGCCAAAGTTCCCCAGGGGGCCAGTTTGAACACCGACCCGCTGGAAGTGCTGTAAACAGCGGATTTCTTCAAAAGCTTGTTCAAATCGTAATAAAGCTGCAGCAGCCGGGGGCCTTTCCGGCCGGCAAAAAACGCTTTGGTTTTGTTGATAATACCGATCAGCAGCGGCGATAACACCAGCGCTGCCAGCAAATTAACGATCCACAGCAAAGAAAAATATTTTTCACTCATGATTGACTTGCTCCATATTTACTGCCGCTGCCGCACGCTTGCTGTCACTCTTGCTGCCGGTCAAAAAACACCCCAGCAGCATCAGCATTATCGCCAGCACCATGATCAATATATACACATGCAGAAATCCGGACTGCAAATGCCGCACTTTGTCGGATACTGCGCTGAAAAAACCAAAAACCGGTTTCCACACCAAACGTCCCAGCCCATCCGGGGTTTCGACTGACAGTTCAGCGTGTTCCGGGAAGAGGCCCTGCGGCTTTTGGAGCGACTTTTTCTGCTGCAATATTTCATTGAAAAGGTCAGCCAACGGTTGAATAAACGCCGTTGCTGTGTATTGCATACGTCCGGTCGGAGCAGCAAATCCGCAATCCCAGGTTGGCCCTGCCGCCCGGCTGCGATTGAGCATTTTCCAACGGATGAACAACAGTACGCCAGTTAACAAAACCAGGGCAACAGCAAACAAACTGTTGTAAAATAACGGCGGGAAAAGCAGCATCTGACGTGCCGGATCTTCCTCCCACAAGCTTGACAGCACTCCGGCCGCCAGCCAGGGAGCCGCCAGCGTCATAGCCAGCGCCGGCACTCCGGTAATAAGCTGCGCCAACACCATGGAATTGCTTTCTGTGGCAGCGTTTTCGGCCGCCTGACTGCGGGGTTCACCGGCAAAAACCGCCGAAACAGTTTTGCTGAAAGCTGCCGCAGCCATCCCACCGGTCAACGCCAGCAGCACCACCGTGGCCACACACACAGCAAAAATGCCGCCGGAAGCAGTCGCTATACCGCAGAATGCCGCCATATAGATCAGCAGTTCTCCGGTAAAACCGCAAAATGGCGGCAATCCAGAAATACCTAATGAAGAAAGCGTAAACATCAAACCGGTGCAAGGCAGTTTTCTGCTCAAACCGCCCATCACATCCATATCCAGCGTATGCATGGATTTATAAACCGAACCGGCCCCCAGAAAAAGCGTCGATTTAAGCAGAGCATGATTGATCAAATGCAGCATCCCGCCGGTAAAAGCAAAAAGCGTTATGATTGAATTATTTATACTGCTGCCTAATATTCCCAAAGCCAATGCCAGCGTGATTATGCCGATATTTTCCACACTGGAGTAAGCCAGCAAACGTTTGAGATCGCTTTGAGCAGCTCCAAACATGATTCCGCCCAGCATCCCGATCGCTCCCAGAAAGAAAAACACCCAACCGGCAGCAACAGCATTCATAACTTCCGGCACCCAGCTGATTATGCCGTAAAATCCCAGCGGGATCATAGCCGCCGACATCAACGCCGAAACCGGCGCCGGAGCTGCCGGATGCGCTTCCGGCAGCCACACATGCAGCAGCGGAAAACCGGCTTTCAGCCCGAAGGCGATCACGATAAGCGCGGCCAAAACTGCCGGCGGTGCCGCCTGCCCGGCCGTCAAACTCCAAATCAGCAGCAAACCGCCGGCTTCGCAAGCCAGCAGATAGATCCACGCTGCCTGCCGGACATTTTCTTTGCGCCAGTCAAATGCCACCAATGCAAAACTGGCCAGCCCCATAACTTCCCAGGCGACCAGAAAAGTGAATCCCTTGCCCAGCATGGTCACTGCCAGCATGGCCAGCAAAGTCAAATCAAAGCAGAACCAATACAAACTCATCCGCTTTTTACCATGATCACTCATATAGCCCGGGGAGTGACAGGCTGCCGCGATCCCCACCAGGCAGATCGGCAGCTGAAAACACCCCGACAGCAGCGAACCGGAAAACAATCCGACCAGCTTGATCAATAAGGCCAATACGCCCCCTCCCCCGCCGAGGCAGGAAGCGAGCTTGTCATTTCTGCGGCACAATAAAGCTCCGGCCGCACTTGCCGCCAACAAAGTCAGCACCAACAAATCAATACTCATTTTTAATTATCCTGTTGATTTTTTTGAGAGCATTCACCAAAAGAGCTGTCTTTTCAACAGCCCCATACTATAATATACCATACATAATCATTATACGCAAGAAAAAAGTTTATTTAAGCAATCCCTCCGGCACATTCAACGTTTGACGGCAATACAAATACTCCGGATCCAGCGCCTGTTTGGCCCTCCGCAATCCCGGATCGTTGAGATCCTGTTCCCGGTTCATCTTGCAAAAACCATTCTGCAGCAAATATTCAGTCAGCGCAGCGGTAAGTTTGGCTCCGCAGCCCCGGTATTTATGGTCGGCTTTTTCAAAATGCACCACTGCCATATTTTGCCAAGTCCGCCCGCAGATGGCAAAACCTGCCAGTTGTTCCCGTACTCTAAGCATCACCCCCAGCAAACCATGCTGAGAGCGGCTCCAAAGCTCCGGCAATCTTTCCATAGCCAGTTTTTCTTCCAGACCCGATCCGTCAGCCCAATACTCTGCAGAAAGAGCTGCGCTGAAATCGATGATTTCCGGCAAACTCTCCACGGTTATACTTTCGACCCGATAATTATTTTCATACTCTCGTTCAAACTGCCGCACCTGATTGTGCCGTTTGCGCAGCTTGCTGCCGGAAAATGCCTGCAAATGCGACAAATCATATATGTAGTCAGCTTCGCCCGGATCGGCAGTCAAGGCCAGATATTCCGCCGCCTGCGGAAATTTTTGCTGATAATCCGGCGGCACATCGCCCAAGGTAAACTCTCCGGGGCAGCACTCAGCAAAATTTTTCAACCAATCAAGCAAACGCTCCGGAGCAATATCGCCGCCCAGCGGATAAAAAAGATACTGCTGATCAAAACTTACTATCCAAAGATATTCTCCATCAGCCAGATAGTGCCAGTTATATGTATCCATATAGAGCTGCAAATTACTCCACAGCACCTCACAGCTGACCCGGGGCGCATGTTCCGAATAACGGAAAAAAAGCTCAAACGCATCCGCATTGAGCAACTTGAAATCACTTTTTTGCATATTCCTGTGAGGTAATCAAAAATCATTCCTTGCCAAGCGAATAACTTGATAAAAACCTCTCCTGATAAAAAAATTATTTTATGCGGGGCCTCTTCAAATCGCAAAGCCGCCTTTTACCGCACTATATATTACTATAGCCATCAGAGAGAATATTACCACTGCAGCAACCCGGCAACCCGACAAAAAACAGGAAAAAAGTTAAAAAACATCAAGCTTTACTTGAATATTAGCTCATTTGTGGTATATTTATCTGTTAGCAGCGGTTGACAGGCAATCGCTCCCGGACTTGGTTCCGGGGGAGGAAAGTCCGGACTGCATAGAGCAGGAAGTCCTTTTCAGCACCCAGGGTTCGCCGCAAGTGTGAAAGAAGGATACTGCGGACTATAAGCCGCAGGAAGGAAAGTGCAACAGAAAAAAAACCGCCGGAATTTATTTTCCGGTAAGGGTGAAAAGGCGGGGTAAGAGCCCGCCGGACGCTCAGCGAAAGCGGCGCCGCACAGGCAAACCCCTTCCGCAGCAAGACCAAATAGGGAACGAGTTGCTGCTCGCAACGCTACAAGTTCCGGGTTCTGGTCGCATAGACAGATGATTGCCGCCGGTTCTTTACGGAACCGGAACAGAATCCGGCTTATCTCAACAGCTGCCTTTATTTGGATATTTTTTGTAACGAGGCAATAAAAAAAGACCTCAAGCATTATGGATAGTTTGTTTGTATGAGTAAGATTGCAATTTTAAGTGACATTCATGCCAATGCCGACGCATTGCAGCAGGTTTTGGCGGTATGCGAATCCGTGGGTGTGGATAAGTATGTGTCGCTGGGGGATATTGTAGGATACAACGCCGAGCCTCAGCTTTGTCTGCACATGGTCAACGACCTCAATCCGATTGCCATGGTCCGTGGCAATCATGACGATTATACAGCTTTGGACGATGAGGAAATGGAAGGCTTCAACCCCAACGCCCGCAAAGCTATCCTCTGGACCCGCAGTCAGTTGACTATAGAAGAACGCCGCTGGGTGGGGGCTGCCCCGCTGCGTATGACCTTGCCGGGTATGCCGATGACGTTTGTTCATGCCACGCTCGATTCGCCAAATTCCTGGGGGTATGTTTTTGATGCCTACCACGCCATAGATAACTTTTCGTATCAGCTTACTCAGCTCTGCTTCTGCGGGCACTCGCATGTGCCGGTGGCTTTCTGCAAACGGCCGTTTGCAGCCGGGCCGATGCGGGGTGTGGAAGAAGTTCCGGACTGGGTACAGATAAACAACGCCCTGCCCGGTAATTTTGATCAAATGGATACTTTTGCGGTCAAACTGGAACCCGGCTGCAAGTATCTCTTCAATATCGGCAGCATCGGGCAGCCGCGCAACCATGACCCCCGGGCATCGTTTGCCGTGTTTGACGATACTGCGCGCATCATAACCCGTTACGCCGTACCTTACGATATAGCCAGTGCCCAGCAAAAAGTGCTGGCGGCCGGCCTGCCGGAACGGCTGGCCAACCGGCTGGCGCTGGGTGAGTGATAAATTATGAAAAATAATCGTAAATCAGCATCTGTCAGCAACGCCTATTCCGAGGATGTCAAACGGATACTGATCGTTAAACCCAGCAGTCTGGGCGATATATTTCATGTTTTTCCGGCCGTGGCCCGCTTGCAGGAACTCTTCCCCAATGCGGAATTCGACTGGCTGATCCACCCGGCGTTTGCCGATGCTCTGGATTACGCTCCGGTGCCGGTCAGACGCAAGATATTGTTCCGCCGGCAGGAGCTGGGCAGAGTATCTTCCATGCTTATGGAATTTATTGTTTTGGCCAGAGAACTGCGCAAAGATCCTTATGATTATGTGTTTGATTTTCAGGGCTTGTTCCGCAGTGCGTTGTTCGCCCGGATCGCCCGCGGCAAGGTGATCGGCTTTGCCCGCCCGCGCGAGCCCATGGCCCGCTGGTTTTATCACCGCTGGTGCAAGGTCAATCTGCGGCTCCACGCAGTACGGCGCAATCAATTGCTGGTGGAAAGATTCTTCCACACCGGCACCATGCGCACCCAAACGACTATTTCCAGCAGCCAGCGCCACTATCAAACTTTGCGTCCCAAGCTGGAACGGTTAGGCATTGCAGAAAATGATCTGCTTATCGGCATATCACCCGGCGCCCGCTGGGAAAGCAAAACGTTTCCGCCGGAACTCTTCGCCAGAAGTGTGACGCTGGCTGCCGAAATGAATCCGGAAGCCAAGTTTGTCATCATGGGCGCTCCGGCGGATCAGAAAAATGCGGAAACGATCCGGCTGCTGACCAATTCCGACCGGGTATATTCGCTGGCCGGATCCACTGATTTGGGGGAATTGATCGAATTGATCAGGCGCTGCAAACTCCTGCTGGCCAACGACAGCGGTCCGGTGCATATAGCGGCGGCAGCGCAGATCCCGGTAGTCTGTTTTTATGGACCTACCAATCCCAATCTGACGGGACCTTTTGGAGATATCCACACGATTTTCCAGCGGGGGGATTTAAACTGTATAAAATGTATGCACCGTAAATGCAAACTTGTTACCACTGAGTGCCACAACATTGATGCGGCAGCTGTGGCTGCAGCGATTTATAAAAAACTTCAATAAGGAGTTTACTTTTTATGAGCAGATTCTTATTACTTGCCATGTTGTTTATCTGGGTGGGAGTGCTGCCGGCAGATATTGTAATGAATCTGGAAATGTCCCGGTCAAATTACATGCTTTACGAACCGGTAGTTGCTCATTTGACCATGCGCAACAGCTCCGGGCAAGTGCTGGTTTTCGGATCCGAAGCCGAATTCAACGGCCACATGGAAATCGAATTGACTGATATGCACGATCGCCCGGTCAAAGGTTCCGGAGCGAAGGTAAGTTTGCGCGGCATGATCCTGCGCCCGGGCGTTGACCACCGCATACGGGTCAATCTGAGCAAATGGATCGACCTGCAGAAAGTAGGATATTACCGGATCCGGGTTTTTATTGCCCACCCGATGCTGAAAAATGAATACCAAAGCAACCGCTGCATGTTCGACATATCTTACGGGAAAGTTTTCTGGACCCGTACCTTTGGCGTGCCCAAACTGGCCGGATCAAGCCTGAGCGAAAATGTTCAGCTGCGCAAATACACTTTGCGGGGATTGCAGGATAAATCGGAAATATTTCTCTTTTTGTTTATCGAAGATGACAAGCTCATCTATTCATTCAAACATCTGGGATTGATGCTGGGGCGGGAAAAACCTTCTTGCGAACTGGATACCCTCAACCAACTGCACATATTGCTGCCGGTAACGACCAAACTTTTCCGCTATCAGGTGTACGACTGGAATGGCGAGCTGGAAGTTAATAAAGTTTACCGCACCAGCGACCGGGCTCCACTGCTTTTCCGGGATGCGCAGACCGGCGAAGTCAAGATCATTGGCGGCGAAATCGCTCAGGAAGGTTTGGATTACGCTGAACAAAAACTGCTGCCTGGCGTACCGCTGGAAACTGAACGCCGTAACGCTCCGGCCAAATAATAAACACATAAGCTCGCAGCAAGTAAGAGTTACTTGCGCTTTGCGGCAGCCGATTGGGGGGCAGCTGGAACTGCAGTCAGATATTCCACGATTTTTTTCTGCACATCACTGCGGTAAAGATTACCCAAATGCCCGCCGTGGTCGAACATCAGCAGCCGCTCCTGCAAATTCTTTTGCAAAAACTCCCGGTCAGCAGCATCCAGCAAAAAATCATCCGCATTATGTATGACCAAAAGTTGCGGACTTTGCTGCAAGGTATCGCTCAATGCGTGCAAACCTGCGGAACGGTTGAGTTTTTCCAAGGTCAGATTTTTATCCTGCTTCCGGTAATAAGGCAGCAGCACATTCCGGCAATATGCCAAATAATTCCACGTCGCCAGTTCATCATACAACGCCTGACGGTTTCCCCATTGATAAGGTGTTTTTATGCCATTGACCGGCTGTTGGTGATGCATGGCCACCAGCAAATCTTCCAACGAACGTTTGAAGCTGTAAGCGATCAATATCTTTGCTGCCTGCCGTTCGATCGGCACCTGATCGGCCATGGCGGGGCGGGGCTGACTTTCGCCCGGCTGCGGCTCCAGCCAGACAGTGCGGCGGCCTTTGCGGATCTCTGCCGACTGCCGGGAATTATACATATAATTACCGGCGGCCTCCAGCAGCTGCGGTAAAGCTTTTTCCACGCGTTCTTCATCCATTGAGCGCATATAACCATCCAGCGTGTTCAACGCCTTGAGCATATCCACCGGCGGATTGATCGCCAATACCCGGTCAAATTTAAGATCGCCCAGCTTGCGCCGCTGACGATCCAGCATAAAAAGTGCATTCAGTGCGCCCTGCGAATAGCCCATGAGCATCAAACCGGCTGGCTTATACTCAGTTTCCTCTTGCGCCAGATCCTGCAACACCTTGCCTAAAAGCATTTCCAATTTTTCCGCATCTTCGGGAGCATAGCCCATGGGCGAATCAAATGCTTCGGCAAACTCCCAGGTCATAGTATTGCTGACAATCAGGGCACTGAGGTTATTTTTTACGCACAATTCTGCCAGCGCCTGCGCTGTATCGGCTGTATTAAAGCCGCCCAGTCCGGGCAGGATCACCACCAGCGGAGCTTGCGGTACATTCGGACAGAGCCAATAGCGGTAAGATATTTCCCGCTCCGGCGCAATTTCCACGCTGCCGCACCGGGCTTGATTGGCAAAATCGCTGTTGAAAAACGATAAACGTGACCAGATACTTTCCATTGATGGACGCATCCAGGCCGCCCGCAAAGTATCGATTTCCGGCGTCTGCGAATAATACTCCGGCAATTTATGCAGACCGCTCTTCGGCGTTGCCGACGTTTTATCAGACTGCCCCGAGCGGCCATTTTCATCAAGCTCCACATAGCACGTTTGCGGCGCAAAGTTATTGACCTGCCAGTAACGGATCATCTGCTGATAATCTTTGAACGCCTGATAACTGTCAAAAGTTGACTGGCGAACCACATCGTACTGCCCGAAAGCATCCAGACCGCGATTGAGAAAAGTAAATGCCTGCCCACCGTAAAAATACGATTTTATATCCGTTACATAATCAAATGCCATCCCCACGGCATCCCGGATATTACTGGAAAAAGCCAGCTGCAGTACACACCCCTGCCCGATTCCCCAGCGGGCAAACGCCTGCCCGAAATCTTCGTTGTGTTCCTGCAAATCAAACCAGTAACGTGCCGGATCAAATAATCCACCTATACCGATAGTAGAATTGGTAAGAAAACGTAAAAACTCCGTTCCCGCCCAAGTTAGTTCACCCTGCAGCAGCGAACTTAAAAAACGCCGGGGAAATTCCAGATTGCCGGTCGCATTGTTGATCATTCTGATCCCATACCGGGGCATGATCGAGCCGTAAATATACCCGACGGGACGATAAAGGTAGTAGTAAAAAAAGTCCACACCGTAAAAAACAGTGCGGTTGAATCCCTCCAGCGGATCACTGCCGCCAAGCGCTGAACTCACCGGCAGCTGAGACAGCACAACTGCCGATGGCTGTTCCGGAGTTTTTTCAGCTTCCGTTTCCACACTGGCACACCCCCACAACAGAGTGGCCAACAACACCAGCGGCAGTTTTTTCATCCGCGCAAGCTCCCGTCAGTTTTTGGGAACCCAACGAGATTCCCATACCCATTCGCCAAAATCATGGCAGCTTTGGTAAATCGAATCAGTCATAAAACCGAAACTGGCAAAATCAGCAACTCCGGCAAAGGCCCGGATTACCGTCATACCAGCGCCTTGGCAAGCTCCGACCACCAGCCCCATTACCGGTACCTGACTGTTATGATAAATCAAACAACGGGGAACTTCCAGCCAGCAGGTAACGATATTGGTCAAACCACGGCCCATATTGTAAAAATTCTGCTTGCAGCTGCATTCACTCTTTTCGGCAACTGCCGGAGTCGGCTCAGCCGCCGGAGCCGCATCACCAGCTGCTGCATTCAACGATATGACTCCGGCAATTCCCAGCACTGCCAGCTTCTTCAACAATCCTTTTACCATCATATCCAAACTCCTTACAATTACATAAGTTTCAACCCGGGCAGATCCTGCACGTCGATCAAACCTACAACTTTGCGATCTTTATCCACTACGATCACATCGCTGATCTTGTGTTTTTCCACCATCCGGATGACTTCTACTGCCAACGCCTCGCTGTCGATCGCCAGCGGATCGGCGGTCATAACGTCTGCCATCTTGCGGGTCAGCACATTGATGTCTTTTTCGGCAGCACGCCGGAAATCGCCATCGGTAAAGATCCCCAGCAGATGGCCTTCGGCATCAGTAACGATCGCTGATCCGCACCGGGCGTGTCCCATTTGGCACAATGCCTCCCGCACCACAGTATCCGGCGCAACCATAGCAAAACGATCGCCGGAGCGCATAATATCTTTCACATGCATAGTGACCATGCGTCCGATCGCCCCGCCGGGATGGAAGCGTCCATAATCTTCTTTGGTAAATCCCCGTTCCTGCAGCATGACCATTGCCCAGGCATCGCCCAATGCCAGCAGAGCTGTAGTCGTGGAGGTCGGCGCCAGATTAAACGGACACGCTTCCCGCTCCACCTTCATCGGCACAACTAAATCGCTGAGTTTGCCCAACCGGCAATCGGCTTTGCCGCAAATCGCCACCAATTCCACGCCCAAACGTTTGGCCGGAGTGATCATCCGCAACAATTCATCGGTTTCGCCGCTGTAGCTTATGGCAATGAGCAGATCATCTTTGCGCATGATCCCCAAATCGCCATGCAGAGCTTCCACTGGGTGCATAAAAACCGCACTGGATCCAATACTTGAGAGCGTAGCTGCAATTTTCTTGCCAATATAACCACTTTTGCCGACGCCGGTCAAGACCAGTTTTCCGCCCCGGTCAAGAGCCGCACAGGAACGTTTGACCAATTCCACAAATTCACCGGCAAGCTGCTTATCCACAGCGTGCAGCGCATCAATTTCTATAGCAAAAACCTGATGGGCTGTATTGAGAATTCTATCGCTCATCATACAAATCCTTTTGTTCTGTCATATACGACAGGAATTAAGTGCAGTTACAAAAATACCTTTCGCGCCTTTTTCCTGCAATTCATCCATGATCACATTGGTTTTACCGCTTTTGATCATCGCTTTTACGGCCACCCAATCCGGATTGCTCAGCGGCGAAATCGTCGGCGATTCAATACCGGGTGTGATCTTGCAGCATTCTTCGAGCATATTGCGGGGTACATTGTATTCGATCAAAACATAATCTCTGGCGACCAGCACCCCCCGCAACCGGGAGAGGATCTTTCTGACTTCCGGCTGCTGCGGAAGTTTTTCATCGCGACCGATCACGATCGCTTCGGATTCCATGACCACATCGCCGACCGTTTTCAGACCGGCTTCCACCAGCGTGCGGCCGGATTCGACCACATCGGCAATGGCATCGGCCACGCCCAGCTGTACGGAAATTTCCACCGCTCCATCCAGCCGCACGATCTGCGTGGTAAAGCCCCGCCTAGCCATATCCTGCCGCACGATTTCCGGATAACTTGTGGCGATGCGCAGCCCATCGAACTTATCGGGCGTCAAATCGGATTCCCTGGGCACTGCGTAACAAAAACGGGAGCGGCCGAAATTGAGCGGCAGAAGCTCCGCAACCTCCATACGGCTGTCAGCAGTAAGATCCCGACCGGTGATGCCCAGATCAATGATGCCCCGTCCCACATAAGTGGCAATATCACGGGGACGCAAAAAAACAAAATCAATGCCGTTGTCATGATCGCTGATGATCAATTCACGGCTGTACCGGGAACACTTGTAACCGGCGGCTTTAAGCAGTTGCACTGCGCCTTCAGAAAGCGCACCTTTATTGGGAATAGCAAATTGCAGCATTTTACTCAATCTCTTTTCTCACACATCAAAGGTATTTATACACATCATCCAGTTCAATATCATTGGCGATCATCATCACCTGCAAATGATACAAAAGCTGGGAAATTTCTTCGGCAGTTCGTTCTTTGCCTTCATACTCGGCGGCGATCCAGACCTCACCGGCTTCTTCCACGATTTTTTTGCCCACAAAGTGTTTGCCCTTGGCCAATTCCCGGACAGTTCCGGATTCCGGATTGCCGTCAGCAGCTTTGGCTTTAAGCTCAGCAAACAGCTCTTCAAACTTTTTCATAATCTATATTCTCCATAAAAAATTTAATTATTTATTTTTAATTGCGATCACACTCTGGTAATATACCACGCCAGCAGCCTTTATGCCACTTTCCGCACTTAATTTTCACTCTTTTTCGGTGACTTGTCCGCCGCAGCCCGGGCTATGCAATATATTCCATAGAGAGTAAACTCATTTCCGGCGGCTGCCAGCTCCGGCAGCGCCCGGCAGAAATAGGCCGCATCACCGCCGGAGGCCACAAAGTTATTAATCCCCTGCTTCCGGGCCCGGGTGATCAGCTCCCTCACCATGCCCACGATTCCGCCATCGATCCCCAGCGACAAAGCTTGCAGCGTGTTGCAGCCGAATTTTTCCGGCAGCGGATAATCCAGCGGCAATTCCGGCAAAGCAGCCGTGCCATGATTGAGCGCACTGCGCATAAGTTTGCGCCCGGGCAGGATCGCTCCACCGGCAAAAACTCCGTTTTCCAGCACAACTTCCAAAGTTACGGCCGTTCCGCAGTCAAAATTGCCTGCCGGCAGCTCCCCTTGCAGCAGTGCAGCGGCGTTGGCAATGCGGTCGGCACCCAACGTGGAAGTATCGACCAGCGAAAAATCCAATCCCGCTGCTGCTCCGGCAACGGCATCGATCCAATGCAATGAGCTGTATTTACCGCTGCTGGCGAGCAGATTTTTGGCGTATGGAACCACACTTGATGCCCACACCTGACACCCCTCCGGAACCTCCGGCAAGCGGCGCAGATCCGCCTGCCAGTCGGCGGTAGCCAGCTCCGAAACATCCTGAGGATCCCAGACCGAACTATCGACAAAAACCCATTGCGTGTGCGTATTGCCAATATTCAAAAGCAGAAATTTCATCGTCCAACCGTAGTATTCTTACAAAAACTTGCGCATAGTGGGGTCTTCGTCCAGTTCAGCGACTAAATCTTTGACCCGCTGAGCGGATTTTTCGCTGCAAACCAACGTCACATCCCCCTGATTGACGATAATAAGATCCTTGACATCTATTGTCGCGATCAAGTGTTGATTATCGCCGACAACGATGCAATTTTCGGTATCCATTCCGGCATAAAGCCCCCGCACTACATTATTATTTTTGTCAGCCCGGATCTGCGAGCGCAGCGCCGTCCAGCTGCCGATATCGGCCCAATCAAAATCGCACTCGGCAACCACCATATAATCAACTTTTTCCATCAACGCATAATCAATGGATATATTGGGTGCATCTGCAAATTTATCCCGCAGATAGGTCATCAGCTGGCGGCTGTTTTTTATCTTCCCAACCGCTGAAACTATCGCCGAAAGCTCCGGGGCATGCTCCGCAAGTTCCCGCTTGAAAACCCCATGCGTCCAGACAAAGATCCCGCTGTTCCAACGCCAGATATCTTCCTGCAGCATCGCTTCAACTTCCGCAGTCGTGGGCTTTTCCCGGAAGCTGTCTGCAGCATAAAAGCGCACTGAACCGTCGCCGTAATCCAATACACTGCCGCAGCGCATATAACCGTAGCCGGTGCTGGGAAAATCCGGTTTTATACCAATCAAAACCGGAGCATCGCAGCTCGATGCCACGTCAACAGCTTGCAGCAGGGTGCGGCTCAAGCCCGGTATGCTGCCGATACTGTGATCGGCCGGGGTTGCAATGATCACAGCATCGTTGCTGACGCCGCGGCTCTCCAGGATTCCGCCAGCCAGCGCCAGACAGCTGCCGGTATCCCGACCGACCGGCTCGCCGATAATATTTTCCGGCGGCAGCATCGGCAGCAGCGAACGCATCGGCTCCACATAATCTATATTGGTAATGACCAGACAGTTTTCCGGCGATGAAACACTCAACATCCGGGCCGCCGTCTGCTCAATCAAAGTTAAACTGCCCAGCAGACGCAGCAGCTGTTTGGGGCAATTCTGGCGGCTCTGCGGCCAAAAACGTTCTCCCCGGCCGCCAGCCATCACTACCGTATACACATTGGAACGGTCTGTACTCATGTTTGTGCCTGTTGCAAATCTGATTGATTAAGACAACTTCTGAATGATCGTAGCCAGCGGAGCAAACAACCCGATAACGATCGTCCCTACGATCACAGCCAGCACCACGATCATGATCGGTTCCAGCAATGAGGTCAATGCGTTCACGGCGTTATCCACTTCTTCGTCGTAGGTATTGGCTACTTTGTCAAGCATTTCCGGCATCCGCCCGGTTTCTTCACCTACTTCGATCATACTGATAACCATTTGCGGAAAAATGTTGCTTGCAGCCAGCGGTTTGGAAATACCTTCCCCTTCCTTGACCGACTCATGCACCCGCATAACCGCCCGGGCCACCAGATCGTTTCCGGATGTATCACGCACAATGATCAATGCGTTCAGCACCGGCACCCCGGCGGCCATAAGCGTCCCCAAGGTACGGGCAAAACGGGAAATAGCCGTCTTGGAAACGATCGGACCTAAAATCGGCATGTAATACATCACCCAGTCCAGACCGTATTTGCCGTACTTGGTTTTATAGGTTACTTTCAACGTAATGACGATCACAAACGGTGCCGCCGCCAGAAAGTACCATCGGGTCTTCATCCATTCCGACACATCGATCAGAAACTGCGTGATCCCCGGCAGCGGGTCGCCTTCCAAAAGTTCGGTAAAGATCTTGGTAAAGCTCGGCACAATGAAGATCATCAACCCCGTAGTAACCAGCAAGGCAATTGAGATAACCACCGACGGGTAGATCATGGCCGACTTGACCTTACCGGCCAAACGGGCGGTCTTTTCCATAAACCCGGCCAAACGGCTCAAAATCGTTTCCATGGCCCCGGCGGCTTCCCCGGCGCGCACCATGTTCAAATACAGACGGTCAAAAGTCGCCGGATAGAGCGAAAGCGCTTCCGAAAAAGTCGAACCGGTTTCCACCGAATCCGCCACTCCGCAAAGCACCTTCTGCGCCATTTTGTCTTTACACTGCCGCTGCAAGGTACGCAGCGAACGGATCAGCGGCAAACCGGCTTCCAGCAGCGTTGCCAACTGACGGGTGATCACCATCAGCTGCTTACGCTTGATCACTGCCGGACCGAATTGGAAATCCAGATTTATGTTCAAACTTCCGCCTTTTTTCTTGGCGGATGCCTCCTTGATCTTGGTGGCAAAAAGCCCCTCTTTGCGCAACTCTGCAGCGGCGATGGACTCGGAGGCGGCCTCAATGGAACCTTTTACCTCACGACCGCTTTTTTCTTCTACAGCTATATAATTATATTGCGGCATATTACTCTCCTGCTATTGTTCTGAATTACTCCAGCCCCTCGGCCAGGTCTTTGGCTTTCTTGATCAAGTCCGCTTGATCACGGGCCATATTGACCATTTCTTCATACGCTATTTTACCTTGTTTGTACAATTCAAACAAGTGCATATCCATAGTATTCATACCGTATTTGGCCCCGGTCTGCAGCTCGGAGGTGATACGGAAAGTTTTATTATCACGGATCAGCGCCTGAATACCGGGTGTCTGGATCATGATTTCAAAAGAAGCGATACGCCCCTTTTTATCGCAGCGGGGCAGCAATTCCTGAGAAATCACCGCAATCAGCGACGATGCCAGCTGAGTACGGATCTGCTGCTGCTGCGTAGTCGGAAAGGCGTCCACGATACGGTCAACCGTTTCAGCCGCCCCGGTGGTGTGCAGCGTACCGAACACCAAGTGCCCGGTTTCGGCTGCGGTCACGGCAGCTTCGATAGTTTCCAAGTCACGCATTTCCCCCACCAGAATAATATCCGGGTCCTGGCGCAGCGCCCGGCGCAGCGCATCTTCAAAACTTACGGTATCGGAACCGATTTCACGCTGGATAACGAGACTCTTTTTGTGGGGATGATAAAATTCGATCGGGTCTTCAACGGTGATGATATGGCAGGCCCGTTCTTCGTTGACCACGTTGATCATCGAAGCCAGCGTCGTAGATTTACCAGAACCGGTCGGCCCGGTCACCAACACCATTCCACGGGGGCGGTAGAGCAGATTTTTGACTGATTCCGGCAACCCCAGCTGTTCAAACGTCAACAGCGTATTGGGAATCTGACGCAACACCGTACCATAGCAGTTCTTTTGCTTAAAAGCACTTACACGAAAACGTGCCTGTTCGCCAAAAGCAAAACCAAAGTCTACTGAACCGACTTCCTGAATTTTCTGGATATGGATTTCTGACGCAAAAGATTTTACCAGCCGTTCCGTATCTTCTGCGGTCAACGCCGGCAAGTCGAGCGGGGTCATATTACCATGCAGACGCACGGTCGGCGGAGCGCCTACTTCAATATGCAAGTCACTTACGCCTTCATCGACCACCAACTGCAGCAAATCAGCCATTTCTACCATTTTATCATTACTCCCGGATTAAAAATTCATACACATCAGGCCATTTACAACGCATCAGGTATAGCGCAACACCTCGTCTACCGATGTTTCGCCGTTATAAATAGAAATCAAACCGTCTTCACGCATGGTGCGCATACCTTGTGAAATCGCTTTATTCTGGATTTCCAACGTCGGCGCACCATTATAGATCAATGCCGACAACTCAGCATTCATCACCATAAATTCGCAGATAGCCTTCCGGCCCTTATAGCCGGTATTCTTGCAAATCTGACAGCCCTTGCCGTAGTAGAAAGGCCGTCCGGCCACATCTTCACGGGTAATTTCCAAACGCTCAAGCTCTTCATCCGACGGGGTATACGCCGTTTTACAAGCATAACAAACCCGACGCAGCAGACGCTGACTGAGCACCCCTACTAAACTTGAACAGATCAAAAACGGCTCCAAGCCCATATCCACCAGACGGGTCACTGTACTGGCCGCATCATTGGTATGCAGCGTACTGAATACAAAGTGCCCGGTCAGCGATGCTTCCACAGCGATCTGTGCAGTAATAAAGTCACGGATTTCCCCTACCAGAATACGGTCAGGGTCCTGTCGCAAAAACGCCCGCAAAGCTTTTTCAAAAGTCATGCCCACTGCTTCGTTGATCGGCACCTGCACGATACCGTCGATATCGTATTCCACCGGGTCTTCGGCGGTCAGGATCTTATCGCCCACTACGTTGATTTCGTTGATCGCACTGTAAAGCGTAGTGGTCTTACCGGAACCGGTCGGGCCGGTCACCAGCAAAATACCGTTGGGCAGATGAATAATTTCCCGGAATTTTGTCAGCAGCGCTTCATCCAGCCCCAGCGAATCCAAACTCAGATTCACCACCGTCCGGTCAAGCACACGAAGCACCACCGATTCTCCATAAGATGTTGGCAGACAAGATACACGCAAATCTACCGGCTTGCCGTTCATCTTGGTTTGGATACGTCCGTCCTGCGGCACCCGCCGTTCAGAGATATTCAACCCGCTGAGGATCTTGACACGGCTGGTGATCGGCAGCGCCATCACTTTGGGCGGCGGCGGCAATTCATACAAAGCTCCGTCCACCCGGTAGCGGATCCGGTATTCGTGTTCAAAAGGTTCAAAGTGGATGTCACTGGCCTTGTCCTTGATCGCCTGCCGGATCACAAAGTCCACAAAACGCACCACCGGTGCAGAGTTGGCCGCCGACTCCAGTTCATCTTCATTTTCGTACTCTTCCTGCTGCTGAGAGAGTTCGCCAAACATGCTGGCCATATCCTGCGCATTCAACGGATAATACTTTTCGATCGCTTCATCAAATTGTTCATCCGGAGCCATCGTCACTTGAAAATCCCGGCCGAGAATAAACCGCAAATCATCTACAGCTGTAGTATCCAGCGGGTTGCGCATGGCCAGATAAAGCAGATCGTTTTCCATCTTGACCGCCACCACGCCGTAAGTACGGGCCGTAGTGGGGTCGATCTGGTTAAGCGTGGCGCTGGGTATATCTATTTCCAAAAGGTCTACTATCTCCGCGCCCAGGGTATTGGCAATAAGCTGCATAAGCTCGCTGTCATTGCAAAATCCGAAATCCAGCACTACATCCCGGAAATTTTTTCCGCTGCGCTCGCGCTCTTCCAACGCCTCTTTGAGCTGAGCTTCATCCGCTCCGGCATCCAGCAATATATCGTAAAGAGCCTGTGTTTCCTGATCTATCATAAAATCACCTGAATTGTTTAATCTTCATCCATCATGGTCACACGGATAACTTCTTCCAAAGTTGAAATCCCCGCTTCTGCCTTGCGCAGAGCGTCTTCACGCAGCGAGTGCATACCGTTGCGGCGGGCCGCTTCACGGATGACCTGCGTAGGTTCGTTGCGGTAGACCAACTCAGTTATATCGTTATCAAGCATACAAATTTCGTAAATACCAATACGTCCGCGATAGCCGGTCTTTCCGCAGTTGGAACAACCTTTCCCCTTCTTGAATGTATGCGTAGCTACATATTCATCCGAAAGTCCCAGCAGATGTTTCTCCATATCACTTGGCGTATATTCCTGCGCACAATGCTTGCACACCCGCCGCAGCAGCCGCTGCGCCATGATCGCCCGCACTGCTGACGCCACCAGAAACGCCTTGACCCCCATATCCACCAGTCGGGTAATGGCCCCGGGAGCGTCGTTGGTGTGCAGCGTACTGAACACCAAGTGCCCGGTCAGAGCGGCGTTGATAGCAATTTCGGCAGTTTCCACGTCTCGGATTTCCCCGATCATTACAATATTCGGCGCCTGACGCAGAATTGCCCGCAGTGCCGCAGCAAAGGTCATGTTTACATATCTGTCGACCTGTACCTGGTTGATACCGGGCAGCTGATATTCCACCGGGTCTTCCACGGTGATGATCTTTCTGGACACAGTATTGATCGTATTCAAAAACGCATAGAGCGAAGTCGTCTTACCCGAACCGGTCGGGCCGGTGACCAGAAAAATGCCGTCCGGCATGGAAAGGATCCGGTTCACCAGTACCATATCGTCGGCGTAGAACCCCAGTTTAGGCACATCAAGCTGAATACTGGACTTATCCAAAATACGCATTACGATACTTTCGCCGTGGGTCGTGGGAATACTCGACACACGCAAATCGATATCTTTTTCGCCCACACTCATCTTGATACGTCCGTCCTGCGGGATCCGTTTTTCGGTAATATCAAGTCTGGCCATGATCTTCAAACGGCTGGTCAGATTGGCCTGCAAAAACTTCGGCGGCGACTCCATTTCCCGCAGCACGCCGTCCACCCGGAAGCGCACCCGGTAGTATTTTTCCATCGGTTCCATGTGAATATCGCTGGCCCCGAAGCGGTAGGCATCGATAATGATTCCGGAAACCAGCTTGATGATCGGGGCATCATCATCGGCCAATGCCTGATCAGCTTCGATGGAGTCCACTTTTTCCATCATACCGGCTTCTTCGCCCAACTGGTTCATCAAGCCTTCCATAGCTTTGGCTGCAGTCCGGTAATGGTTGTCAAGCAGCTGGTCGATCTGATCCTGACGGGCGACCACGGCTTCCACATCACAGCCCAGACGATAACGCAAGGCATCGACCACATCCATGGCTGAAGGGTCGGACATCGCCACAGTCAGCACATCATCGTGCTTCATAACCGGCACTACGTTATATGCCACCGCCAGATCGCCCGGCAGGGCATCCACCACTTCCGGTGGAATAGCGTAGTTGTGCAAATCGATCATTTCCAGACCGTACTCCTGAGCCAGCAACTGGGTTATATCCGTTTCGGTAACCACTTTTTTGCTGATCAGAGCATCTACCATTGATATATTGCCGGGAAAATCTTCAACAAATTTCCGGGCACTTTCCAGCTGTTCAGGGGTCACCAGCCCCGCCTGCTTTATCAGCTCAAGCACATAATTATTGTCTCTGCTCAAAACAACGCCTCCTCAGCGCAATATTTTATCAAAAAAACAAGTCATCACAGAAAGATACTATTGCATTGTATTTTTTGCAAATTTCAAACCAATAAAAGCGGGATTTTTTTACAAAAAAACTGCTGCAAGCGCTCAAAAAACTTATTTTTGCACTTGCAGCAGTCCAAAACCCCTCAAAAAAAATTCCGATGCCTACTTTTTTTGCGTCTTCCACAACGCATCGGCACAATCGTAATAGTGCTGCCAATCCACTGCCGTTATGGAGTGCCCGCCAGCTTTGATATGATAACGAACCCTGTCGCCAACGGACTGATTCAACGGCGGCATTTTCTGATCAGCGATCCCTTGCAAACCGTACAATTTCCACGCCGTTGACGCCGCCTGGGCAGACAAAAATTCGCCGCAGGGATCGGCTCCCCAATCCTCGCTGGAACTTGCCACATAAAGCGATCTCGGAGCAATCAGCGCCAGCAACTGATGCTGTTCAACCGGCAAAAATTCTTCCCGGAAAGCATACTGACACAACGTATCGACAAACCAGAAGCGCTGAATAAAGGACAAATGCCCTAACCTTTCACCAAAATCCCGACGACTGGGCGCAGCGCCCAAACAACCTGAATTATTGGAAATAACCAACTTGAAACGTTCGTCACATGCTCCGGCCCACAACGCCGTTTTGCCCAACCGGCTGTGACCGATGACCGCAGCACGGTTTGAACAAAACCCGAACTCAAGCCAAAGTCCAAGCTGATCGGGCAGCCGGCCGCAAGATCGTACCGTACTGGGACCGGCGGCATTTGCCCATATCGCAGAAAAACAAGGTCAATCCGGATGCCGAAAAGATCTATCAGGCCTGGAGTACCGATCCCCAGCGCCCCCGGGCCGGCCGCTTTGACTGGATGCGCTGCTCCGGAACCAGCGAATGGCAGGACTATCTTGTCTGGTGTATCGACCAGTGGAACGAAGTTTTCGGCACCATCGACGGCGCCTATATCGACGAATTGATCCTTGACCCCAACAAAAATGCCGTTTCCGGCGGCGGCTACACCGATTATGATGGCGAACGCCGTCCCACCTACTCGTGGCTGGCTGAACGCAATCTTTACAAACGTATGCACTATGTGATCGCCAAACGCAACGGCAATCTGCCGCCCTGGAGCATCGCCCATTGTTCGGCAACGAGCATGATGGAGATCCTCTCGCCCTTTACGGTATTTTTGACTGGCGAACACCTTTACAGCGGATATTTCCCGGATGATAAAAACCTCAATCCCCCCAAAGGAGATCCGGTCGAACGCATGTATTATTACAGCTACAGTCTGCCGATGGAGCGGGTGCGCGGCGAATTTTATCACCGTCAGTGGGGAGCGGTAATTGCGTGGCTGCCCTGTTTGAAAAATCAGCGCGACATCATGGAACACCCCACTCCCACCCGGGATTTGATGAGCCGCATCATGCACGCCGATGTCATTTTCTGGCCACTGTGGTGCAACAAACAGGAAGTTTACAAAGTCGATGAGATCCGCCGTCAGTGGAATATCGGCGATCCGGCGGTGGAATTTATTCCCTATTGGGAAAATAAAGCGCTGGTCGCCGACGCCCAGGATGTGATCATAAGCTACTACGATAAAAACGGCGAAAAGCTCGCCATAATCAGCAATCTTGCCCGCAAAAATCAAGAGTTCGATATTGTATTGCCCCCAACCGCCCAAAGTGTGATCAATGCCGAAAACGGTCAGGCACTTCCTGTGGTCAACGGCAAAGTAAAAGTCAATATCAAACGCAACGATTTCGGCATGTTGATCATCAAATAAGGATTTATTTATGGCCAAAAAGAATTGGAAAATCATCGATGTTGAAGATTTCGTGATCTTCAAGGCTTCCGACGATATTGTTGAAGAAGCCAACGCCAAATATGCCGAGGCCAACGCCAGCAATCAGCGTTTTATCGATACGCATCCGGCGGCAGTACCCTCCATGCCCGTCAGCGGTACATTCATCTGTGCCCAGCCGCCCAACTACCGGGGCATACCCATGCTCCACGCCACGGTGGATGATTGGGCAGAAAAGTTTGAACTTTTTAAAACTTTCGGGGTGGATACAGTGATCTATCAGGCTGCCGTCTGGAACGAGCTGGAAACGGTCTATTACCCCAGCAAACGGTTCAAAGACTACCGGTTGTTTGACCAGATCGGCAATGTATTGGAAGCTGCCAAACGCACCAATATAGATGTTTATCTCGGCGGCTACGGTTCGGTTTCCGGCTGGTGCATGGGCAAAGATCCGGCTTTTGTGGAGCAGGAAAAACAAAATCACTTTGCCGTGCAGGATGAACTTTTTGAGCTTTACGGCTCGCAGTTCAAAGGCATCTACTTTGCGCCCGAAACCGCCTACCGGGGCGAACGGGATCTTTATACAGAAAAGACACTGAACGGTATTTACCGGGATTTCTGCGACCGCTTGAAAAGTCTGCACCCGGAGTGCGAGATCATCATGTCGCCGGCAACCAAATATTTTGAAGGCAAGCTGGACGAAATGATCGATTCGTGGAACACCATTCTCGACGGCGTAAAACTGGATGTAATGGCTCCGCAAGACTCTATCGGATGCTGCGGAACCACGCTGGAATATCAGGAAACGATGTTCAAGGTGTGGCGAAAAATTTGCGATGACAAAAATATCCGTTTCTGGAGCAATGTGGAACTCTTTGAAGATCTGGATTGTTCGCAAATCGATGCAGCAATTCCTGCTGATCCCCGTCGGGTGGCCCATCAGATAAGTAACGCCGGAAAAGTGGCAGAAAAACTTATCTCTTGGGAAATGCTTTCCTATACCAATATAGAACGGCACGGCGAACGGGCCGCCCGTTTGCGCAGTTTTCTGCAGGAATGCGGAAAACTCGCCCGGTAAAAAATATACATTCAGCGTCCAATCCTGACAGGATGCCCCAAAGGCCATCGCAAAAATTTCAAGTTTTGCGATGGCCTCTTTTGTATCAACTGGCAGCCTTGCCGCATCATGTTATGCGGATGCAATTTTTCCGGAAAAAACTTGCTTTTCACAGCAGATGGCGCTATAGTAAGAAAAATGATTTAATTTTGTATTTCGGGAATGTTATGGCCAATAGAATAATTGTTACCGGCGGGGCCGGATTTATCGGTTCAACCACAGTCCGGCATATCATAAATAATACGCCGGACGCAGTTTGCGTAATCGATAAACTTACCTATGCCGGAAATCTTGAGTCACTCAAGCCGGTGGCAGATTCCGGACGCTTCAGCTTTTATCAGGCAGATATTTGCCATAAAAGTGCCATGGATGAGATTTTTGCCAACTTCCGTCCAACTCATGTGATGCACCTGGCAGCCGAGAGCCATGTTGACCGTTCCATTGATGCGCCCGGGGACTTTATCCAGACTAATATAAATGGCACTTACACATTGCTGGAAGCGGCCCGGAAGTATTTTAACACGCTGGATGCCAACGAAAAAAGCCATTTCCGTTTTCATCACATATCCACGGATGAAGTCTATGGCGATTTGGGCAGCACGGGAAAACTGTTCCGTGAAGATACCCCATACGCCCCCAGCAGTCCTTATTCAGCCAGCAAAGCCGCCAGCGATCATCTGGTGCGCTCCTGGATGCGGACATTTCAGCTGCCGACAATTATCACTAATTGTTCCAACAATTATGGGCCATATCAATTCCCGGAAAAACTCATACCTTTGGTGATCCTGCACGCATTGTCCGGTCAAGAGCTGCCCATCTACGGCACCGGCAGTCAGATCCGGGATTGGCTCTATGTGGAAGATCATGCAAAAGCGTTGTATAAAGTGGCTACCAACGGAAAGCCCGGCGAAACTTATAACATTGGCGGCAATAACGAAAAAACCAATCTTGAAGTGGTACAGACCATCTGCGGCTTGCTGGACGAACTTGCTCCCCGGAGCGATGGGGCATCTTATGCCGGACAAATCATTTTTGTTCCTGACCGTCCCGGACACGATCTGCGTTATGCCATTGATGCCAGCAAAATCAAAACAGAACTTAACTGGCAGCCGCAGGAAACATTTGCCAGCGGAATGCGCAAAACCGTGCAGTGGTATCTGGATAACCGCTGCTCATGGTGTGCGCATGTACTCAGCGGGGAGTATAAAATGGAACGGCTTGGCCGGGGAGAAAAATTATGAAAGGTATCGTACTGGCCGGCGGCACCGGCAGCCGGTTGCATCCGATCACTTGCGGTGTATCCAAACAGCTGCTGGCGATCTATGACAAACCCATGATCTATTATCCGATTTCCGTCCTGATGCTGGCGGGGATCCGGGATATACTTATTATTACGACTCCGGAAGATCAGGCGTCGTTTCAACGGCTGTTGGGCGATGGCACACGCTATGGAGTGAATTTTTCTTACGCCGTACAGCCCCGCCCGGAAGGCTTGGCGCAGGCATTTATCATCGGCAAAGAGTTCATCGGCAGCGATCCGGTAGCCTTGGTGCTGGGCGATAATATCTTTTACGGGGCGCATCTGTCTAAACTGCTGAAACAGGCGGCAAACAAAACGCAGGGTGCAACGGTATTCGGCTATTATGTGTGCGATCCGGAACGTTTTGGAGTTGTGGAATTTGATGCAGCCGGCAATGCGGTTTCCCTCGAAGAAAAGCCCGCCGTACCCAAATCCAATTACGCCGTTACCGGGCTCTATTTTTATGACAACAGCGTAGTCGATATCGCAGCCAACCTCACCCCGTCCGCCCGGGGCGAACTGGAGATAACCGAAGTTAATAATACTTATCTGAAAAAAGGCCTGCTGCAGGTGGAAACTTTGGGCCGTGGGTATGCCTGGCTGGATACCGGTACTTATGAAAGTATGCTCGAAGCCGCCAATTTTATCCACACTATCGAAACCCGCCAGGGGCTGCAGGTAGCATGTCTGGAGGAAATCGCCTTTGAAAACCAATGGCTGAGCGCCGACCAGCTGCGGGAAAATATTCAAGATCTGCTCAAAACAGACTACGGCCAATATCTGCTGCGGCTCGCCGGAAATAAAAAATAAAATAGTGCTATGAAGATCATCAATACAGCTATTGAAGAAGTAAAACTCATTGAACCGGAAGTGTTCGGTGATGCCCGGGGGTATTTTTTTGAATCGTGGACCCAGAGCAAATATGCCGCCGCCGGGATCGACTGCAACTGGCTGCAGGATAATGAATCACGTTCCCGCTTCGGGGTATTGCGGGGGCTGCACTTTCAGGCTGCGCCCTACACGCAGGCCAAACTGGTACGGGTCATTGAAGGATCGGTGCTGGATGTGGCAGTGGATATCCGCAAAGGCTCTCCCACTTTCGGCCAACATGTAGCCGTGGAACTCAGCGGCGACAATAAGCGTCAGCTCTTTGTGCCGCGGGGATTTGCCCATGGCTTTGTGGTGCTCTCGGGAAGCGTGCTTTTTGCCTATAAATGTGACAATCTGTACATGCCCAGCCACGAGCGGGGCATTGCCTTTGACGATCCGGCCTTGCAGATAAATTGGCAGGTCGATTTGCAGGAATACATCCTTTCGCCCAAAGACCGCTGCAATCCGCTGCTGGCCGATGCCGAAGTTTTTGACTATCACCGCCGGGAATATATGTTATGAAAGTACTGCTGACCGGCGGCAAAGGTATGCTCGGGCGCACCCTGTGCCGACAATTAACTGCGTTTGAAGTGATCGCTACCGATTTACCGGAAGCGGATATAACCGACCGCAGCAGCTTTGATCTGCTCTTGCAGCAACACCGCCCGGATGTGGTGATCCATTGCGCAGCCATGACCGCTGTTGACCGGTGCGAAAGCGAAATCGATCTGGCCTACCGCATCAACGCATCAGGTACAGAAAATGTAGCATACGCCTGCCAAAAACACCGGATCCGTTTGATCGCTATTTCAACTGATTATGTTTTTGCGGGCGATTCCGACCGGCCCTATCATGAGTTCGATCCGGCCGATGGCGGACACACCATCTACGGAAAAAGCAAATTTGCCGGCGAAGAAGCCGTGCGTAAGTTATGCCCCGATCACCTGATCTGCCGCATATCGTGGCTTTACGGCCCCGGCGGCCCCAGCTTTGTCCACACCATGATGCAGCTGGCCGACGGCACCCGGCCATTTTTAAAAGTGGTGGATGATCAAATCGGCAATCCCACCAGCACGCTGGCCGTAGCCAGACATTTGCAGAAACTGCTGCTCCGTCCGGATTTGACCGGAACCTTTCATTTGACGTGCGAGGGAGAAAGTTCCTGGGCAAATTTTGCGCAGGAAATTTTCAAAATAGCCCGGATAAATCAACCCGTCATCCCCTGCACCACTGCGGAATTTCCCCGTCCGGCTCCCCGTCCGGCCAATTCCCGGCTGGAAAAACGTCAGCTTAAACTGCACGGCTTGGAGCCGATGCCGCACTGGCAGGATGCGTTAAAAGAATTTATGCGTCAGGAGTTCAACTGCTGAACAGCTTTTGAACTTGCCCCGGTAGAAAATACCCCGGTCAGCGACATGATCAAAAGCAGCAGCGTGGATATTCCCAGCAGCAAAAGAAATATATTTGTATGCAGATAGCCGGCCAGCCAATTGACCGGAGCAAAATTTATCAGCAGAGCCGCCGCCACCCGTGATGTGCCCATGCCGCTGTTGCCCACAGCCCCGAAAAACGCCATAGCCATAGTTTTATTGCCCGGAGTTGCAGCATTGAGCATCAAAGCTGTAGCGCATACAGAAATAAGCGCAATGCAGAAATTGTAAAGCAAAAGCACCATTCCCACTGCGGCCGCCGCCACCGCGCCTTTAAGCGGCAGCACCAGCAATATCAAAGACAGAACCAGCAGTGACCGCAGCAATATTTGCAACGCCCGGGCGTGATCACTTATATGCAGTCTGCCCACGATCAAATACCCGAGCATCATGCCGGAAAGTGCTGCGGCTGATATGTACACCAGCACATTGTCCCCCTGACCATTTTTCTGCAGATAAATGATCCACAATGGCGTGGTGCCGTAGATCGCCAGATTCAAGCCGCCGACAAAAAATGCTCCCCGGCGCAGTTTCTGATTGCGCCACGCCGTAATGATCCCCTGCTGCCAGGAGAGATCCTTGCTGCGCTCCTCGTTGAATTTGGGCAGCAGCCAGATAAACAACGCCCGGCCGATAAAGATCACACCGGCAATCGCAATGACCATCTGCAGCCGGGGCAAAGTCGGCTCTTTGCCCAGCCACCAGCCGGTCAGCAGCAGAAAAGTCACCGCCGAAAGCTGATGCATAAAACGCATCCGTCCGATAAAACCCGTCCGCCGTTCCGGCAGCAGAAAAGTATCCAGCAGCGGGAACCAACCCGCAACAAAACCGCTCAGTGATACGGCAAAAACCACCAGCAGCGTTAAAAGCAAACTTACCTTGCAGCTGCCTCCCCACGGTGTAAATACCGTACCTAAATAAGCCCCCGCCGCCAGCAGCGTGGCCCAGACCGTCAATTTGCGGCAAGTTAACTTTAACGCTATATAAGCCAGCGGCAGCATCAATATGCCGCTTAAAAACGGAAATACAGCTGTAGTAAGCAGTTTCAATGCTTCACCGGCACCCAGCATACCGGCAAAAACCATGATCACGGCACTTTCGGTCAAAACCGCCTCACCGGTAAACCCGCAGCAGCTGGAAGCAATGGCCAGACGTTCTGCCTGTAAATGCGGAGGCGTAATTACAGATTGTTTTTCTTTCATAAACAACTCAAGTTTCTCGGATAATCAATTGTCCATAAATTATTTGCGGCTCCAGATCCTGTTTGGAACGGATCAACTTTATAACACTTTCGGCTGCGCACTTGCCCAAACTGGCAAAGGGCGAAGTCAAACTGCTCACCGCCGGGTGCCAGCTGGCGGCTTCCGGCAATCCGGTACAGCCGACAATAATAATATCTTTTTTAAGCTGCAGACCGCATTCCAAAGCCGTCTGAGCGCAGCCCCGGGCCAGCAAGTCGCCCTGCGCCAGCACGCCAATGGGCCGGCGGGGATCCTTTTCCAGAAAAGCTTTCAGCGGAGCGGCGGCGTGTTTTTCGCTCACGCCTTGCGTGATTGCCGTGTGATAAAACAAATCGCTCCGGCCAAAGCCATCCATGATTTTCTGCAATAACTTTTCCCGTTCGTTATGCAGCACATCATTGCCGCGCTGCAGCGACAAAACGCTTTTAACGCCGTGACTGATCATGTAATAGGCGGTCTTTTCCACCGCCTGATCCCGGTCGGTATAAACTGTATTGGGCTGCAACACCTCTTCCAGCATATTTTTGACTGTCAGCACCGGCAATCCGACCTGCGGGGCCGGATTGTGCGGTTTATCCAAAAACTGAAAATGCACGATCCCATCCAGCACCGGCAAAGCTTTCTGCAGCGTCTGCCAATCGTAGATGCTGGTACAGTGGCAGTTATTTTTGCGTAACGCCCGCAGCACTGAATCCTTAAATAGATACCTGCGTGGAGATTTTTCGTAGTGCATCTGCAGTTCGCCGGAAGTGTTCATGCCGGTAGCCGCCAAATGCAGCACGCCTTTCCGCTGTGGCATAACGATCAACGGTGCC
Source organism: Lentisphaerota bacterium (assembly GCA_015061575.1). Taxonomy (GTDB): domain Bacteria; phylum Verrucomicrobiota; class Lentisphaeria; order Victivallales; family Victivallaceae; genus SIG78. The sequence goes on from SUWF01000011.1 coordinate 54,890, forward strand.
CGCCCGGGATGCTTTTTAAGGTAGCCGTCAGCAGCAAGCATATCGACCGCAGCTTCCACGGAGTGTTTGCCCATGCCCAAAAGCTCTGTAAGCTTGCTGACACTTTCCAGCTGGGTGCCTGCCGGATAATCTCCGCACCAGATCCGCCGCAGCAATTCCTCATAAAGCTGAGGTGCCAGACGGATATGTTTCAAAGATTTTTTCATGATCACTTCCCGACGATATTACTCAACTTGCCAGATAAAACTCTCCCACGGCTCAGCTTCCACCCGGAGTTTGCCCTGACTGATTTCAGCAGCTTTGAGTGCCGTCAGCCCGAACGGGATCAATTTGCCTTGCTGCGGCGCATGGGGTATCGCCCGCATCGGCAGTTCCAATACCCGTTTTTGATCGCTGGAGTTATTAAGCAGAATAAAACTGCCGCTCTCCCGCTGAAAATACGCCAGATGCACCTGATGATTTTTGTTGAAATCATAGCACCAGCCGGTCGGTTCCCAAAGCCGCGGCAAAGCCTTTTCCAGCATTTTAAGTTCCGCAATCAGCGGCTTGAAAACTTTCTGCCAGTAGACCTGCCCTGCCGGGCGGTCCAAGTGCGCATGATGATAGGAAAAAAAGAATATTCCCCGCACCCCGAAAGTCAGCGAACCGATGATCATGTGGCGCATTTCCTGAATGTTCGGATAACGCAGAAAATCCTGCAGTTCCCGCGGCACATCCTTTTTGAAACAGCTGAAATCATTCATCTGCAGCACCGGAATAAACTGACTGCCCGGCATCCGCATCCGGGCGGCCACCGCCACAAAGTCGTTGATCTGACTCAGCGGCGAAGCTTCCGGAAACTTGTGTCCACGGATCGGATACCAGTCCACCATCCATATATCGCTGTGATTGCGGGTATTTTCCCAATTGGTCCGCCAGTGGATGACCAGTGCGTTGGGCTGTTTGGCCCGACTGGCGGCGATCCGGCGCAGTTCAACGACTTTGGCCATGTGCTGTTCGTAAGGTTCATCCCACAAATAGATCATGCCCACCGCCGGGTGATTGGCAACTTGAGCAAGATTTCGGCTGATGCGTTCCCGCCAGTCAGGTACTTGAGTCGCCGGACGGCTGCTCAAAGCCAGGCCGCCGATATCGTACATTACTTTCATCTTGTATTTATGAGCCAGATCCAGTTTGGGCAGCGGATTTTCATCCCGCCACATGCTGTAGCTGTGCACATAATTGACTCCTGCGTCCTGCAAAGTCTGCATGGTTGCATCATTCCACGGATCCGCAGAGTACACGCCGATAATAAACGGTTCGCTGTCGGGTATCTGCCGGAAATCTGCCGCCGTCACCTCAATGGATGCAATCAAAAACAGCAAGATGATCTTACGCAGCAAATTCATCACTTGACCTCCCAGACAAATACTTCCCAGGGGTTGGCGTTACTGACTTTAAGTATGCGATTTTGGAGCGTTCCGACCTGCCGGGTGAATTTCCACGGCACCAATTTGCCGTCAGCAGGCATATTATCATATTCAGTCAAATCAACTTTCAGATCGCGCTTTTCATTGGTATCATTGACCAGAATAATAAAGCTCTTTTCCGGCCGCTTGAAGTAGGCAAAGGATACCTTGTTGGCCAGATCGATCTTTTTGCTGTTGCGCACCGTAACATTCCACACTTCCGGCAGCATGGTGGTAAACTCCTTGATTTCCAGCATCATGGGGCGCAACACCTCTTCAAAAAACTTCTTGCCTTCCGGACGGTCGATGTGGCAGTGATAGAACGAGTAAAACAACATGCCACGCACACCGTAACAAAAATCCGAATAGACCATAAAACGCATCTCTTCAGTATTGGGGAAACGCAGCCGCTGCAAATTTTCCTTGATTTTGATATTGCTCTTGAAGCAGCTGAAATCCATAGCCTGCATCACCGCAATAAACGGCGTGCCTTTGTAGTTGTAAGAGGCTGCGGCATTGCGCATCATCCGCGAATGCCACTTCAGCGGCGCATCCGGGTAAACTTCGCCCCGTACCGGGTAGTTGTCGACCATCCAGATGTCGCTGTGGCCGCGGCTGTCCCAGTAATTACTCCGTTCGTGAATGACGATCGCTGAGGGGACAGAAGATTGAGTTTTGACCAATTTGCGCAACTCCCGCAAGGTTCTGAGCATGGCCGTGGATGGTTCATCCCACAAATACCAGATGGCCAGAGCGGGGTGATCCTTGACTGCTTTGACGGTTGCAAGCATATCTTCCTGCCAGTTGGCTTTGCGCAATTTTTCCTTGCCCAGCCGGGCGTGACTGCCCAGATCGTAGATCACTTTCAAGCCATGCTTTTGGGCCAGATCCAGCTGCCGGGTGACCGGAGTCTGCTTCCAGGCATTGTAGCTGTGGATATACTCTGCGCCGGTGGATTTGATCAGCTCCATGGTCTTGTCGCTCATGGGGTCAGCGGAGTAAAATCCCAGCACAAAGGGATCGCGCGCCGGGTCAAACGCAGCATGGCAAAAACCAACACTGCCAAGCAAAAACAACAATAAAAGCTTGATTTTCATAATCAATAAAATCCTCTTTTTACGGTGCAACCACCGTCATATCAGTAAGTTTAACTTGTTTGTAGGCAAAGTTGGCGGTTTGATTGTGCCCATACCAGTAAGGTTTTTCGCTTTTGAAATACTGACGGTTGTTGGATTCAACGTGACCGTCGATGTAAGCAAAGTTGGCAATATTGCTGTGCCGCAAATAAGGTATCCCGGCATAACCGTCGCCAATATAAATACTTGCATAGCCATCATCTTTAGCTGCCGTGGTAGTACCAGAATCGCCCAGCAGATGATCCGCTGACGGATTGGCCCGGTTTTCGATGGAACGGTAAAGCCGATCCATCCGCCCGGTAGTCACATCAGCCACGCCGCCGTAGACGTAATTTTTCCTATACATAAATTCCGGGTTGGTTTTGGGGCAGAAAAAGATGTCAAACGCTTTGGTGTTGGCCTGAGCAACGAGTTTATCATCGTCAGAGGCATCCACCCCGGGAACATATCCGCCGTTGATCAAGCCCAAAATCCAGGTCAGCTTATCATCCAAACCAATGTAACTTGGGAAACGACCTTCGTGGTCATTGCAATAGGTCAACAGCAATAATGCAGAGTTTTTCAAATTACTGGTGCATTGAGCGTTGCGGGCCCGCTCCCGGGCAGCGGAAAGTGCCGGCAGCAGCATCGCTGCCAAAATAGCGATAATTGCTATAACCACCAAAAGCTCTATCAAAGTAAAACGTTTTTTCATAATGCCTCCACCCTTTATGCTTTATTTGACTTTTTTCAACTGCATGTAAGCTTTTTTGCTCACTTCGGCACAAGCCATATATTCATGTTCATATTTGGCCAGCACGCCCCGGCAGGGGAAACACATGTAGCCGAGAACATTTTTGATATTCTTCTGGCAGAAATCCACCAGCTGCGGGAAGTTTTCCGGATACATGAAGTTGCTGCCGGTCGGCAGCTGATCGTAGCCGAGTTCATTGAGATCCAGAAAGCCCTTGATACGTTCAGCCTGTTCATTCTTGGCCGGATCCTGCTCAAAAGTCGGTCCGTAATACCAGTTGCTCTGCAAAACATACTTGGGCATGTTGAGCTTGAATTCATTCAAATCGGTGTGCCAGATCTTGTCCGACCACACCCACGGACGGCTGTCGGCAAACTTGACACATTCGGCCAGGAAGTTCAAATCGTGCCACCATAAACCGCGGCGGCGGATGACAATGTATTCATAAAACTCCTGATTGAGGTAATCTTCTTCATCCATGCCGATGTGGAAAAGCCGGGGGCCGTCAAAAAGTTCCACTGTTTCGTCGATCAAATCCCGGCAGCAGCCGTAGTATTCGGCAGTGGAAAGCATCCGGCTGTAACGGCCCAGCCACGCATCGTGACAGCTGGAAAAATTCAGTTTGGGGAAAGGTTCCAAACCCAGATCCCGGCACATTTTAAGTACATCTTTATACTCATCAATGCTCAAAGCATCCGGCAGCCCCACATCCGGCCGGCTGCGGAAACGCACCGAGTCGCCCACATCAAACAACACGGCTTTGAGACCGCAATCGCTCATTTTTTTCAGGATCCGGTGCAGCACCTTCATGTTGCAGTTGAAATGAGGCCGGTAGTACCTTGTACGCACCCGGGGATATTGATCCATGACCGATTCGGGAGGAATGCAGTCTTCCCAGAAATTATTGGAAGTCCGCACCAGCATGAGTTTAAGCAAATCCATAACTTTACTCCTATGGTTGTGAAAAGTGGTTCTGCTTTAGAAATTATACACGATATTTGCTTAAAAATCAATGCTGTAAAGCTGAAAACCCCGCCCGCTGCCGATACAACACCGGGGAGGTTTTATGATAATTCACTATCAATAAAAGTGTTAAATACAATTCATGCTATTTGCAAGCACAATAAAGCCCTGCAAGTGCCTTGTGAACAGCTGCAGGGCAAAGTTTTTCTAACCGATCACTCAATAAAGCGGATCCAGCATCCGCCAGTAAAATTGGCTTTGATATTCCGGAGCATATTTTTCCACCCCGATGCGCAACAGCATAAGCATGGCTTTGAAATCCAGTTCGCCCCGCTCAAATTCCTGCATACTGCGCAGCAAAGCGGTGCGTTCGTAATCATCCGATCTGGCCATAAGCACACTCTGCAGATGCCGCCAGACGTTGTTGTGTTTGCTCTGTTCGGGGTCGGCATCCAGCACGACCGAAAGTTTGCGCTCGTAAGTACCCCAGTCGCCCCGGCGGGCAAATTTTTCCAGCTCCGCCATCCTTCCCGGCGCATGACTCATGGCGCACAAACGCAGATTCTGATGGAACTCCGGCAGCATATCCACGCCGCCAGGCTCAGAAACCAACTCACGGAACCGGCTCATAAGCAGCAACTTATCCAAAAATTTCTGCCGACCGAACCGCTCTTCGAGCTGTTTTTCGCTGGCAATAGCCAGTTCCGGAAAAGCCTGCGTTACGCAAGCAGCAAAAAGACCGGCTCCCGGCTCCGCAGAATCTTTGATTTTCACCGGATAAAGCCCGCAGGATGGCGAATTGCTTTTAAGCACAAACCCCGCCGGTTCCAGGGCTGCCAGTTCCGGCATCCGCTGTTCCAGCCAGCTGCGCAAAGCGCCAGTACAATTTTTGTTGCTCACCACGCCGTAAAGATCCGGCGCATGGGGATTGCCGGAGAGTTTCATAGCCTCCCGGGGCAGTCCCAGACCGGCTTCCACTTCCGGACAGACTGCTATAAGCTCAAAAGCGTTGCTCAAAAAATTTGCCACATAGCTGCAGGGCTTGCTTTTTTTATCGTAACGAACCGCATCGCCCAGCAAACATGCGCTGACAATCAGCCGGATAGTTTTCATAAAATACCTGTGAATTGATTTTTCTTTAATAAAATATCAGCGGCCTTTGAGGATTTTTTGATCCACCTCCAAAATCCACCGCACTTTAATATAACGTGATTTTGTGCTGTCTGCAAGTCAAAAATAGTTGTAAAAAACAAATATGATGCTATTTTATCTTATTATTTATTGAAAATCAGGGGTATTTGTTGTGAAAAAGAATAATAGAGTCGTTTTTGAAAATATCGGCGGCAGTTTTCAATTTCATGCCCGCCGGGCCGAAGATCTGCATCAGATACTTGAACTTGACGCCACAGCGTGGGCCGCTTTGTGTGTACCGGTGGCGTCACTCAATGGCGATCCGGAGTTTTTCAAAGCCCTGGATGGCGACCAGAACGGCATGGTGCGGGTCGATGAAGTCAAAGCTGCTATCAGCTGGCTGTCCAATGTTTTGTGCAACATAAAAGTCCTCAACGAAGCCCGCAATACTTTGTTGATCGAAGAATTGAACTGCGAACACCCGGATGGCAAACTGCTGCATGACTTTGCAGCTGAACATGCAGCTGAATTGCTCAATGAACAAAAACAGCTGGAATTATCTTTGATCCGCAATAAACTCAAGGCGGTCACATCCGGACCGCTCGCCGGAGATGGGTTGCTCAAACTCAAAGCACTCGAAAAAAGCGAAGCGCTTGGTTTGTATAAAGATATAAGTACCTTGCTGAACTGTCAGGATAAACTTACCAGCGATATTCTGGAAAAATTCGTTACCGATGCCGAAAGTTTTGTGGCATGGGCAAAAGAGACCGCCAAACCGCAGTTCCGCAAAAACGATCCGGTGCCGTTTTATGATGCGTACAAAGCAGTGGCCGCCAAGATCGATGAATATTTCCGCTTTTGCGAACTTATCCGCATCGATCCGGCTCATGCGGTGCGCTTTACGCTGGATCCGTCCAAGCTGCCGGAACTGGATCTGCAAGATCAGCAGAAAATCGATGAAGTGCTGAAAAATGCGCCGCTGGCCTTGCCCGCTGCAGAAGGCGAGTTGGAATTGACCAAAACTGTCAATCCGTTTTATCAGGATAAACTTGAGGCTTTTGCCAAGCTTTTTAAGATCAAAAAACTTTCGCTGGATGAGTGGAAAGAGTTAAAAGCTGAATTTGTTGAATATATTGATTATCTTTCTAAAGCTCAAGGTGATCTGGCCGGACAGCTGGGACGGGAAAAACTGGAAAAATATCTGGACGGCGACCGCAAAGAAATCAATCTGCTGCGCCAGCTGTTAGCCGAAGATAAAGCGCTCAGCGGTGTCGTCGACAGCCTGCGCAAACTTGAACAGCTGCTGCTCTATTGCCGTTACATGCTGGAATTTGTCAATAACTTTGTCAGTTTTGACGCATTTTTTGATCCGGAACAAATTTCCATGCTGCAAGCCGGCCGCTTGATCATGGATGGCAAAAGCTACAATCTGGCGGTGTGGATAGATGATGTGGCATCACATAAAAAAATTGCCATGCGTTCCAATTTGTGTCTGCTCTATTTAGATGTGGTTTCCAGCGGCAAAGTCAGTGTAAAACGCAAACTTGCCGTGGCAGTTACCGGCGGCTCGCTCAACCGTATTTACATTGGTAAACCGGCATTTTTTATTGATAACAACAACGAAACTTACAACGGCAAGATCGTCGATATGGTCGATGGGCCGATCTCGTTCGGGCAGACACTTTGGGCGCCGTTCCGGAGATTATCAGAAGCTTTGGGCGATAAGCTGCAAAAGCTTACAGACTTTTCTTCCACCGAAAAACAGTTGGCGCAAGCTATCGACAAAGGCAAACTGCCGCCGGCGGCTCCGGCGCCGCAAGCTAACGTGCCGATGAGTCAGCGTTTTCTGGGTAATGGTTCAGTCATGCTGCTGGCCGGCGGCTTGAGCGTAGCAGCTCTGGGCGCAGGCGTAAGTTTTGTGCTCAAAGCCATTACCAATGCAGTGACCAGTATTTCGGCCCTGCCCGGCTATGTGATTTTGATTTGGATCTTTGTCCTGCTGGCTATTTTCCTGATCCCGACGGCGATTTTTGCCTTCCTCAAGCTGCGCAAACGCAATCTGACGCTCTTTTTGGAAGCCGGTGGCTGGGCGGTCAATTTGCCCATGCGTTTGAATTTGCATGTATCGGGTATATTTACGCATGGCACCGAATATCCGGAGCGAACTCATTTTAAGGTGGTGAACAAAGTTCCGCACCGCCGTTCGCTGGTATTTGTTGTATTAATAACCATAGTATTGCTGGCAGCAGCAGGGGCATTGTGGTATTTGCAGAGCAAAAACGCAGTTTCTCCACAGGTATAAAGCAAAAAAACAAACAATAAACAACAAAAAAAGAACACAAGTGCTTGCAAAAAAAAAACTTATGATATTTTATATGTAAAAAGCAAGCACTTTTTAATTTTTGCAGCAGAAGGGGAAAAGAATTATGATCGATCTATCACAGGCAAGTAAGGTATTGGCAGTAACAACGGCAGCTGATACTGTTGATTCCGGCGATGGCGTTTTAAGTTTGCGGGAAGCCCTTAAACTTGCCGCTCAGTACAGTGTTGACGGCACAGTGGCAATTACTTTTGATCAATCGCTCAAAGGTCAGAGCATAAAACTTGATGATTCGCTGGCGCTGACCACCGGAGCCTTTGCTTCGCAGAATAACAAATTGATCATCAATGGCGATATCGATAATGATGGTCGCGCCGATGTGACCATTGATGGCGGCGGGAAATACAAAACACTGGGCGTTTCTGACAATAACTTTCTGGAAGTCAACGGCATAAAATTCATCAACGGTTATGCTCAAAATGGCGGTGCTTTGGATAACGGGGCCAACTCCACAACTCTGGTAAGCAATTGCGAGTTTTACGATAACAGCGCCCGGGATGGCGGCGGTGCGATCGTTAATCTGGGGCAAGTAACCGTAGTCAATTCGCTCTTTGAAGGCAACTATGCCAACTACGGCGGCGGCATTTTCAACTATCTGGATGGCGAAACTACATTAATAAACTCAACTTTGACCGGCAACAGCTCCGGATATTCTGATTGCGGCGGTGCGATAATGAACGGCTGGTGGTGTTTCAGCAATGACAATCGCATTTCCATACTCAACAGTATTGTTGCCGGTAATACTTCCAACGGTTCCAGCTGCGATGTAAAAAATTACAGCGGCAAAATCGCCGAAATGTCTTATTCGCTGGTCGGTTCGGTAAGCGGCTTTACTGCTGACACGACCAACAGCACCGGTTACACATCAACTGAAAATCTTCTCAATGACGATTTGACCTTGATCAACAATAACAATCCGGCAGTTACCGGCGGAGTTAAATGCGGTTTCACTGCCGATGGTTTAGCCGTTTATACGCTCGACAACGTTAATTGGCAATATTTGAACGGCAGCGTTTACAGCGGCAGTGTAATTGGAATCACCACGGACTGCGCCGGAAACCTGCGCAATGACGGTTACAGCATCGGCGCCTTTGAATACGATGACGGCAGCAATGCTCCGGTGAATGATAAGTTAATTGTTACCACCACCGAAGATGTGGTCGATGCCAACGACGGAGTAATCAGTTTGCGCGAAGCCATTGCTTATGCCGAAAGCACAGACGGTGCGGATAAAATTACCTTTGCAGTTGATGGAACATTTTATTTCAACTCCGAAATCGCCATTGCAACAAATATAACGATTGTCGGCAATGGTACTGATAAAACCATTTTTGACGGTCAGAGTTCCAGCCGCTTTTTCAACGCCGGTTCCGACGCTGAGGTGGAAATTTCCAGCATTACCATGCAAAATGGCTACTCTTCCGACCGGAAAGGTGCGCTTGTAAACCTGGGAACCATGAAGCTTTACGGATGTTCATTTGACGGTAACCGCTCCAGCACCTACGTCGGTGCAGTTCGCAACGAAGGCGCAATGACTATTGAAAATTGCACCTTCACCGGCAACATCTCCGGCTGGGGGGATGGAGCAGTCAGCAATGCTGAATGCGCTGCCATGACGATTCTGAACAGCGTATTTACCGGCAACAGTGCAAAGGCCGATGGCGGCGCGGTCACTAATGGAGGAACCCTGACGATCGCTGGCAGTCTGCTTGCAAACAATACAGCCGGAACTGGCGGTGGAGCGATTTGCAACTGGGGAACGGATGCCGCTTTGACGCTTATCAACAGCACGATCACCAGCAATAAATCAAGCTACGGCGGAGCGATCTTCAATTATTCCGGAGCAGAAGCAACGGTCGTCAACAGTACAGTCGTCAACAATACAGGCGGCTACAGCAGCGCAATAAGCACCAGCGGAAGCACATTGAATATTGTCAACAATATTATTCTCGGCAATAATATCTCCGGCGCTGCTTCTGTTAACATCAACAATCTGCTTGATACCAACGCCACGATATCAGAAACCTTTGCCGAGCTTGACCTTAACGGCAAACCTCAGCTCAATGCTGACGGAACAATCCATATCAAAGCGGAAGGTCTGGCGGCTGGAACCGGTGTTTATATCTGGCACAATGCAGATTATTCTGCAATTGCTTATTCTGAAACTTATGATGGCCAAAAAACCGCCATCCTCGGCAACGCTGCCGATGCCGTGATTCTTGCAACCGACCAGCTGGGCAACGTCCGGGGTGATAATGCTGCCGACAAGGGTGCAGTGGTGCTTTCTCCCGGAACAAATCCAGTTCCGACCCCAACTCCGACACCAACTCCGCAACCGACACCGCTGACTGTTACTACCACTGCGGACGTGGTCGATGCCAACGACGGTGTAACCAGCTTGCGCGAAGCCGTTGCTTATGCCGCAACTTTGTCAGAAAAGAGCGAGATAAAATTCAATATCGCCTCCGGTGATACCGTGATCGTTGATTCCGAAATCGCCCTGCCCGCAAATATCACCATTGACGGCAGCAATCTGGCCACCGGCAACAATATTACCATCAAAGTTCCAGTCACCTGGGCGGAAGCACAGAGTGACTCATCGCTTACTGCCAGCAACTTCCGGGTATTTTCCAGTAAGAACAATAATACTTCGCTGAATTTGCAAAACCTTACCCTGCAGGGCGGCAAACTGCAGAATACCAACGAAGAAGGCGGTGCGCTTTACATACTTGGTACTTCAGCAGATATTACGGTTGACAACTGTGTGTTTTCCAACAGCGCAACTGCCACCGGAGAATCCGGCGGCGGCGCTTTGGGCATTGAACTGACTGGTGATCTTAATTTAACGATCAGCGATTCAGCGTTCCGGAACAATTACACCGATTGTGTAGGCGGAGCAATAAATATCGATGCCTGGGGAAATGTGGTCATCAACATTGACAATACTGATTTTGTTGACAACGCTGCTGACTGCCAGGGCTTATCTTCCAGTTATGGCGGCGGAGCAATTTGGTTAGCTTATTTTTCAGATAACGTAAACATGGTGGTGCGTGATTCGATATTTGCCGGTAATTCAACGGCAAACAGCGGTGGAGCGATCAACACTCAATCACAGGGCAACTATACATTTATCAACACATCCTTTACCGGAAATAAATCCGATAGTGACAGCATCAAATATTCCGGCAGTGCAGTATATGTCAGAAGCTCTTCTTCCAATGTTAACTTTATCAATTCCACTGTTACGGCTAACAACGGCAATTGGTGCGTGGTTACTGACAACAACCAACTGAATGCTGTAAACAGTATATTTTCCGGTAATTATTCCAATAGCCCAACTGAAAATCCCTGGGCTCATCCGGTCTTTTACACGGAAAACAATTTGTATTCATTTGGCGGCATCAAACAATCAGCTGCCCAATACATAGCCAGTCTTACCGATGAATACATCGATAAGGTTTTACTCTATCAATGGCAGCAAAATGGCAACGGCCAGTGGATCATTGCCAGCAGCCAAACCGGCCAGAATCTCATTCAAGATGGTGTACTTACGCCCAATCGGACTGACTGCACCATTACACCGGTATTGGCAGCTGTTGATCCCGATGGCAACATCTATTACTCGGAAAATAATGGTCAAAACTGGAAAAACCTTTCTGGAGCTGACGCCACTGTTGACGACAGTTGGATCATAAAAACCGATATCAACGGCAATTCCCGTGGGGAAAACAACTCCATCGGCACAACTGTTATACACCCCGAAGTTCCAACTTCGCCGCTGACCGTAAACACGCTCAGCGATGTGGTCGATGCCAACGACGGTGTAACCAGCTTGCGCGAAGCTGTTGCTTACGCCGCCACGCTGCCCGGGGTACAGACAGTTACCTTTGCAGTCAACGGCACCATCGAGCTGAACAGTTCGCTGAAAATCGTCAACTACATTTGCATTGATGGATCCGGTTTTGATGTCACTATCCAGGGTGCAGCTTCGGCCCCGGTATTTGCTTTTACCGGCCCGGAAATGACGCTCAAGAATCTGACTGTTGCCAGCGATTACACCGGCAGCGATGCCGCTATCGCCGGAATCAAGACCAATCAGTATATTTATTTGAGCAATGTTAAAGACAGCGGCAGTGCCCAGCTCAACTGGAGCGTGGAAATGCGCAACAGCGAGCTGCACGCATCCGATTCCAGCCGCATCAATAAAGTTCAAATCAATGCCAACACTGCCACCTGGGGTACCGGTGCAGTCAAAAGTTTTGATGATTCAAGCATCACCGGTTTGATCATCAACGGTCAGCAGCTGCGCGATGGCGGCGACTTGGAAATTTACGGCCATGTGTACAATGCGCAGGCGAATGATCTCGGCGATGTTTACATCTTTTCCGGCGGTACAGCGCACAACACCACCGTTCAGGCCAACGGCTATCTGGGCAGCACCGGCGGTACAGCCGATGACTTGAGTGTAGCCTACGGCGGTTTGTTCTGCTACGATGCCCAAACGGTTTTGACTGGCAGTATCGTCATCGCCGGCAGCATGGTCGGCAACATTAGCTCGGCCGGCAGTTCCGTCAGCCTGATCGCCAGCGATGCTCAAACTGATGTTACATTTGATTTATCCAGCTGGAGTGCCGGCGGCAGTTACAACTTCAAACATGCCCACCACAATTACATCGGCAATAAAACCGTTTCGCTGCTCTGCGATGATCTGCAGACTTTGGACAACGCCACATGTATTACTTTTGTGCTGAAAGAAGATCAGGCGTTCGGCAGTTACGCCATTGGTAAGCTCAATGGCAGCACCTTCAGCAAGTATTCGCTGCAGGTTGGTTCAGAAGTTTATCATGATGCGTTGACCATCGGCGGCTTCTGGGGCATCAACGACCGCAAATACTCTTTGGAAAATGTCAACGGCATCCTCAAACTGGTGGTGGCCGAAGGCGGCGATCCGCTGGAAGTCAACAGCACTGCCGATACCGTAAATAAACATGACAATCTCCAAACCATTTGCGAAGCTCTGGCCTACGCCCAAACTCAGGACGGAGTGCAAACCATATCGTTCAATATGGCCGACGGCGACAAAGTAACTGTTACCGATGGAACGCTCATTGATCGCAATGTGGCTTTTGATCCGGTAAATGCGGCCAGCGGCAATACGGTGACCGTGGAATTGAAAGATCTGGAAATCGCCAACCGCAGCAAATCTTCCAGTACAGAAGATAAACAGCGCGGCGGCGCCGTGATGCGCTTTGATGATTTGAACGTCCAGCTCACCGGCGGCAAATACACCAGCAACCGTGACAGCGGCGTTCATGCTCAAGGCGGAGCGTTCTGGTTCGGCAGTAGCAATGTAACGATCGACTCAAGCAGCTTTTCCGGAAATTACGCCTTCAGCTGCGGCGGGGCTGTTTTCAGCAAAACGAGCGACCTGACCATCAGCAATGCAGTTTTTGACAACAACTCAGTTACGGGTTTTGGCGGAGCGATCCTGCTGGAAAGCGGCAGTTCGATCACGTTGCGTGATACAGTATTTACCAATAACCGCACCGGCCACAGCACCGGATTCCAGTGGAACGGTGGAGCAATCAGCCTCAATGCTTCTGATATGATCTATGAAGTATCCGCCGATAAAGTCATAACCAATACCAACAACGATTCCAGTTACGGCGGGTTCCTGGGTATGACGGCCAACGATGAAGGCGACTGCAATGTGGAATTCCGGGTCAACGGTACGCTCAATATCGGCAACGGTGACGGCAAAGACAGCATTGCTTCGCTGCATGGTATTGGTATGACCGAACGGGAAATTAATTCCATCATCCGCAAAACCGGCAGCGGAACTATGATCATCAACGCTCCGACTTCCGATTATAATGAAGAATGGAGTATTGAAGACGGTGTTCTGGCTTTCACCTACGCTCAGGGCGGCGATTTTGCCGACACCATCACCATTTCCGGCGGCCAGCTGCAGCTGGGCAGCACTTACAGCTTTACGGATCTGGTATTCAAACTGAATGCAACGGCCAACGAACTTTGTTTTGTCAATGATCTGAGCAAACTTACCGGCGGAGTATTTACCATCGACGGCAGCAGCGCCGCTGTCGGCAGTTACAAACTTGCAGGCAATGCCGCTGCGTTCAACGGCAGCATGAATCTGCTCTTGAACGGAGAAAATGTAAGTTTGAAGCTCAATCAGGCGTTTATTGTTGACAACCAGATCTGCTGCACTTTGCAGCTCAATGCCAATAAGGATCTGGTGCTGGATATCGCCACGGTCAAACCGGTCGCCACTTCCAGTTTGACCGTCACGACGGCGGCAGCCGTTGCCGGCAACAACCTCGTGAGTTTGAGCGATGCCCTGAGCTATGCTCAAAGTCTGGGCGGCAATCAAACGATCCTGTTCGATATGGCCGACGGCAATAATGTCGCTCTTACGGATGCAAGTTTGCTCACCCGCAACATCACATTTGCCAACACCAACGCCGCCACCGGTCAGGCTGTGATTCTGGAACTGAAAGATCTGGAAATCGCCAACCGCCGCAAATCTTCCAATACTGAAGATAAACAGCGCGGCGGCGCCGTGATGCGCTTTGATGATATAAACGTCAAATTCACCGGCGGCAAATACACCAACAACCGTGACAGCGGCGTTCATGCTCAAGGCGGGGCGTTCTGGTTCGGCAGCAGCAATGTAACGATCGACTCAAGCAGCTTTTCCGGAAATTACGCCTTCAGCGCCGGCGGCGCCATCCTTGGCAACAACAGCAATGTTCTGGTAAAAAATGCGGTTTTCGACAATAATGAGGCCGTAGGCTTTGGCGGCGCAATGTTGATGGAATTCCGCAGTTCGGTCACCATTGAGGATACGGTTTTCACCAACAACTCCACTGGGCACAGTACCTACTTCCAGTGGAACGGCGGCGCGATCAGCTTAAAAGGCTCTGACATGGTTTATAGCGTTTCGGCCGATAAGGTTATCACCAACACCGGCAACGATTCAAGCTTCGGCGGATTCCTCTGTTTGGAGGCCGATGATAGAGGCGATTGCAATGTGGAATTCAAAGTCAACGGCACGCTCAATATCGGTAACGGTGACGGCAAAGACAGCATTGCTTCGCTGCAGGGTATTGGTATGACCGAACGGGAAATCAATTCCATCATCCGCAAAACCGGCAGCGGAACAATGATCATCAACGCTCCGACTGCCGATTACAACGAAGAGTGGAGTCTGGAAGATGGTATCCTGGCCTTTACTTACGCTCAGGGCGGCGATTTTGCCGACACCATCACCATTTCCGGCGGCCAGTTGCAGCTGAACAGCATTTACAGCTTCAAAGATATCGTCTTCAAGCTCGGAAGCAATGCCAACACCGTAAGCTATGTCAATGATTTGAGCAAACTTACCGGCGGTACTTTGAGTGTGGATGTAACTCAGGCGGCGGCCGGGACCTACCGGCTGGCCTCCGGAGCGGCGGATTTCGGCGGATTGGTTTCCATTTACAACAACGGCTTGATCGGCGCGCTGGCCGTAGGCAGTTCGCTGCAGCGCGGCGATATGGTCTACACGCTCAATCAAGTTGGCGACACCCTCACGCTGGCGGTCAAAAAGGATGTCGGATGCGACTTCTGCAGCGGTAATTTCAGCAGCGCTCTGGGCAAACTTCTGACGGTCATTAAAGACAAGGTCATTGAGTTTTATAAGAATGGTTCGCTCTGGAACTCCATTGGTCTGGAAGACGGCTGGGATATCGCCGGGGTCGGCGACTTCAACAATGACGGCATCGATGA
The DNA here is from genome assembly GCA_015061575.1 of Lentisphaerota bacterium. Taxonomy (GTDB): domain Bacteria; phylum Verrucomicrobiota; class Lentisphaeria; order Victivallales; family Victivallaceae; genus SIG78. The sequence continues at coordinate 70,469 of SUWF01000011.1, forward strand.
TATTCTGCGCAAACATGTCAGCGGCCTGATGGCAACTGACCATTCCGATGGTCAGGGCGGATTTTCCAGCGAAATCGTCAACAGTCTGGGCAGCGGATGGAGCATCCACGGCACCGGCGACTTCGATGGTGACGGCGTAAGCGATGTACTGTTGGCCAATCCCACAGCGGCCTCCAAAACAGTCGGTCTGCTCGGCTATTGGAAGGGCGGCAAAGAGTGGACTTTGATCAACGGATATTCTTCGGAGTGGGAACTCATTGCCACCGGGGATTACAACTCCGACGGCAAGAGCGATATGCTCTGGAAGAACAGCTTCTCCGGTGCCGATGGCCGGATCGCCAACGCTTTCTGCACCTGGATCATGGATGACGCCAACGACTGGCGCATGGTCAGCGTTGCCAACTACGGCGACTGGGAATATCTGGCCAGCGGCGACTTTGACGGCGACAATTGCAATGACATTGCCATGATCAACGGCGACGGTGTGGTCGGTATCTGGGGTGTAAAAGACGGCTATCTGGACAGCTGGTCGATCCTCAGCGCTGTCGATACCAACACCTGGCAGCTGGCCGGAGTCGATGACTTCAACAATGACGGTACCGACGACATTGCCTGGTGCAACGTAAATACCGCCAGTACCGGCTACTGGCAGATCAACAACAAAAACCTGTCATCGTGGCAAAATATCGCCACTATCGCTTAAAAACACTGAATATAAGCAAGGGCCGCTGCCTGACTTTCACGTTGAGCAGCGGCCCGTTTTTATGCCTGCAAATTATGCTTGAGCGACAGGTTATTTGCCTTTGATCAGTTTTTGCGGCTTGAATGACCCGAAAATCATCTCTTCATTGGCTTCCGCAGTCTTCTGGTGGCGGGATCTTATCTGCTGAACATAGCTGCGTTCAACCGAGTTCAAATCCGAATCGATTGCGGCATGGCGCACCGGCGGCGGTAAATCGATCTTTTTTTGCGCCAGCGGATTGACTATATTTTCACTTCCGGGTGCCGGGGGAACTATCCGGGGCGCAGTCTTGCCCACCACTGGACGGGATTTTCCGGCTTGGGGCTTGGGGGATTTTTCCGGTTTATTTACAGTAACGTCCAAATTGATCTGCACTTTTTCTTCAGGCAGTGGACGCACTTCCGGCAATTCATCCTGGGTTTGACAGCCGCTCAAAGCCAATAACAGCGGCAAAAAAATACTCCGGTATTTCATAAAAAAACTCCTATTTGGGAAAAAATCGCTTTTTTTTAACATAACACCGCTTAAAAGATTTGTCAATCTGCAATATAGAGTGTAAATTCAATAATGTCTGTTTTTTTACAAAAAATAAGTTTTTTTCAAGGTTATCGGTGAACTTTGAAAAAAACACCAAAAATCAGCAAGGAAAATAATAATGAAATACTCTTTTATCAGAAATCTCGCCGCTGCCGCCGCAGTCGCTCTCACCTTCTGCGGATGCGCCAGCAAAGTGAATATCCAGGAAGCTTTGCAGCAGCCGCTCAACAGCCAGATCCGCACCCGCTACCATCTGTGGTATACCGACAGCGAAAATATGTCGGCTCTGAACTTTATGGAAGGCAAATTCATCCCCGCCGGAACAATCATTGAGCCAATTTCAGTGGAGCGCGGCACTTATGATATTTGGGGAACGGTTTCGGTCGTTGACGGTTCCATAACGTTCCGCACCCCTGCTGACGGCAACGAATACACCATGCGCTATGACGAACATTTGACTATGCTGCCGATTGAAGACTTTATCCGGCAGCTCTTTACGATCGATCCGGCCGAAAGCATCTACAAAAACGTTCCCGCCGCCGAGTTGGAACGGGTCAAAGCCGGACGTTTGGAAAGAGGCATGAGCAACGCCAGCGTACTGGTCGTGCTGGGCCCACCCGCCAAAAGCCGCACCACCAAACTGACCAATCAAAGCTGGCTCTACTGGAAAAATCAGGATGTGGTTTTCCGGATCATTTTCCGGGGCAACAAGATCCGCCAGATCGCCTCGCTGGATAAATTAAGCTTCTGACCGCTAATCAGTTAAGGCAGCTTATCATGGATCAGGCGTTATTTACAGCCGGGGAATTGCAGGAAGCCACCGGAGGATGCTGGCAGAATATGCCGCCAGAGTCATTGCAGTGGCAGATTAATACAGACAGCCGCACTTTGCAAGGCGCTCAATGCTTTATTCCGCTGATAGGCGAACGCTTTGACGGGCATGATTTTTTGGATCAGCTGCCGGAAAACACCATCGCGCTGGCTCAACTCGGGCGTAAAATTCCCGCCCATCTGCCGGTTCTGCAAGTAAGTGATACGTTGAAAGCCTATCAGGATATAGCCCGTTATCACCGGCTGCGCATGAAAAATCTGCAAATCGCCGCCGTTACCGGCAGCATCGGCAAAACCTCCGTCAAAGAGATGCTGCGGGCGATTTTTACCGAAGCGGCCGGGGCTGATGCGGTGCTTTACACCATCGGCAACACCAACAATCAGATCGGTGTACCGCAAAACCTCCTGCGCTTAAACCGGAATATCCGCTATGCGGTCATCGAAATGGGCACCAACCATCACGGCGAAATCGCTCCTTTGAGCCGCACTGCCCTGCCTGATGCGGCAGTCATCAATACCATTGCACCGTGCCATCTGGAACATTTGGGCGATCTTGACGGGGTAGCCCGTGAAAAATCCGCCGTATTTACCAAGCTTGCCCCCGACGGCACGGCGGTTTATCCGGCAGAATGTGCCGGTAATGCGATCATAAAAAAGGCCGCGGCAGCTTTCCGGAATTTAACTTTCGGCAGCTCGCCGGATGCGGCTGTAAGCGGAAAATATATAAGTGGTTCGCTCAATGGCTCCCGGGTCAGACTGCATTTCCGGCAGCTGGATATAAGCAAAGAATTTGACTGGGAACTTACCGGAACACATCAAGCGGCCAATGCCGCAGCGGCAGCAGCGGCCGCCCTGGCCCTGCAGATCGATCCGGAAGTCATCGCCCGGGGATTGAGCAAAACCACCCTGCCCGGCAAACGCATGAATTCGGTCCAGTACGGCAGTTGCACTTGGATCAACGATGCTTACAATGCCAATCCCCAAAGTATGCAAAGTTCCCTCAACTGCATTGCCGATAATACTCCCTATGAAAAGCCCCTGCTGCTGATTTTGGGCGACATGCTGGAGCTGGGCAGTGACGAAACAGCTTATCACCGGCAGGTGTTGGAACAGCTGCAAAGCCGCTTCAAAAAACACAAATACCGGCTTTTTCTGCTGGGCAAGCGCTTTGCCGAAGCCTTGCAATCGTATCCCGATCTACCGGAAAACTGGCAGACTTTTGATGATATGGAACAACTGCAAACAGCTCTGAAAAACGTCAGTTTGGATAATTTGACCGTCTTTTTGAAAAGCTCCAACAGTATTGGTTTATCCAAGGTGGAACCATGCTGAAGTATGCGGAAATATTGCGGACGATCTCCGGTTTGATCACAGATAAAAAGTTTGTGCGGCCGCTGGGCGAAGGCCCGGAAGCGGAGGCAGCGTTGGATCTGATCATGGAAACGGTCAGCGTACTGGACTATGATTGCGATTATTTCCCCGGAGCTGAATTTGAGCAGGTGGTCAACGATTCCCGGCAAGTAGCCGGCAACAGCATATTTGTGGCGATCAGCGGAGCCAGACTTGACGGAAAAAATTTTGTGCCGCAAGCCTTGAGCCAAGGTGCTAAAGTAATTATCAGCGAAGAATCTGTGGAATCTTTACTGCTGCATGGCACCGTGAATTTAATAGTCAAAGATTGTTATCAGGTCTATGCGCTTTTGTGCGAATTATCTTACAACTTTCCGACCCGGCAAATGAACGGTTTTGCCATCACCGGCACCAACGGCAAAACCACCAGCGCCATGATCATCCGTCATCTGCTGCAGCAGAGTAAATGCAGCTGCGGCATGATTTCCACGGTCGAATATGATTTGGGTAAAGCGGCGGTGATCAGTGCTGACCGCACTACGCCGCAAGCCGGAGAACTGTTCAAGTATTTTCATACAATGCGGCAGAATGAGCTGGACAATTTTGTGATGGAAGTATCCAGCCACGCCCTGGCGCAGCACCGGATCGGCTCAATAAAATTTCAAGCGGCGATCTTCAGCAATCTGACCGGCGACCATCTGGATTATCATCACACTTTTGAAGAATATTTCCGGGTAAAAAAACAGCTTTTTACGGAACATCTGGCCGATAATGCGCCGGCGATCATCAATAGTGATGATCCTTATGGGGCCATGCTGTCACAAGATCCGGCAGTAAAAAATCCCGTTACCTTCGGCCGCCAAAGCGGTCAGTGGAGGATCAAAAATATTGCAGTCAATGCTTCCGGAAGCTCATTTACTCTGGATACGGCACG
>SUWF01000063.1 GCA_015061575.1 Lentisphaerota bacterium
ATCCGGAACTTTCCATCGCGCAAGCCATGCGGGACTACAAACGGCTCGGATATTCCGACAACTGGATCAATCAGCGGTTGAAATCCATCGAAATCCGCAAAGAATTGACCGATGAATGGAAAAAACACGGTATTGAAGAAGGTCCGCAATTTGCCATTTTGACCGATATTATCTACAAGGCATGGGCGGGAAAGAGCGCCAAAGAGTACAAGCAATACAAAGGTTTGAAAAAAGAAAATCTGCGGGACAATATGACCAACCGCGAACTGGTTTTGAATATGCTTGCGGAAGTTTCCACCAAAGATATTTCCGAAGAAACCGATCCGGAAACTTTTTCCGAACACATGGATGTTGCCCGCCGTGGTGGAAATGTTGCCAAAACCGCCCGGGAACAACTGGAAAAAGAGCTTGGTCACTCGGTTATTTCTCCAGATAACGCAAAATCGCTTGCCAATACAGATTTGCCTGAACTGGACTTTGAAAAATAAAGTACCATCGAGTACCATTTGAATATATTTATTGTATCCGTAGAGGTTGGGCTACGGGAGATACCGGAAAGGTTTCTTCGGGCGGGAGATGAGATTTTTCCGGGGAAAGTTTGATACCCTGCCGTTTCCGCTCCGGGTACCATTTTTACGCTCAAAAGAGCCTTTTGAAGTACCATCAAGTACCATTCAAAAGGCTCTTTTGTATTCTGACAGCTCGCTCCGGCATCCGATAACTCTAAAACTTTTCTCCAAATATTTGAAAAATCCTGTTTGCGGTGTAAATTGTTAATGTCCCAAATTTTGTGATGGGTCATTAACAATTTTTAAAATCATGAACAGAGAATTTTTTCAATAAAATGAATTTTAATAAACTGGGATTCGATCCATTCAGACCGCACGAATATTTGATCCGGCAACATGATTTTTTTGTCTGCAGCAATGGTCCGCAAAGACATACCTCCGCCAATTTACCGGCATGTCATTCGCATAACGGCTGGTATGAACTGGTTGTAGTGGTATCGGGCAGCGCTCAACATATAACTTCGAATGAACACTCTGAATTCAGAAGACTCATCAGTAGCGGTCAGTTTTTTCTGCTGCACCCGGGAGTCAGGCATTATTACGAAGATGCCCAGGATTTCGTGATATATAATATACTTTTTCAGGCATGGTTTCTGGAGGCTTTCAAGCATGATCTGCTGCAATTGCCGGGCGGTTCCATGCTCTTCAGTCCGAATCACCCGGCGGTAAATATTTCGGCATCGGTTCTGCCGGAAATTATTGAACAATGCAATAAGATCTGGAAACTTTCTGACAATCCCGAACAAAACAGCAGTAAAATCCGTATTTCCGCGATAGCGTTGGAGCTGCTGCTGAATTTGTGCTGCAATGCAACTTATAAATTCAAAGATAGTGAATATCGTACCGCGTATATGGTAAGTTGTATTGTTGATTATTTTGAAAATCATTTTTCGGAAAATATATCACTGGCGCAACTGGCAGGCAAATTCGCCATGTCGTTGAGTGTTTTTCGTGAAAAATTCCGCAGTGTTACCGGTACAAGCGCAATTAATTATCTGATCATGCTGCGGTTGCGCCGGGCAATGATAATGCTTGTTGAGAAAGATAAAACTATTTCAGAAGTGGCTCATGCTGCCGGCTTTCAGGACAGCAATTATTTTTCACGGCAATTTCATAAAAAAATCGGTATGACTCCACGGAGGTTTATCCGCTTGAGTCATTCCGAACAGCAGGATATATTGAAAAATTATATTCCGGCACCTGTAAAAGCCAGCCGGTAACAGCATTGCAAAAGCATTAACCAGTACCGGCTGAAAAACTTTTTATTTTACAGGCATTAAGCGTTTTATCGAAAAATCATCCCAGTAAACCGCTCCCTGATCGGTGTTTTCTGTGGAAAGATGCACGCGAAGCGTTTCCGGAATATTTTTTTGCGGACCGGCAGGTACTTTCACATAGCACTTGAGCTGCTGCCAGTTGCTGTCAGATATATCGGCAGATATCAATGTACTGTATATTTCGTCCAGCCATTCATCGCCTTGCAAAAATTTGACTTCAAGTCTGACTTCACCGTTACGCGGGTAATTTTCGATTTTGCACCAGACGGTTACTTCGTAATATTCACCGGCTTTAGCTGGGAAGTTTTTCCAAAAAATCATGGGGCGCTGTTTGGCTCCTTCCGGTAATGTCAGTAATGATCCGGGCGCTTGTTTGCCGTGGGTTTTGCTGTATTGAAATTTCCCGCCACTGTCATTGTTGGAGCTTTCGCGCTGCCAGTAGCTCCACTGACCCATACCATCAGAAAAAACGGACTTGTCGATTGTGCGGATAATACGGTATTGCATACGCGCGGTACGTTGTTTTTCCAGATAAGATTCTATTTGTTGAGAACGGGCATCAAATGCCTGCCGGAGCAGAGCAGCTCGTTTTTTGTTGTTACTCAAAACGCAGACTTCATTCAGCAGTTCAGCTTGTTCCTGCTGAAAATTTTCCGGTAATTTATCCAGATAGGTACGGCTGGTAAAATCCATAAATACGTACATGCTCGGACGGTTGAACCAACGGCTCTGCAAGGCTTCATTGCACCAGAAACGTTCACAATTTTCGTAATATTTCTGCAATACCGGAGCCGCTTTTCTGCCAACAGCTGCCACACACCATTGTTCCAGCAAAGCATCGACATCTGCCGACGGATCCCAAAGCAGTTTTAAAACTATATAGGTCCATGGTCCATCGTGCCAGTCTGCCGCTGAATAAATTTCGGCATAAAAGTGTTTGATGTTACATTCGTTCGCAGCTTGTAAAGTCTGCTGCAGATGATGTGTGTAGAGGCGCGGAACGATGTAGGCTTCGCCATAAATATAATCGTAATATCCCAGCTCAACACCTTGCTGCTGCCAGGCTTGCTGATGTGCCAGCGCAGAGGACTTGCGTTCCTTATCCAACCACATGTATCGGTCATAAGTTATATACGGAACCAATGCCGGATGCAGTTTGATCTTCTCCGGCGGATCGATCGTACCGTCATAGGCCAGCAAGCCCAGTTTTTTCTCCGGATAAACTGCACAAACCAGTTCTGCGACCTGATTGCACCACAAATAATAACTTTCGGAAACACTGGCTACACCCAAGCGGTTTTTTTTGCCTTCGTTGAGAACTTGACAGTTTGCACATTCGCATTGATCGTAGCTGTCATTTATTCCGAGTGAATAAGAGTTTTCGCCGGGATTATCGGCAAAAAACTGCTTTATGCGTTCAGCTGCGGCATGGGCAGAACCCGGCGCTGAAAAGCACAACTGCCAGGAACCGCTGTCTTCATCAGAAACCGGTTTGGCTCTTGAGCCGCCTGCCAGAGCAAAAAATTCCGGATGCGTGGCGGCAAACTTTGAAGGCGGAAAAACATTGTGCAGATTGTGATGAAAACGCACATTTTCACGCATGCCGTGTTTGTACGCAAACTCCTGCCAGACCGGGCGCTGGGGCAGGGCTCCCCAGCTTAATAAACGGCTTTCAAATTTTGGTACGCTTGTCAGCTGCACCGGGGCGATCTGCATGACTTTATCAGCGGGAGTAACAATTCCGTCAGCTCCCGGCATGATAAAGTGCATGTTGCACAATTCAAGGAATTTGAAGATGGCAAAGTAGAGCGCTTTTTCGCTGTTGGCATCAATAATTATTTCCTGCGGAGTGTTGACCAGAATTGTAAAAGCATCCTGATTCTTCCCCGACAGACGATCTTTGAAGGCTTGAGCCTGCCGGGTGTTGCCCATATAGAGCTTGACCGGCCACGCCGGAGATTTGTCTTTTTCCCGGTTGACTTGCAAACTGTGACCGGTTGCCAATTTGAAACAGGTGGCAAGCTCATCCGCAATTTTAACGGTACTTTCCGGCGCATCATCAGCAACCAGTACCTGGGTGTAATTGCCTTTTGCATTGCCCAGCAGTATATTTTCTGAACCGTGTACAAGCGGCAGAGCGCAACTCAATAAAAACAATAGAAAATATGATACTCTCTTTACCATCTTCATGCTTCGCTTTCACAAATATTGATTTTTTTCAGCTCAATCTGCTGCATCATATTTTTTCGGTACAGCTTCCCAGGAATTACCGAAATCAGTTTTGTCTGAAGATGTCAGCGCCTGACTTTCAACATGACCGCCGAGGAACAGCATATTTATATTGGATGCGTGGTTTACCCCATAGCCGGGGTCTGCCACCGCGCCGCCGCAAAGGTCATAGTTGATAACGTAACCGGGATTGTCGCGTCCCATGATTTGACGGGATCGTTTAGCATCGCCGAAGTTGGTTTGTGCTTCGGTCTTGTCGTAAGTCAGCCAGGAATAACTGCCCAGGCAGAAGTTGTCGGCTTCGATCCCGTAGTTGGTGCTATCAGAAGGACACTGCAGATAACGGGAGGCATCTTTGATGGTGACTTTGCCGTCGCTGGGGATAGTACCGAATACCCCCGAGAGATACAACGCGCCAAACGGCCGCTGTGCGTTGACTGCCGGATCGGCATGATTGACAACAAAATGAGCTGTGCGGATAATGTGGATCGAACCATCCCACACATTGGGAATATATCCTTTGGACATATCTGCATACATCGTATCAGCCAATCCCAGCTGCTTGAGTTTACTGGTACAATTGGCAAGTCTGGCGCGTTCACGCGCTGCGGAAAGTGCCGGCAACAGCATGGCAGCCAGGATTGCAATGATCGCAATAACTACCAACAGTTCGATCAGGGTGAAACGAGTTTTGTTTGTTTTTTTCATTTTTTTACTCCTTGGGTTAAGGTTGACGTTTTTTATTTTCAAATGACCGGTTGGAAAATCTGTATTTATTCACTGCATAAAACTTCCAGTTGTTCAATGCCGAAACGTGATATTATATACTCATCGGTCCATGGCAGCGGTTGCCGGACATAAATTCCCGGACGCTCAAAAAAACATGCCGGTCCCACCCAGGTCAAATCGCCATCTGCGGAGTGATGGGGGCCCAACAGATTACGCAAATTGCTCAAAAGAGTTATTTCAAGCAGATTTTCTCCATTTTTCAGACCGTCATTCAGTAGAAGTTTATCTTCCGCGTACAGGATAAATCCCAACTTTTTACCATTCAGTTTAACTTCCAGAGCTTGCGTATGCAATTTGCTGCAGCATAAATAAAACTGTTTGGCTGAACCAACGTCAGACCACTGCCAGTTGAAGCGCTGCTGCAAAGTCAGTTCGCCGGCGAAAAATGGCATACCGGTAAGATCCAGCTTGCTTATATCAAATTCTTCCGGTAATTTATCTATGGAAAAAGGTTTTTGCAGCGCCCATGCCTTTTCCGGTATTTCCCGGGCGGCCGAAGAGGTTACTGCAAAATTTCCACACAGGATCGGTGTTTCCAGTTCCATATCATAATAAAACCGGTTGCGGTGAACTTCATGCGTCAGTGCCGATTGATAATTTTTCCGGACGGCGGGTGATTGAACAAAACAGCATTGCAGCGACAGTTTGTTGCTGCAATATTGTAAATTTTCCAGCTTTATACAGTGCCATGATGGATCAAAGAGTGTACGACCGGAGTCTGCGGTATTGATATGCGCTCCATTAAGTTTAATTGTAAATGCCTCCGGATTTTCCAATATCAGCTCAAAATCGTTTTTTTCGGCAGCTTCACTGATGAAAAAATCAAATTCAAGCGTAACATCAAGATCTTTGTCCCAACTCATCAAATATTCCTGCACCGAAATTACCGGCATGATTTCAGTGACCGGTTTGCCCACGTTGTGTACAGTCAAGCGGCAATAATCAAGCGGCAGGAAGTTTTTGCCCGGGAAAGAGAGTTTCCAGCTGCCGTCGGGAAAACGGAAAAACGGATGGTAACTTTTGCACTTGCTTATTGCGGTTTCAGCCTCCGGATCTTCTGTATCGGTTGTGCCGATCAAGAGAGATCCGCCCGGCGGCAGGGTTATGGCAAGAGTATATGAATCGTGTTCCAGAATTCTTACCGTTCCGTTTTGCGCATCCAGCTTAAGCAACTTTTTATTTTTAAACATTTCCGGCAGATCAGATTCAAAACTGACCGGTTGTTGGAGATCAAGATTTACAAACCAGCCATACATATTGCCGTTGCTGGCGCAGCGCAAAGTCCGCCCGACTTGGGCCAGCTGTGAATTGAATTGACAGCGTTCCGGAACCGGAGTAGTTGGTAATACCGCATTGAGTTGAAATGCTGCCGGAATTACCATTTGGCAGAGTTCTTGAATGTCATTGTAGAACCGTGTAGTTTTACTCAACGGTATTTTTTCACATCCTTTGTCAGAGACAACCGATAAATCAGAGTTGAAACTGTACAATTTTCCACCTGATGCGGTAAATTTTTGCAGATACTCATACAATTTTCCGCCAATTATATTGCTATCCGGCAGAAGGATCAAAGTACTGTATTTGCATGCGCCAACTTGCATCTTGCCTTCAATTACTCCGCAGGCAAGTTTATCTATAACAGTTTCATCAAGATAGTGATAGCCGATTCCAAGCCGGTCAAAAGCCTCTGAATACTGCTCGCAAGTCGTTTGCAGATTCAGCAAATTGCTGTTCGGCTCAAATTCTCCACGGAAATTGCACCAGGCGGTATGCAATGGCGATATAAATGCCGTATCAACCGTATTGTGGGTTTCTGCCATCAGCATTGACAACCGGGCGGTGTAGTCATTGAAATGTTTGAACACCCGATACCACGGCTGGTGTAAACTGTACGAAGCCGGATAATCACGTTTACGCAATCCGCGGAGCGAATATGCGCTTAAATGCCAGCAAAATAAGTTGATCCCTTTCAGCAGTAAAGAGTGGACTACCGATCTCATTTCCGCAAAACTTACGCCCCAGCCGCAAGCTCCCAAAGTTTCAGCCAACATCCGCGGCGAGCCGTTTTGCGCCGCTGCCGAAGCAAGTTTCACCATGGCAGTGATCCGTTCCGGGCAACGGCCCAGCTGGTCGATCCCGGGAATGTGATACTCAAGGTACTGGCGCATTACCGAACCGTTGGGGGCAATTTCTCCATAAAGAGATTCTTCCCAGAGGTTGTGTCCGGTAATGGATTGTTGATTGGCGGCGCAAAAATTTTTCAATTCCGCATGAAAATTTTCCGCAAACAGCACTCCTGTTGCCCGGTAGAAGAAAGACCGGGTGGTACGGTAATCTTTTACGTCTAAAAAAAGTTCCAGTAAATGTTCATACAGGTTTTTTCCGGTAAAACCTGCAAATTTTTCAACCAGTGCCGGACTCCACGGCACCCCGGAAAAAGCAATTTCCGGTTCATCGGTAAAAAAACCTTTGATTTGACGGAAGTATTTTTCCGGCAAACACCTGCGGTAAACTTTATGAGTCGATTCAAGAAATTTTTCAATTGTTTGCGGATTGAGCACATCCACATAAGATGGTATCAATTTATAATATACTGCATATTCTGATTGTGGGGAATCCGGCGTTGTTACATTGCCGTCAGCATCAAAATAATTCAATATAAACCGTTTTTCCGGCAGCGGAACTGATCCGTCGAGCGGACAATACAACAGTTTTTTCTGTTGAAACTCTTCTCCGTAATGGGGAACCGCATCGTTGCCGCATCCGGAGGGCCAGCCGTTCTCATCATATAACCATGCTTCCATATTGTTTTCAACGGCAGCTTCAATTGCGCCGCATACGGCATCCATATATTCATTATCCATATAGGTGTCGGGCAGCCCCCCCCGGGCATGCATGAAAAAACCGCCCAGACCGGCATCGTGCATCAGTGTGATCTGGCGTTTCAATTCCTTCACATCAAGCCGGTCGTTCCAACTGTAAAAAGGCTGCGGACGATATTTTGCCGGAGGATCGTTCCAGTTGGTTATCAGCTGCTCGGCAGCGGTTTTTTTTAAGTTGTTTCTGTTCATGAATGCTCCATATGTGATCTTTTCGCTATCTAAATATATATGAATTATGAGCATAAAACCTTAATTTTCCGCGTTTTAATTAGCACTTTTAGAGCTTTTTGCTGTATGAGGCTGATAAATCGTTATTCAGAATTTGACATTCACATTTTTCTGACTATTTTATTGCTGAAAATAACAAACAGTATGAGGTTTTTTATGCAGAAATTTATTCAGCAGCAAACTCGCAATGTGGCGTTGCGACATCTCAAGCAGAAATGGCTGTATTTTTAGTACAATTAACAAAAATCCCATTTAACCTAAACAGGAGAAAAAGAAAATGGAAATTGAAAACAATGTTGTGGAGCAGACTGCTCCGGTCGTCAATCCGCTGGATAAGCAGATCCTTACCGCGCCAGCCCGATAAAAAAAGCGGCATCGGTAAAAAACACTTTTTGCCGGATGCCGACTGTAAATCTGAAACTGCCATAAAAAATTCTCTTTTTTTGAAAGCAGTGCAAGAAATTGCTGTTTTATCTGCTATATTAGTAATAAAGATGTACAAATCCAATGGTCAGGGGAGTTTTTTTATGGCAGGCGAGAGTTTTGAGTATACCTGTCCGCATTGCGCAGGTAAAATAACCGGGCTTAAAGAGTGGATCGGGCTGGAAACCGATTGCCCGCACTGCGCACAAAGCGTTATCATTAAAGAGGATGATGCAGCACTTGAGGATAACCCGCCGGTTGCTGCTGCAAAGCCGGTTATTGTGCTGCAAGCCGCCGCCCCCGCTCAAGATTCCGCCGTAAAACCGGCGGCACCGGCGGCTGCTGTTGCCGATCAGCCCGGACTGGGCGCCAGTATCATAGGTCTTGCGGTCAGTCTTAAAAATCTGGCAGGCAATAAGATCAGGCAGGCAAAACAGGGTATGGCTCAGCAAGAACAGATGCCGTATGCCCGACCGGGTATGCCCGGCAACGGCAACATGCCGCAATGCGGCAATTTTCCGCCAGCCAACGCCATGCCGATGAATCAATCGCCGCAATCGCCTAACGGAATGCCGATGAACCAGCCGCCGCAAATGCCTGGCGCCATGCCAATGAACCAGCCTCCGCAAATGGCCGGCGCCATGCCGATGAACCAGCCTCCGCAAATGCCCGGCGCCATGCCGATGAACCAGCCGCCGCAAATGGCCGGCGCCATGCCGATGAACCAGCCTCCGCAAATGCCCGGCGCTATGCCACCCATGCCTCAAACTGCACCCATGACAAATATGACAGGGCAAGCGCCATACATGTCAGCGCCCATGCCGGGAATGACCGGGCAAATGCCGCCTATGTCTGCGCCCATGGCGGGAATGACCGGGCAAATGCCGCCTATGTCTGCACCCATGGCGGGAATGACCGGGCAAATGCCGCCTATGTCTGCACCCATGCCGATGAATATGCCGGTAAATAATAGTATGCTGGCTTACGTTCCCCGTAACGACGAAGACGATGATAAAGTGATTTTTATCTGCCGTTACTGCGGCTATTCCGCGGCATTAAGAGATACAATGGCAAATCAGGAATACACCTGTCCGGCTTGTCACGCCAAATCAGTAGTCAGTCCGTACAAAAACCGCGTCTGTCTATCCTGCAGACAAATGACTCCGCGGGAATACGATGTTTGCGCCTGCTGCGGCTCCACGCTGCCCGGAGCGGTTGACCCGGCAACGTTTGAAATGCAGCATCAGTTCTGGTGTAAAACGGTTAAGTTTACACTGATTTTTCCGATTGTCGCTATGATATTGGCATTTATTGCAAGCTATGAAAACTCGGATGCAGCCGGCATTGCTGCTATTGTATTTGCCGGTCTGACAGGTATAGCCGTGATTGCCAACGCCGTATTCGGCTATATGATCTATTTTAATTGCTGGCGTATTGCTGTGCGCAAAAGCAGTTTTATTCCCATAGTGCGCATACCGCGTATTTTCAATGCTATCACCGCATTGCTGTCGCAATTGCTGTTGGCTCAACCCAATATCTTGATTGGCGTGATCGCCTTTATGGACGATGAAGCTTTGATCGAGTGCAGTTTTTTTGGCAGCTATAATCGTGCTGGCTGTTCAATCTCCATTCTATTTTATTCTGGGTTCAGCATTGAGTAAACTCTCCCGGGACGATGCAACACCAACGATCACAGTATCTATAATTTACCTGACAACTTCGCTGATCACTCTGTTCTTCAGCAGTAATGCGGCATTAGCCAGAATAGACGCCCGGATCGACGAGGTTTTTCAGCGGGCAGCCGGGGTCTGCAGTTTGATCCCATGTGTAATTCTGTTTATACTGTGGGGGCTGTTTGGCAGACGTGCCAGAGCTGCAAATTATAGATAATTCAATTTTAAGGGAGTTTTTATATGTCTGAAGAAAGTATCGAATTTGAGTACACTTGCCCGGAATGCGGCAATCAGTTGAGCGGCTTGCGGGAGTGGATCGGGCTTAAAACCGATTGTCCGCATTGCAATCAGGAAATCACTATTCAGGAAGATTCGGCCGCCACGACCGATACTCCTCCTCCGCCGCCACCTCCTCCGCTGTCGGTTACAGCTGTGCAACCGGTCATTGTTCAGCCGGTCATTGTTCAGCCGGCAGATGCCCAATCGTCAGCCGAACCGCCCGCCGCGATCGTCCCGCCCGCTGCAATCGTGCCGCCCGGTGCGATCGTACCTCCGGCAGGTGCTTCAGGCACTCCCGCAGAATCACCCAAACTGGGCAAAAGCATCGCGGGGGTTATGAAAAGCCTTAAAAATCTGACTGTCCAAAAGATCAATCAGGCCCAGCAGGCCATTGATGCCAAACTGCAGCAGCAGCCCGCCCGGCCAGGAACGCCCAATAACGGCAACATGCCGCAAGCACCCACCGCCATGCCGATGAATCAAATTCCGCAAGCGCCCACTGCCATGCCGATGAATCAGTCGCCGCAAGCACCCAATGGAATGCCAATGAATCAAGCGTTGCAAACACCCGGTGGAATCCCGATGCCATCGGTTCCGCAGAACGCAGCGGAACCGCCGTCTGAAACGCAAGAGCAGAAACAAAATCAGGCACAGGATCAGGAAAATAAGCCCAAGCTCCGCATCAAGCAAGATCCGGGCAAGAATTTCCCGCCGCAAATGCCCAACGGCATGCCGATGAACCAAGCACCGATGCCCAACGGTATGCCGATGAACCAAGCGCCGATGCCCAACGGTATGCCGATGAATCAAACGCCGCAAATGCAACCGCCGGTAGGAGCCCGTTCGATAACAACAGTTTGTACTTCGTGCGGAAAACAGCATCAAGTGCCATTGACCAGTGTGGGGTCTGCCATGAATTGCACCGGCTGCAATCAGCCATTTGTAGTCCTTCCAAAAGACAACGACAAGGATGATTTTGGTTCTCCGTATGATCAACCTGCGTTCACTCCCCGCCCGCAAATATCAGGCAAGTTTATCGCACTGGGAATAGTAGGCTTAATAGTGATTGGTGCTATTGGTTTTTATATTTCTTCACATAATACTGAAGGCGAGATTTTAAAAGCTAAGGAGCAACTTCAAGTTGAAAGGCAACAGCAAGCAGAAAGGCAACGCCAAGCTGAAGAGGAGCAACGTCGCATAGACGGAGAAATTGAACAGAGGATTAATACTGCAATGAGTGCTGATACTGCGGAAGAGAGTATTGCACAATTAGAAAAGATCATCGAGGAACATCCGTCACATTCTTCAATATCAAGAATTCGAACTTTGATAGCAGAAAAAAGACAATATATTCAAGAATGCAACATTGTCCGAGGGGAAATACAAAAAGCAAGGAATGCCAGCAATCGTTCTTACGCCGAAGCATGTGGAATTTTGAATAATATTATTAGGAAGTACCCATCTAATTACTATACTAATGAAGCCAGAGATTTGCTTGCTGAATATGAGGAACAAGCATCAAGGAAAAAATGTTTTTTTTGTGTAGGAGATGGATATTACATTCGCGGTTATCGAGATTTTTTTGGAGACCCTGCGATTAAAAAATACAAATGTCCTGTTTGTAATGGTAATGGAATAATAACCAGCCAAGAGGAATCTTGGTGGCTAAGTCGCTT
Source organism: Lentisphaerota bacterium (assembly GCA_015061575.1). Lineage (GTDB taxonomy): Bacteria > Verrucomicrobiota > Lentisphaeria > Victivallales > Victivallaceae > SIG78. The sequence continues at coordinate 12,026 of SUWF01000063.1, forward strand.
GGTTCAATGTCCAGATTGTAAATCCACTCCGGGATTCGATCCGTCGCTGTATAAAAGTGGATTTCCCTGTCATACTTGTAATGGAGCAGCATATCTCGTAAAAAAGTGACTCTTTATATTGTTTTCTGCTATGCTGGCGAAAAAAAGATTATTTTCAAATGCCTGAATTTATAAAAGCAAAACAATTTGCATTAAAGATAAGCAATCTCCATCAATAAATATACAATCCCCGGCGGACAGAACCCCGCCGGGGATTTTTTATTCTCCCAAACATCCTGTCCGACAAGTCCGACAAGTCCGACAAGTCCGATAAGTCCGATTCTCCATCCGCGCAACAAAGTCCCCCCAGTCCCCCCAGTCCCCCCAGTCCCCCCAGTCCCCCCAGTCCCC
>SUWF01000012.1 GCA_015061575.1 Lentisphaerota bacterium
TTCCTTTCCCCCAAACCCCTTTTCTTTCAAAAAACCTTTTCCTGGCCATTTTTATTTTTGCCTTTGCAAAAATAAAAATGGCCGATCTCGGTTTTAGAAATACTACTCAGCTTGGCGGCCGTGTAATGCTATAGTGGCTCGGCCACCATCGGGGCAGCACGGTAGAACCCCGGCAGATGCCGGGCGGCGGCATCACTGCGTTCGCCGCCAGTCGCGAGGTCGGAGCGGTAGACCCCCGGCAGGCGCCGGGCGGCGGCATCACTTCGCCTTGTCCGCCGGAGCCTTGTGCGTAGGTGGATCGCCGCCAGTCTTTTGAGAACCGTGTAGTGCATCAGTGGTTCATCCGCTGTCGTAGTTTTTATAGGACTTATAGGACTTATAAGTCTTATAAACAAGCGCATGTCTACAATGATAGCGGCGGCGATTTCGCCGCCGGATCCGTTATCGTCCGTTATTGTCCGTTATCGTCCGTACTACTTAGCGCGCAAAACAGGCGTGCGCCCTACAACTGCACTCCGCCAGCAGCAAGTGCGGTACGGTAGAACCCCGACTGGCTTGTCCGCCGTAGCCTCGTGCGAAGGTGGATGCCGGGCGGCGGCATCGCTTCGTTCGCCGGCAACTATTTTTGAGCATTTTTAACTGGGCAACATGTAAAAAAGTGTAAAAAAAGCGATTTTTTTGCCAAATATGATTTGCAAAAGAGTTTTACCGGTGCTATCTTATGCTCAGGCGGAAATCTGTGTGCTGACATTTTTGTAATGTTATGTGTTATGTCGCATAATATACATTATGTTAAGTGAATTTGAACTCAAAAATCCTCTTTTTAGCTTAAAAAAAGCCTCCCCTTGGGTGTTTTATTTTTTTATAACTTCTTGAGTATAACTCTCTTAAAAAAATCGCCACTTAACATAATGTATATTATGCGACGTGATGATTGACTGAATTTCTTCTAAGTGTTTTATTGAAAACTTGTTGCGATGTTTTTTGGAATGTGAAAAAAATCCTGCAAGTTGCCCTGTTGAGTGTGATTCTTGTTGCCGGAAAATTTTTATCAACAGAAGAATTGCAGCTGAACAACCAAAAAACGAGAGGAGAAATGGTAAAATGGCTACTTATTCTGGTTTGAATGTCGGGTATGGTCAAACGTTTGATATTGACCTATGGGGAGATTCGTATCAATGGCTTGGTTACTATTCCGGAATGTACTATTGCAGAACTGTCAGAATCGATGGGGTCTCTGCTCCGGTTTATACCAGCAGCTATTCGGCCGTTTTGAATATTAAGCGGGCGGATAAAGTTGTTGGTTTGGATATCAATCGTGGATGGGATGAACTGGAAGAACCATATGACTGCAATCTCACAGTAGATGATATAGGTTATGATGAAGAGATCGGAAATTATGCTTTTCAGAAGTTTGCCGTGGTAATGGTTGATGATGGGGCAAATGTATCCGATGTTAATTTATACCGCGGCTTGCTGGTTATCAATGATCCTGAGTTTGCCGACAATTCCTTGTCCGATAAATTTACCACTGTTGTTAATGGCTTGAAGCTGCTGGGTGAAAATTCTATCTGCTATGCTTTTGCTGATACCACCTTAAAGAATGTTTCGGTCAGTAACGGCTATCTTTACTCTGAGTCGGAAAATTTGGCTGATTTGACGGTTTCTGATCGCGGGTGGGTGCAGCTGTACGAAAATTCTGTTACTCAAATGCTGACTGTTGAAGGCGGGTTCGTGTCGGTATCAAGCGGTGCGTATGTTGAAAATATGACCGTCAGCGGCAGTGGCGAAGTTTATCTTTACGAAGATACTTTTGTTGATTATATCAGCGTAAAAGATGGCGGTTTGCTGTTGACTGAAGGTATACCAAGTATTGTTTCCGGGGTTATCGGCAAAGATGGTGTCGTGCTGGTCAGAAGTGCCAACAGTGCGCTTGATGATTGGGATTTTCAGGCTGGATCGTATGCTGTGATCGGTACTGGGGTTTATACGTCGGATAATATGATAACTTATCAGCCGCTCCGGTTTGCTGCCGGAGTGAATGTCGGTTATGGTTTTGGAAACGATATGTTGTCTTACAGTACTGGTTCTACTCAGTATACAGTATCTGGCAATGAGTCAAAGAATTACACAATTGCGTATGAAGATTTGACCATGACAGATGGTCAGACAGCTTACAATCTTACGGTTTATGATGGCGGTACCTTTACTGCAACTGGCGGGGCAGTTGATGGTTTGAATGTAAAGATGAATTGGGCTGATTTGCAAGGTAAGTCTACTGCTCGCAACATTAAAGTGACCGGTGAAATCCTTAATAATACTCTGGTTGCTTCCAAGTTGTATGCTTCAGGCAGCAGCACTACTCGTGAAGTTCAATTATATGACAACTGTTTTGCTGTTTATGAAGGAAAAGCGAACGGAACATATTTGGTGCTGCACGATCAAAGCGAACTTTACATGCAGGAAAACGCCACTGTCAATCAGATTGTTGTCAATGATGCCGGGTATTTTTATGCGACCGGAAATTCTACTGCTAAAAATGTCATCATTAATTCCGGTGTGGTTGATATTGGCGGTACAGCTAAACTGGAAACTGTTACGGTCAACGGTGGTGCGCTGCATTTCTGGCAGAATGCACAGGGTACTTACATAACTATCAATTCCGGTGTGGTTGCAGTGCAAGGCACGATTGCCGGGGTGGAAGTTAAAAAAGGAGGCCGTTTGGCCCAGATCGGCGGAAAAATAGCCAGTTTTTCGCTGGCGGCAGGTTCATGGATATCAATTGAGGATTTTTCGTTGCTCTCCGGTTCATTCGATGCTTCGACGGTGACGGTAGGGTATGACTTTGCTTCCGGTTACTCCGGGCAGAAAAATATATACGAATCATACAAATATATTGTTACTTTCTACAGCAAATATACGGTTGCTGCCAACTATACTGCCAATGATATGTGTGTGTCGGCCGGCAATGATGACGTTATTCTCAACGGCAAGATGATTGACGGCGATATCGAAAATGGCTGTCTTACGGTCAATAGCGGCGCTTCCATATCCGGTATTGTCAATCTGTACGGCAGTACTTATTATTTGGAAGACGGTTATCATGATGCCGCCGGTATCAACTTTACTTCCGATGATTGTTTTATCGAAGATGCCACGTTTAACTTCATGCTCGGAAATAATCAGCAGCTGAAGGATTATACTGAAGATACTGATCTGACCGGTCTGGGACTGCAGTTCGACGAAAACTTCGGGGATGATGAAGACAGTTCCGCCAAGCTTTCGCTGACTATCGACAAAGATTTGGAAGGCGGCGAAGTCTACTCCATGTATCTGGGGAACGGTTTCCGGATGGATTCAGTGGCCATTTATGATAAAAATGGTGCTTATTTGGGCGAAGTTAGCAGTCAGAAGAGTTTGACTGTCGGCAACCAGACCATCCGGCTGGCGGCTTTGAATACCACCAATAAAGTCTACGAAAGATTGTGGGGCATTTATGTGGAAGTCAGCGCAGAGCCGGTGCCGGTTGCTGATTTGACAGTAACTTGCGCAGAGTCGTCCAGTGCTACTGCTGCTGATACTGTAACGATCAATTTCACAGTAAAAAATATTGGCGAGGCTGCGGCAGCTGCCAGCAAGTTGTATGTTTATAATGGTTCCGTTAAGCTGGCAGAAGTTGCGGTGGCGGCGTTGAGTGCCGGCGGAGATTATACCGGATCGTTCGAGGTGGCTGCCGGTTCGCTTGGTATTGGTAAACATACGCTCAGTCTGGTGGCTGATGCCGCCAATTCGGTGGATGAATCCAACGAAAACAACAATACTGCTGCTCATGAGCTTACAGTTACTACTTCTACTCCGACTCCGATACCGCCTCCGACTCCGGAACCGGAAGTTGGGCGTAGTTTCTTTGCCGGTGCTTTTGGCGGCGGCAGCAAAGAGATGCTGTTGGTTTCTGAAAATGGTACTGCTAAAATTTATCAGAACAACATGTTGTGGAGCAACATGAATTACGGTTCTGACTGGAGTGTTGCCGGGGTGGCGGATTTCAACGGCGATGGTAAGAGTGATATCTTGCGCAAACACATCAATGGTTTGGTGATGGCGGATGTTTCCGATGGCAACGGCGGTTTTACAGCCCGGGTACTCAGCTCGGTTGGCGCCGGTTGGGCGATTGACGGAGCCGGTGACTTTAACGGTGATGAGGTTGGCGATGTGCTGCTTTCTAATCCCACTGCTGCCAGCGATGGCAACCCCGATTATCCCAAAGATCAGCCTCCGATTGGCCTCTTGGGTTACTGGAAAGGCGGCACTGAGTGGACTTTGATCAACGGCTATTCCCCCGAATGGGAAATGGTTGCTACTGGTGACTTCAATAACGATGGCAAAACTGACATGCTCTGGCGCAATAAATTTATCGGCGCCGGTGACTTGACCTACAACGCCTATTGTGCGTGGGTGGTTGACAACGCCAACGATTGGCGCATGGTCAGCGTGGCCAATCCTGACGAATGGGATTTCCTCTGCAGCGGCGACTTCAACGCCGATGGCTGCAACGATATCGCCATGATCAATGGCGATGGAGTAGTCGGCATCTGGGGCGTTTCAGACGGATACATGAACAGCTGGAGCATCCTCAGCGCCGTAACTGCTGAATGGGAACTTGCCGGAGTCGGCGACTTCAACGGTGACGGCACCGACGACATCGCCTGGTGCAATACCGAATCCGGCCTGACCGGCTACTGGCAGGTCAACAACAAGCAAATGACCGCCTGGCAAAACATAGCCACAGTGGCGTAATCAAAAACAGTTATTCAGTGGGGGAGGCGACCTTTTAAACTGAAAGGCGCCTCCCTCCGTAATATTCCCTTTGACAGCAAGGTTGGGATGGCCAAAAGAGTACTTATTGGTGGATTTTTGCCATCTTACACGCATTTGCTGAAAATATGCAAATATTTTTTGCTTATTTTTAACTGCATGATTGATATATTTTTTGAAAAATCTGTTTGACGTGTTATATTAGGCTGACTGAGGACTTTTGCAAGTTTCCTCATTTGAGAGTTTTTCAGGTAGATAAACAACGTTTTTTACAAAATAAGCAAAAAAAAGGGAAGAGGCGAATCATGAATGATAACCTTAACATCACTGTAAATCCGACTCCAATCGAAAATGTCAATGTCAGCGCTGGCCCGGCTGTTTCGGCAGCTCCGGCGGCTCCGGCAGCGGCTCCCGCTCCGGCCCAGCAGCCCCAGCCTGTGCAGCAGAAAATCTATGGCGATGTGCCGCAGATCCCCACGCAGGATGCCGTGGAAGGTATCAAATTCGACTTCAACGATGGTATCCGGATCCTGTTTCCGCACAACGGCAAAGAGTATCATGTAACTTTTACGGATATCGATACCGGGATCATTCTTTACAGTGCCGATACGGTGCCGGGGGCTTATGTTACCAGCGTCAAGAAATTTTACATCCGCTTCCGTCTGATCATCCACGAAAAGGGCGGCAAAGAGCCGATCTTTACCTATGACTACGATGCCAAAGATAAAGAAGTCATGATCCAGCTGCCGGTCGGTACGCTGGGCGACAGCATCGGCTGGTTCAGCTATGTGGAACGTTTTCAGCTCAAGCACCAGTGCAAAGTTATTTGCGTTATGACGCCGTGGATCGCAGAAATCGTCAAGAATCAGTATCCGGATATCACTTTTATCGGGCCGGATGAAACCAAAAACTACTCGCCCTACGCCTGCTACTACATGGGCTTGTTCTTCCGCGGCGACGTGGATCATCAGCCGATCGACTTCCGTTACATCGGTCTGCACCGGACTGCCGGATACATTCTGGGCGTGGATCCGGACGATATTCCGCCCCGGGTCGATCTCTCCGCACCCCGGCAGATCAAAGAAAAATATGTCTGTATTGCCGCTCAAAGCTCCAGCCAGGCCAAATATTGGAACAATCCGTTCGGCTGGATGGAAGTGGTGCGCTTCCTGAAAGAAAACGGCTACCGGGTCATTTGTATCGATAAAGAACGGGTGCATGGTACCGGTCTTAACTGGAACTACATACCCTATGGAGCTGAAGACTTTACCGGCGATAAACCCTTGCAGGAACGGATCAATCTGATTAAGGATGCCGATTTCTTCATCGGTCTTTCCAGCGGCTTGAGCTGGCTGGCCTGGTGCTGCAAAGTGCCGGTGGTGATGATTTCCGGCTTTACGCACCCGACCAATGAATTTGCTACGCCCTACCGGGTGATCAACTATCACACCTGCCACAGCTGCTGGAACGATATGCGGTTGGATTTTGACCACTTTGACTTCCTGTGGTGCCCGCGTCAGAAGGGTACTGACCGGCATTTTGAATGTACTAAACTCATTTCGGCTGAGCAGGTTATTACTACCATTAAGAAAGTGCCGACCTTTGTGCCGGCTGAAAAAACGGAAGCTGACGCCAAAGATAAGGCCAAGAATAAAAAATAATCCCCAGCCCGGCCGCCAGATTGCGTGGGGGATCCGCCAAGTTAGGAAAGCAGTGAAGATTAAGGAATACTGGTTATGATCGGATATAAAGAGTCAGGAAGTGTGGAAACGTTTGAAAGCAATTCTGAAGCTGTAAAAATTGCGCAAGGCGGTTCCACTGGAGTATTGATGTCCACGCTATGGAATCAGTATGGCGTGGCCAATGTCGGAAATAATACTACGGTTACCTACAATGAGTATTGCCCGACTTCCGGTTCAACTCATACTTTGACCGGATGCACCAATACGGCGGCCGGTCAGCTGATCTATTACTTTATTGAAAAATACGGTTTGGATCTGCAGCTGACTCTGAGTGTCAAAGATGAATACACCAGTGTGATGGAGGACGAAAATCTGACGATCCAGATCAAGGCGGATGGCTCCACGCCCGGAACGCTTTCGTTTGATAAAATCAACGAAATGCTTGCTGATTTTGATATCAAATCTGCTGCGGATACCTCGGCGTTGGTCTATGCCTGCGGCGTGGTGCAGCAAGCCAGTTATGGCGTGGATGGTACCGCAACTGCCTGGAAGGAAAGCGTTTTTACCCGGGCAGGGCTGCAAAGCGTCAATTCCGTTCAGTTGTATTGGCCTACGGGATACTATTGGGGCAGTTTCGACGATTCCGGTGATGAAGTTGTCTACACTATAAGCGACGGCGCCTGGGAAGTTTTGATCGAAAATCTGCAGGCCGGTGCGCCGGTCGGTACCAGTTATCCCGGTCACGCTTTGATCATCGATGGCTACAATGCCGATGACGATACTTTCCACATCAACTTCGGCTGGGGCAACTACTCCAAGCATTTCGACAGTGAGGAAAATCTTTATCAAGGCACCGGCTGGTATACCCGGGAAGAGATGATCGCCCAGCAGTATTATGAATTTATTTATGATTTGAGTTTGAATCCGGATACGACTTTTACGGTCAACGATGCCGATTTGTATGGTACCGGTACGCTGCTGCGGGCCTTTGAACGGGCCAATGGCGCAGTCGGCGACAACAATGTGGTCTTTGATGATGTGGTGGACGGAAAATCCGTGGAACTGCTTGACCGGGTGAATTTGGACGGAAATATTCAGGTGAGCAATTACAATATGAATGTAAAGGTCACCGGCTGCATCAGTTCCAACTGGGGGGATGGATTCTATCTTAAAAACAACGCTGCGGCTGATTTTGAGGATTTTTCCGGCGCGTTGATCGTCAATACCGATGGCTACAGTAATGTGGCGTTCGGCGCAAGTTCAAGCTCCGGAGGTGATTTTTCGATCAATACCAACGGTGCATTGATCTACGGTGGAGGTTATGCTGTAGACAGCGATTATTCCGCCGGTGCGGATGCTGTTTTCAGCGCAATGAGTGATTACATGGAAAACGGCGGCAAACTTGCTGATTTTGCCGTCAAAGCTTCCCAATCAGCCTACAGTTTTTCAATCGGCAGTGGCGATGATACGATCGTCTTGGATAACAAGACGTTGTGTTTGGGCAATATGAAGCTGCATGGTGGAACTGATACGCTCACTGTGACCAACGGTTCCGAATTTTACGGTGATGTATATGACTGCGAAACGATCACCATTGACAGTACCAGCCAAATCACCGGTGTGATCAAGAATAAGACTGATCTTAATCTGGTGCTGAAAGAAGAAAATTCCGCCAAGGCAATGTTGAAGATCACTTCCGAGCTTTCCTATATGGCCAGCCGTCTGGTCAATATCACGGTAAATGTGGCAGATGCGGTCAACACTGTTTATACGCTGCTGGATGCTTCCGGCTTGAAGGGCGCGGATACTTATCTGGCCGGTTTGGTTTTTACCATTACCGGCAGCGGCAAGGACGATTTCGATTTGAGCCTCAGCGGTACTGCGGCCAATGAATATGCGGAGCTTACCTTTAACAATGGAGTATATGCTTTGCAGCTGCAGCTCGATGATATAAAAGCGCCGACCGTACCGGGGGATTTGACGGCAGAGGTCTCCAACAATTCCGTGGTGCTCGATTGGAGCGATGCAGTTGATAATTACGGTGTTGTTGGCTATGAATACCGTTTTGGTACTGCAGCTCTGCTGGATACAGCAGAAGTATTCAGCGCGGCCGAAAGTACTGCAGCACTGGCTAATCTGAGCAATGGAACATACTATTTCCAGGTGCGGGCCTATGATGAAGCTGGCAACTGCTCTGACTGGTCGGAAGTGCAGAGTTTTGAAATCGATTACGTGTTTTCGCCGGTGACGGTGGTTTCTTCCGGAATTGTTACTGATTATGGCGAAAGTATGTATGGCAAAAATCTGCTGGAAAATGATATAATGCATGTTTCCAGCGGCGGTTATGTTGAAAATACGGTCATTGATGCCGGTGGTATGATGAATGTTTCCGGCGGCGCTCTGGCCAGCAATACAACTGTAAAGGTCAGCGGCAATATGATCGTAGTCAGCGGCGGCAGCGCGGCAGATACGGTTATTGACGGCGGCGTTATGAGCGTCCGTCGCGGCGGTCAGGCAATTGGTATTGAGCTGCTCAATGGCGATTTTACCGTCTTTGGCGGTGCCGGGGTAAGCAGTGTTACAGTTTCTTCCGGCGCGGTGCTGCAGCTGGCAGCCAATGGTGCGGCCAGTGATGTGACTGTGATGGCCGGCGGGGTATTCAATGGTTTTACCATGCAGAATGACACTTCGTTTGATAGTTTGGATATGTTCTTTGATATCAGCGATGTAAGTGTTCTGAACAGTGCGGTAGTTTCCAGCGGTGCTGCTGCCGGAAACGTGGATGTCAAAGCCAATGCCACGCTTTACGTGCAAGCGGGCGGTTCGGCCAGTGTGGCGTTCAATCCTTGGGGTGGAAATGTGGTTTCGGCCAACGGCGCGTTTTTGGAATATCAGCAGCGGCAGGCAAATGTCTATTACGGCAGCTATGAAAGCGGGATCATTCAAAGCGGCGATGTGCTTGCCGATCTGCAAGTAGCTTCCGGCGAGGAGGTAATGGTTTACAGCGGCGGATTGTTATCCGCAAGTGTGCTGACTGATGGCGGAACGGCCATCGTAAATATTGGCGGTGCGGCCGAAAATATTGATGTGCAGAGTGGCGGTTCGGCGGTTATTTCCGGCGGCCGGGTTACCGGGCTTACTGCGCAGGGTGGAGCGGTTTATGCATTGGATGGTGCCGAAATAGCGGATGTTGAGTTAAGCGGCAATGCGGTGCTTTATCACTCTTCGGGTTTGATCGAAAGTGCCGTTGCTGCCAACAGTGCCGTGGCGGCGGTTTATGACAATATTACTTCTCTGGCGGTAAATTCCGGCGGCCGGACAATGATCTATAACGGCGGACGGGTGGAAAATCTGACCGGCGAAAATGGCAGCATGTTTGTGTATGCCAATGGCGCGTTAGGGGCTGTTGAGCTTGCCGGCGGAAGTTTGGAAATGAAGTCCGCAGCTGTTGCCGACAGCATTGCTGCTGCATCCGGAGCCAAAGTGCAGATTGCCGCCGGAGTGCAGATCGCCGATATGCAGATAACTGACGGTGCTGCGGCGGTAATCAATAAAGATGCTGTGGTCAGTGCTTTGAATGTGGAAGGCGCGCAAGTAACTTTGAATGGCGTTGCTTCCAGTGTGAATATTGCTGACGGCGGCGTGCTTCAGCTGCGTAGTGGCGGTGTGGCCGCTGATATGCAGATTGTCAGCGGCGGCACGCTCAATGCCGCGAACAACGCCAAGCTTACTGGGGTAATGACTTTTGAAGATGGTGCCAGCGTCACAGTCGCCACCGGAACGGTGTTGGAATTTGATTTGACCAATCGTATCTGCGAAGATGTTGCGATCATCAACGATCTGGCGGTAATTTCCGGTTATCCGGTTTACACGGTGATCGTGACCGCCGACCTGGCTGCCGGTGAATATAAATTAGCGGCCGGAGCCGACCGGTTCAACAGTACCATAACCGTGGGTGACGGCGAAAATATTTATGGCACACTTTCGGTCAATGGTGAAGCGCTGCTTTACGAATCGCGCTATTACACCTTGAGCAATGTGGATGGCAATTTGAATCTCACCATTACCGGCGAAACTCCGGAACCGGTTCCCCCGGCGGCGGAAAATCTCTTCTTTGCCGGAAACTTTGACGGCGGCAGTGCCGAGCTTTTGGGGGTGGTCAAAGGCAATGCGTTTTCCATCTGGCAGGGGGACACATTATGGTACGGCGGCAAGCTGCCGGAAGAGTGGACAATTGCCGGAGCCGGTGATTTCAACGGCGACGGCACGGCGGAAATACTGTACAAGCACGCCAGTGGTCTGGTAACTGCCGACACTATTCATGTTTCGGGTGAGGCTCCGGATAAGGAAATAGGCATTGATTCTGTCGTACTTAACAGCGTGGGCGAAAACTGGTCAATGCTGGGCGTGGGCGATTTCAATGCCGATGGTGCTGATGATATTCTTGTAGCCAATCCGCAGGCGGCCAAGAGCAGCAATGGCGATGTAGGTTTGTTCGGCTACTGGGCCAACGGCAAAGATTGGCAGCTTATCGGCGGCTATGATCCGCAGTGGCAGATGCTCGATGCCGGAGATTATGACGGTGACGGGCAAGCGGATGTGCTTTTCAGCAATTCCTTTGAAGGTGCTGACGGTTTGACCTATCAGGCCTACTGCACCTGGATCGTGGATAATGTAAATTCATGGCGCATGGTCAGTGTGGCCAATCCGGAGGAATGGAATTATCTGGGCAGCGGCGACTTTGATGGCGACAGCTGCGCGGATATTGCCATGATCAATAAGGAAGGCACCGTCGGTATCTGGGGCGTGAAAAACGGCGTTCTGGACAGCTGGTCGATCCTCAGTGCGGTCAACACCTTTGAGTGGAAGTTTGCCGGAGTGGGCGACTTCAACGGCGACGGCACGGATGATATAGCCTGGTGCAGCAGTGATAACGGTTTGACCGGTTATTGGCAAGTCGAAAATAAACAACTCTCCAGCTGGAACACGATCGGTCTGGTAGGGTAAATATAAACCATTGCATAGCAAATGCTTTGCTGAAAAATAAGGGGCGCAAAATTGAAAGTTGCGTTGTATGAACCGTATCTCCATGGCAATGAGAAGCGGTATGTGAATGAGTGTCTTGATACGACATGGATCTCTTCCAAAGGGAAGTTTGTCAATGAGTTTGAGACAGAATTTGCCAAGTATATAAACTCCAATCACGCTGTAGCTGTATCCAACGGCACGGTGGCTATCCATCTGGCGCTGGCGGCGTTGGATATAAAAGCCGGGGATGAGGTGATCGTGCCGACTTTTACCTACATTGCCAGCGTTAATCCGATCGTTTATCTGGGGGCAACGCCGGTATTTGTGGATTCCGATGCGCGGAATTGGCAGATCGATATCGATGATCTGGAACGTAAGATCACGCCGAAGACCAAAGCGGTCATTGCTGTGCATCTGTACGGCGGGGTGGCGGATATGGAAAGAATTGCTGCGTTGTGCAAAAAGCATAATATCTATTTGGTGGAAGATTGTGCTGAAGCTATCGGCTGCCGCCGCAACGGTCAGCATGTGGGGACGTTTGGCGATATTGGCTGTTTCAGCTTTTTCGGCAACAAGACCATCACTACCGGTGAAGGAGGTATGGTCACTGCGCAGGATGAAGCGTTGGCCAAACGTCTGGCTCACCTCAAGGCTCAGGGCGTTTCTCCGGTCAAAACCTATTGGCACGATGCCGTGGCGTTCAATTACCGGATGACCAATATTCAGGCGGCTATCGGCTTGGGACAGCTTGAGCAGATCGACGAGATATTGGCCAGAAAACGGCGTATTGCTGAGCTTTACAAGCAGGAATTTGCGGCAAGAAATCTTCCGTTGAGCATTCTCTGGGAAGAAGCCGGTTGCGTGAATGGCTTCTGGCTGCCGACCATTGCGCTGGACGATCCGGCGCGGCGGGATAGTTTGATGAAGGATTTGATGGCCAAATACGGAGTGGAAAGCCGTCCGACTTTCTATCCGGCGCACACCATGGATATGTATGTGGCGCGGGCCGTTGCTCAATATCCGGTAGCGGAAAAATTGGCTGCTGCCGGCATGAATATACCCGGACATCCGGGATTGAAAGAAGCTGACCAGATGTTGGTCATCGAAGCACTTACAAAGGAATTGGGGAGATAAAATGAGCAAGAAATGCGCATTGATTACCGGTATCACCGGTCAGGATGGGTCTTATTTGGCGGAATTGCTGCTGGATAAAGGTTATGAAGTTCACGGTCTGGTGCGACGTGCCAGTTCGTTCAATACCAAGCGTATTGATCACCTCTATAAAGATATTCACGAAAATGACGTCAAACTTTTTCTGCACTATGGTGATTTGACCGATGCCAGCAATCTCAACCGTTTGCTGGAAAAGATCGAACCGACGGAAATCTACAATCTGGGAGCCCAGAGCCATGTGCGGGTGAGTTTTGATGTGCCGGAATACACTACCGAAGTGGATGCCATGGGCACGCTGAAAATTCTTGACGGCATCCGGGAAACCGGCCTGAATACCCGTTTTTATCAGGCTTCGACCAGCGAATTGTTCGGTAAGGTCGTGGAAACTCCGCAGAAGGAAACCACGCCGTTCTATCCCCGCAGTCCCTACGCCTGCGCCAAGCTCTACAGCTATTGGATCACCCGCAACTACCGGGAAGCGTACGGCTTGCACGCCAGCAACGGTATTTTGTTCAATCACGAAAGTCCCCGCCGCGGCGAAACTTTTGTGACCCGCAAGATCACCATGGCTGTGGCCCGGATCGTCAACGGCTTGCAGGATTGTTTGTACATGGGCAACATGGATGCCAAGCGTGACTGGGGTTATGCGCCGGACTATGTGCGGATGATGTATTTAATTTTGCAGCAGGATACTCCCGATGATTATGTGGCCGCCACCGGCGAAACCCACACCGTGCGGGAATTTATCGAAAAGGCCTTTGCCGCCGCCGGTGTGACGGTGGAATGGTCGGGCAGCGGCGTGGATGAAGTGGGTATTGATAAGGCCACCGGCAAGGTGATCGTGCGCATCGATCCGCGTTACTTCCGTCCGGCGGAAGTGGATCTGCTGCTGGGGGATGCGACCAAGGCGCGCACCATCCTCAAGTGGGAACCGAGCGTGACCTTTGAAAAGCTGGTCACTTTGATGGTGGAAGCTGATCTGCGTCTCTTGAAGAATCCGGAATACGAAAAGGGCTTCTGAGGCGATGTTCAAAGCAATGCGCAATTACTGCGCAGGGATTTATCAGAGCCGCTATTTCTGGTGGAACTTGACACTGGCTGATTTGCGCTTCAAATACCGCAGAAGTACTCTGGGGATACTTTGGAGCGTATTTCAGCCGTTGGCTATGACGCTGCTGCTGAGTTTCATCATGGGCAGATTTTTTAAAATGCCCATGCACTATCTGGCGCCATATATTTTTATCGGAATGGTCACCTGGGAGCTTTTGCTTTCCTCCATGATGACCGGATGTAATGCCCTGATCAATGCAGAAAGTTACATTAAGCTTTTTACTCATCCGATGTCGATTTATCCGCTGCGCAGTATTTTGGCGGTATTCATCAATTTTCTGTGCGGCAGTGTGGGGGCGGTCGGCTGGGCTTTAGTGGCGATGCCGGAAAATTTTTCCTGGAGCTATCTGGCTTTGATCCCCGCCGGAGCGATCATCTTTTTCTGGTGCTGGAGTGCAGCAATAGTTTGCGCTTTTGCCGGAGTGCGGTTTGTTGATCTGCCGCAATTGTTGGTGATTGTTATGCAGATGATCTGGTATGCTTCGCCGGTATTTTTTCCGCTGGATTTGTTCCGGGGGGCTAAAATCGGCTGGCTGCTGAATTATAATCCGGTCTATCATCTGCTGGAATTACTGCGTCAGCCGATGCTGCACGGGAGTTTTCCGGCTTTGATCCACTGGGTGTGGAGCCTGGGCGTTATGATCGTGTTGATGCTGCTGGCCATGTTGGCTGTCCGCATCTGGGAACGGCGGACAATTTATTATTTTTGAGGAAATTGTGGGCAATATATCAATAAAACTCCGTGATGTGGATTTGTATTACTCATCGCTGTCACTGCAGCGTTCATCGTTGAAAGCTGCGGTGCTTTCGTTGTGGAAAAAACGTGAACGTTTGCCGGATGTTCATGCCCTAAAAGGTATTACGCTCGATATCAGTGCCGGGGAGCGCGTGGCTTTATTGGGGCGGAACGGGGCCGGAAAAAGTACTTTTCTGAAAATGCTGGCCGGACTTTATCCCATTCGCAATGGTGAGCGGGAGGTCAACGGTTCGATCCGTTCACTGCTGGAACTTTCGCTGGGGTTTGAATCCGAAGCAACCGGGCGGGAAAATATTCTCTACCGGGGGCTGATGCTGGGGCTGAGTCCCAAAGCGGTGCGGGCGCAGGCGGATGAAATCGTGGAATTTGCGGAACTGGGTGAGTTCATTGATTACCCGATAAAAAGCTATTCAGCAGGGATGCTGGTGCGGTTGGCTTTTGCCATAACCACCACGCTGCAGGGCGATATACTTTTGCTGGATGAAATTCTCGGCGCAGGCGACTTTGCTTTTATGCAGAAGGCGCAGCAGCGGGTAATGAGTCTGGTCGAACAGGCCCGGATCGTGGTTTTTGCCACCCATGACTGGGGCGCAGCGCAGAGTTTCTGTACCCGGGGGCTGGTCTTTGAAAAAGGCCGGATCATTTTTGATGGTGCAATAAGTGAAGCTATTGAAGCATACAAAATAAGTTTGGAAAAACAACAAGATGCGTAAAAAAAGAATATTGTGGATCTGCAACCATGTTACATTGATGGATGCGGAAGTACCGCTGCTGCAGGAGTTGGGTTTTGAGGTTTTTGTGCCCAAAAAATTTCCGGACAACAGCGAATTTATTTCGTGCAAAGTAAATTACTCATACGATGACTCGCTTACGATCCCGCCGGAAGATCTTTTGCTGCTCAATACGGTGGATTTTTATGAAGATAAGTTTTCCACGCAAGTAATCGAGGCGATCAACCGTAACTTTGATATTGCCATAACTACGTTCTATGAAAATCCCATGCGTCTGCTGGTCAATCATTTTCCGGGGTATATATTTATCCGGGCTTTTGGGCTGGCGGGCGAAAATTCCTATTACGAAGTGATCCGCGAAAACTGGGGGCAGGATTTCCTGGACCGGATGCAGTTGATCAAACCGCGATTGTTTTTTGCGGCAGCTTATTACAATATGCTGAAGGTTGAAAGTAATATTTTCCGGGAAAACGGCGTTTTTCTGCCGCTGGGCTTGCCCGAAAACTTTGCCATGCAGCTGCGTGACGGCTACACCGGTACCCGTAAGCAGATACTTTTTGTCTGTCCGAGAATTTGTTCTTCGCCGATGTATTACGGTTATTACAAGGCATTCAAATATCACTTTAAGCGTTATCCGCATGTTATTGCCGGTAAAACGTTCGGTAAGATCAACGACCGGCATCTGCTGGGCTATCTGCCCCGGGAGGAATTCAATAAAGTATTCTGCGAATCCCGGGTGATGTATTATCACAGCACCGAGCCGCGGCATCTGCACTATCACCCGTTGGAGGCGATGTTTGCCAATCTGCCGGTGGTCTTTATGTC
Organism: Lentisphaerota bacterium; assembly: GCA_015061575.1. GTDB lineage: Bacteria > Verrucomicrobiota > Lentisphaeria > Victivallales > Victivallaceae > SIG78. The sequence continues at coordinate 16,122 of SUWF01000012.1, forward strand.
GCAAGGTATGCTCGGCCAGTTGAATCCCAAGGTCAAGTATCCGGGTGCGGCAGATAATATGCGCGAAGCCAAAAGCAAGATCCGGCAGCTTTTGCGCAATGATAAGGGTTTTATCCGGGATATTCAGGATTCGCAGAAAGAATTGCTGGAATATTTTTCGGATGATTACGTTAAAGGTTTCTGGGTGCGGAACTTTCTGCCGCTGGTGGAAAAACCGGTTCCGGTCACGACTGTGCCGGGCCGCCGTCAGGAACATGTCGGGCTGATCCTGCCGCTGGGGTACCGGGGCGGAACACTGCACGCCTTTATTTGCATAGCCAATATGCTGGTCAAAACCGGCCGGAAAGTTACGGTGGGCTTGCCGGATGATTACTTTGATCCGGAAAATCCGCTCTATTACCCGATAATTCTGGACGAGATCAAGAAAAAATTCGATCCTGCAATTATTCTGCGGGTCTTCCACTGGCGCAAGCTGGATAAGGATGAGCTGGATAACTTCAAGTGTCTGGGACGTTTTACCCGGAGACTGACGCCGGATGTTACTTATTCGTTGATGGAAGATAACCTTAATAACTTCTTTGAGTGTGACCGCTGGCTGTTTGTATCGGACCGTTTCAGTAAAGGTGCTCCGCTGCCGTATAAACCTTACAGCATAATGGTTTATGATTATCTGCAGCGTTATATACCCTTCCAGATGCTGCCGGAAGATATCGAAAATGTTTTTCTGACTGCCGTTCAGCAGGCCGATCAGGTATTGGTTACGAACAATGCCACGCTGGAAGACGTGGTTGCTTACGCCGGGGTAAAGCGGGAAAAAGTTTATCGTCTGCCCTTTGAATTTGACAGCGGTGAACTCGATAAATATCTGAATTCCCGTTCTGCGGAAGTGGAAGTTAAAAAGAAAAATTACATTGTCTGGGCATGTAATTTGGCTTTCCACAAAAATCATGTAAGAGTACTCAAGGCGCTGATCAATTATTACCGGAATAATCCGGATGGTATGGAAGTGTATATCACCGGGGTGGATTCGATCAAGCTTGATCCCAAGAAGAAGAAAAAATACCGCAAAGTGCCGGGGCATGTGCAGGAGTTCCGTGAACTTTACGAAAAAAACAAAGATCTGCTGCGCAGCCGGGTGCATTTCAATGGCGAAATGGATCGCTATGACTACTTTGATCTGTTGCGTAAAGCAAAATTCCTGCTGCTGAGCAGTACGATCGATAATGGTGCGTTCGGAGCCGTGGAAGCAGCTTATTTGGGTACGCCGTGTGCCTGCAGTGATTATCCGCACATGCGTTTTATGGCCGATTGTTTTGGCTTGGATGTGCTTTTCTATGACGGCAATAAGATCGACAGCATTGTAGAAACATTGGAAAAAATGAGCGATGTCGCCCCTGCATTGCCCAGTCGCGAGCAGCTGCAGGAAATGAATTATTTCAATCACTGCAATGAAATCGACGATACCTTGAGAAAGGCTTGGTTATGAGAAAAATAGGTATATTTACAGCCTATCCGCCGTATGTCAAACTCAGCCAGGAGGGGCTGGGGCGGCTGATGGTATTTATAATGAAGGGCATGGTGGAAAATGGTGACAAGGTAACGATCCTTGCCCCCAGCTGGCACCGCAAAGAAATCAAAGAACTGCTCAAAGAACAGCTTTTGGAAAAAACGATCAAGATCCGTACCATGCGCTATCACGCTCCGGTATTGCTGCTGATCTATCAACTGTTGTATTACTTCAAGCATCGGGAGCGTAAAGAGAAAAAACGCAATTTCTGGGCGGATGTTGTCAACTTTCTTATGTCGATAGTCTACAGTGCCTTATCCAGTTATTCATTTATTTTGTTTACACTGCAGTTTATTGTGTTGATGATCATCGGTATACCGATTTTGATCATAGTTGGATTGTATGCTGCTGTGCGGGTGGTTCTGCAGAATAAATGGGTGCGCAAAATGTTGAAGCCGTTGAAAATTGTGGATGTATCGCGCTATATACGCTTTATTCCGCAAAAGCTCAAGGGCGATGCGCTGGCTTTGGGGGTACTCAATACCGTGCGCAAGTATGAAATCCGGAAGATGGTCAAGTTTGTCAACAAATCCGATATTGAATATTGGTACATACCCAATATTTTCTGGAATGAAACGCTCAAGATCAAAAAGAAGCGTTCGCTGGTGGCGCCGGATGTGGTTTATGCGGATTTTCCCAACCGCTATTCACCTTTGATGTCATTTAAGTATACCAGCGAAAATATTGATGATCTTTTGTCTAAACAGCCGAAACTGGTCTGCTACAGCAACTACGTTGCCGAACAGCATCTGGCGCATTTGCGGGATGTGCGGCGGGCGAATATTCAGGTGATTCCGCACGGCGCAATGGAGCTTTCTGAACATCTGACGGCCGGTTTGAGTGCCAAAGAGATCGTGGAAGCGTATCTGCGCAATCCCTACCGGGAAACGCCCAATATTGAATACGTCCGGCAGATGCGGCTGGCGGAATGTGACTTTTTGTTTTATTCCTCGCAATACCGTTATCACAAAAACGTGCCCATGCTGCTGAATGTGTTGGCCAGATTGATCCGGGAAGAAAAAATGAGTATCAAGCTGGTGCTGACCTGTGCCAATTACTGGGATTTGGAAGAGATGGTCGAAAAGCTGAATTTGAGCCGTGATGTGATCTTTTTGCCCCGGGTGCCGGAAGCCGTGCTGGCCGGGTTGAACGGTTTGGCCCGACTGCATGTGAATCCATCGCTGTTTGAAGGGGCGTTCCCATTCACCTTTACCGAGTCGGTATCTTGCGGGACGCCTTCGGTGATGGCGGATATTCCGGTTTCACGGGAAATCGTTACCGATGAAGAACTGCGCAAGATGATGTTTTTTGATCCTTATGACGAAGATTCGATGATGGAACGCATCAAATGGGCGTTGGCGCACCGCGATGAATTGCTGGCCGCCCAGCTGCCGTTGTTTGAAAAGATCAAACAGCGCTCGTGGGCCGATGTGGCCGAAGAATACGTCCAGAGTATGCGCTACTTTACTTTGCGCAAAATGCCCAAACGCCGGAGAAGAGCATGGAAGCGCAAGCGCTGATCATCCACGGCTGCGGCGGACATGCCCGGAGTGTGGCTGCCAATTTGCTGGATCTCTTTGAAAATATAATCTTTGCTGATGCTGCGGCCCGCCCCGGCGAAACTATTCTGGGGTGCAAAGTGGTCAAAGATTTCCGGCAGATCGAAAAATTTCAGCATTGTCTGCATCATGTTGCATTAGGCGACTTGGAGCGCAAAAAAGAACTCTTTATGGAGCTTGAAGCGCTCGGATTGCGGCTGCCGGCACTGGCGGTTCGCAGCGCGGAGATACATGACAGTGCCGAACTGGGAGATGGGACTTTTGTCGGAGCCGGAGCTTATGTCGGGCCGCTGGCCGTGATTGGCAAAAACAGTATAATCAATACTCATGCCGTAATTGAACACGATAGCAGAATCGGTGATCATACGCACATATCCGTCAACAGCACGGTGGCCGGATATTGCCGCATCGGCAGTCAGGTCATGCTGGGGGCTGGTGCCACGGTCATAGATAAAACGTCAATCGGCGATAATTGCATCATCGGTGCCGGCGGCGTGGTCTGCAAGGATCTGACTGTTGCCGGTACCTATGTGGGCGTACCGGTAAAATTGCTGAAAAAACAGCAGGATCAAGCGTTGTGAAAAAGTTTGCAGCTGACAAGTTCAACAGTTCCATGCCTTCTTTGTGGAGAAGCTTTATCTATTGGCAAAAATCATTTGCCGGAAAGTATCAGGAACTTAAGCAGGGCGGCTATCTGCAGGAAAACGGTCGATCTGAAATGATCTGGCAGACCCGCAGCAAATATGTGCTCAAAGTTCCGCTGGGCGATGGAAAGTTTGTGGTTTATAAAAGTTACCGCAAGATCAGCAAGCCTTACAAATTCTATTTCCGGCCGTCGCCCTGCACGGCGGAGGCGTTGAATTATCAGCTTATGATGAATTGTCATTTGCCGATGGCGGAATTGTTGGCGGTGGGGGAAGAACGCAGCTTTCTGCATTTGCGGAACGCTTTTATTGTTACCGGATTTGCCGATGGCTTCCGGGATGGCCGGGATTTTGCCCGTGGCGGAGCGCTGTCTGAGCAGTTGGCGTACCGCAGTGAATTTATTTTGCGCAATCTGGCGCTGCTGGCGCATTGCCATGACTGCGGAATACTGCATCGGGGATTTACTCCGGCGAATTTGTTGTATAAAGTCCGGGAGCAAGCTGCCGAAAAAGGGCACCAGTTGGATATTGTCTGGATCGATGTGGCCAGCTGCCGGAAACAGAACCGCTGGCGCATAAATAAAAATGCGGTGGTGGATTTTGTGCAGTTTTTCCGCTTTTTTGATTTCAGCAGTGATGAGCTGGCAGAATATGTGCAGTATTACTGCCAAAATCGGAAAAATCATCCCCCGGCGGCAGATAAATTGTTGAGTAAATTGCAGGAAAAACTGCCCAAGCGGAATAAAAATTAAAAAAAAGTTGAAAAAAATATAAATTTTTTGCTTTCAAAACTTGTTTATCTTTCCGCCAAGCGTTATATTACAGTGAGCCCGGGTGAGATTATTGTTTAATTTGAACAAATCTCATTTACCGGATTATATAGACAGGCCGCCAGGAACAGTGGAAACTGAAAGTTTTTTAGTGTGACAAAGCGGGCGAAGTGAAGATTTTTCTAATACCAAGGCTTGGGCCGGGAGGTTTCTCCGGCGTCGGGTGTGCATAAATAACGGCGTCGGACGTTGAGTTGGCGGGAGATTGGTCGATTTTCAGACAATTCAGCAAGACATAAAACGGTGTGCCGGCTGTTGAAAAAAAAGTGCCGGCTGATAAAAATTCATTTTGTCCGGTGTTGCCGGTGATTAGTTTGGTGTTCCTAACGGACGGTCAGGTGCAGTGTGCATCAGGCGTCCGTTTTTTGCTTTGCAAGCAGAGTTTTACGGTCTGTCAGGGAATTTTTTTCTATACAGATTGGTAATATATGGACGAGTTGCAATTCAACTTTGGAGCCGCCAACAGCTCCGGGAACAGTGGTGCCGACGGCAGATCGGGCAGTGAACGTATGCCGCTGGCGGCCCGTATGCGCCCCCGGTCGCTGGAGGAATATTGCGGCCAAAGTCATATCCTGGGGCCGGGCAAGCTGTTGCGCCGGGCCATTGATGCGGATAATTTCAGCTCGATAATTCTTTCCGGCCCTCCCGGCGTGGGCAAAACCAGTTTGGCGGAACTCATTGCGCTCAGCACCGATGCAGCGTTTATCCGCCTTTCCGGAGTGACCAGCACCGTTGCAGACATCCGCAACGAGATCGCCAGTGCCAAAACCCGCCGTTACAACTCCGGGCGCAAAACGATCCTTTTTGTTGACGAGATCCACCGCTTTAACCGGGCGCAGCAGGATTCGCTGCTGCCGGATGTGGAATCCGGCGTGGTACGGCTGATCGGTGCAACGACGTTCAATCCGCAATTTTATGTGGTCAATGCGCTTATGAGCCGCTCGCTGAGTTTTCAGCTGGAGCCGCTTTCGGAGGCGGATATCAAAAAGCTCATCACCAATGCGCTGCACGATGAACGGGGATTTGGCAGACTCAAGATTGAATTGACCGACGAAGCACTGGATTTCTTTGCCGAAGTGTGCGAAGGCGATGGCCGCCGCTCGCTGAATGCTTTGGAAATGGCCGTATTATCCACCCCCGTCGGCGAAGACGGCGTGATCCATGTGGGGAAGAGTGTGGCCGAAGAATCTGTGCAGAAAAAAATCGTAAATTACGATGATGACGCACATTATGATACTGCCAGTGCATTTATAAAAAGTATGCGCGGCAGCGATCCGGATGCGGCCATATACTATTTGGCCAAGATGCTGCACGCTGGCGAGGATATCCGCTTTATTGCCCGGCGGATGGTGATTTTAGCCAGCGAAGATATTGGCAATGCCGACCCCCGGGCGATCACGCTGGCCACTTCGGTTATGCAGGCAGTGGAGTTTGTGGGAATGCCGGAAGCCAGGATCATCCTGGCGCAAGGGGTTACTTATCTGGCCACAGCGCCCAAGAGCAATGCATCGTATCTGGCGATCAATGAAGCGTTGAGTGATGTCAAAAACAACCGGGTACAGCCCATACCGTTTGCGTTGCGGGATCCGCATTCTGCCGGCGGCAAGGCCAATAAGCATGGTGCCGATTACATATATCCGCACGAAACCGGCGGCTTTGCCGTACAGGATTATATGGCCGTGCCCAAAAAATATTATAACGTTCCCGGCGTTGGCTACGAAGCCAAAATAAAAGAACGGCTGGATTATTTTGATCAGTTGCGCCGTTCTGCAGCAGGAGAAAATAAATGAGCAGTATCGATGATGCCAAACGTATGCTGCGCAAGCATTATATAAGTGCCCGCAAGGATTTTGACAATGTCCAGCGCACCATTAAAGATATTGCGATAGCTGAAAATATCAATAAGTTGTTGGGTATGATCAATGTCTGTGGTGTTGTGGGGTATGACAGTGACGGCAGCGAACCGGATCTCTTTGAGGTTATGGAAGGGGTTCGCAAACAGGGCAGACAAATCGCTGCTCCCCGCTACAACAGCGTTGCTGAAACCTATGAGCCGGTGCTGGTTGGCAACTGGGATGAGGATTTTGTGGAAGCTCGCTATGGTTTGATGGAGCCGAAAATGGAATTGCCGACAGCCCCAGTTGCCGCCAACTGGGTTTGGCTGGTGCCGGCGGTCGCCTTTGACGGGCAGGGGCGGCGGCTGGGCCGGGGCGGCGGCTATTATGACCGGATGCTGAGCAAGTATCCGGGAAAACGTATTGGAGTATGCTACCAATGTCAGTTCAGCAGTTCAGATCTGCCGGGAACAGAGCATGATCAGAAACTGGATTGGGTGGTTACTGAAGAAAAAGTATATAATTTTTAATTTCCTGATTGCGCTTGATTGCTTGAAAGCATCCCAAGTGCAGCAGGGCGAAAACCAAAGAAAGAAAAATAATAAAATGATTACCCCAATTCTTATTGGTGCCGGTGGCGTTGCAGCGGGCGCAGTGGTGATGTTTATCATCCAAAGCACGCTCAAGCAATCTGCCATGACGGTAGCCGCCAAGCTGAAAGCTGAAGCCGGTCGGGAGGCTGAACACGTTCTGCGTGAAGCCAAAGTCACTGCCCGGGCGGAAGTGTTGAAAATGCGTGACGAAGCCGAAGCCGAGCTTAAAGAACGCCGCCGTGAACAGGCCGGGCAGGAAAAACGCCTTGTCCAGCGCGAAGAAGCGTTGGATAAACGTGCCGCCGGTTTGGAAGATCAACAGCGTGATCTGGATAAACAGCAAAAAGAGATCGCTCTCTTGCGTGAACGTTTGAGCAACCGTGAACAGGAATTGACTGCCAGTATTTCCCGGCAGATCGATGAGTTGGAACGGGTGGCCGGTATGAATCGGGATGAAGCCCGGGAAATTCTGCTGGAAAAACTCAAGAACGAAGTTCGCAATGAATCCGGCTTGCTGGTGCGCAATATGCTCGACGAAGCCAAGGAACGCTCCGAAAAAGAAGCCAACCGCATCCTGACTTACGCCATCCAGCGTTATGCCTCGGATTGCACCTACGAACGCACCACCGCCACGATCCCGCTGCCCAATGACGAAATGAAGGGCCGGATCATCGGCCGGGAAGGGCGCAATATCCGGGCGCTGGAAGCTGCTACCGGAGTAAATATCCTTATCGATGACACGCCGGAAGCGGTGGTCATTTCCTGCTTTGACCCCATCCGTAAAGAGGTGGCACGTCAGCTTATGGAACGCTTGATCTCTGACGGCCGTATCCACCCCACCCGGGTGGAGGAATTGACCGCCAAGATCACCCGGGAAGTGGAAGAAGATGCCTACAGCGCCGGGGAACGTGCCGTGCTGGAAACCGGTTTGACCGGGGTGGCTCCGCAGTTGATCAAACTGTTGGGACGGCTCAAATACCGTTACAGTTTTTCTCAGAATGTGCTGCAGCACTCGCTGGAAACGGCGTACTTTATGGGCGTGATCGCCGCCGAGCTGGGCTTGGATGAAGGCAAAGCCCGCCGTATTGGTTTGTTCCACGACATCGGTAAAGCTGTGGACCACGAAGTGGAAGGTTCGCACGCTGCCATCGGTGCGGATATTTTGCGCAAACACAACGAACCCAAAGATGTGGTGCAGGCTGTGGCCGCCCACCATGCGGAAGTCGAACCGACTTCGCTGTATGATGTGCTGATCAACGCCTGTGATACGCTTTCGGCCTCCCGGCCGGGTGCCCGCAGCGAAACTACGGAGCTTTATCTCAAACGTTTGGAACAGCTGGAAAATATTGCGCATGAATTTCCCGGGGTGGAATCCTGCTTTGCGCTGCAGGCCGGTCGGGAAGTGCGTGTGATCGTAAGCCCCGAAAAGGTTTCTGAAGGCGAAGCGCAGATGCTGGCCCGGGATATTTGCCAGAAGATCGAACACGAAATGAATTATCCCGGCCAGATCAAAGTCACGATCATCCGCGAAACCCGTTCGGTGGAATACGCCAAGTAAATTTAAAGGAGTTTCACCATGTCTGGGTGCGCAGAAAATATCCGTCGGGTCAAGCTGGAAATCGATTGCACCAAGCTGCTGCATAATTTTGCCGCAGTACAAAAAAAAGTGGAATCGTGTCAGATTCTGTCGGTTTTGAAGGCCAATGCTTACGGTACCGGTGCTGACCGCATGGGGCCGTTGGCCGTCAAAGCCGGAGCCAGCCGCATCGGCGTGGCAGATCTGGCGGAAGCTTTGGCCATGCAAAAAGCTGTGCAGCAGCAAGTACCGGTGCAGATATTGGGTGTGGTGACGCCGGACGAATTGCCGGTGGCTGTTGAAAACAACGTGGTTATTCCGGTGGACGGTCTGGCGATGGCCCAAGCGGTTTCTGCTGAAGCAGTGCGGCAGCAGAAAAGTGCCACGGTGCATCTGATTCTGGATACCGGCATGGGGCGGTTCGGCTGGCTGGCCGGAGCGGTGGCCGACGAGATCAAAGCGGCGGCACAGCTGCCGAATTTGCAGATCGAAGGGCTGTATTCGCACTTTCCGTGCGCCGGAACTCCCGGCGAGGCCGGAACATTGGCGCAGATCGAACTCTTCAAGCAGCAGTTGGAAGAGCTGCAGAAAGCCGGAGTGACTTTCCGCTACCGGCACATTGCGGCTTCGGACGGCATACTTTGTCAGACGCCCAGTCATCAGGAACCGTTCAATCTGGTGCGGCTGGGCTTGTGCTGGTATGGCGTGTGCCGCAATCCGGGCGAAGAGGATATAAATTTGCAGCCGGCATTGCGGCTGACTACCGTTGTGGGGGCTGTGCGGGAACTGCCAGCCGGGTTCACGGTCGGTTATAACCGGACGGTCAAACTGCAGCGCAAAACTAAAGTAGCCACGATTTGTGCGGGGTATGCTGATGGTTTGCCGCTGGCTTTGTCCAATACCGGAAGGGTGTTGATCAATGGCTGCAGCTGCCCGGTGCTGGGACGGGTTTCCATGGACTACACGATGGTGGATGTAAGCAATGTTCCGGGCGAGGTCAAATGGGGTACGCCGGTGACACTCTGGGGGCAGGATGGGAATGAATATTTGGGCATTGCAGAATATGCCCAACACAAAAATACGCACATACACGATATACTTTGCGCGCTGGGCTGCCGGGTGCAGAGGGTATATTGCTGAGGAGTTGGAATTATGGCAATGAGTATTGAAGAATTGCGCAATTTTGCCGCTGCATCGGTGGATCGGGTGGAGCATCTGGGCGAGTTTCTGAAAATTCAGGAACGTTGTGACGAGATGGCCCGTTTAAACGATAAGATGGCCGCACCGGATTTTTGGGATCATAAAGAAGAGGCGCAGGAAACTGTGGCCGCTTTGAGTGCTGTAAAAAATGTGATCGAACCTTACGAAAAGGTGCGCAAAGAGATCGGCGATCTGGATGAACTTATTGAAATGGCCGCCGAAGATGAGGATATGCTCTCCGAAGTATCCAGCATGGTCAAGGAGTTGGAAAAAGAACTTGAACAGCTGGAATTGGTCAGCTTCCTCTCCGGCGAATTGGATCACAACAACGCATATTTCAGTATTCACGCCGGGGCTGGCGGTACGGAATCCTGCGATTGGGCCTCCATGCTTATGCGCATGTACCGGCGGTATTTTGAACGCTGCGGCTGGAAAGATGAGATCATCGACCTGCAGCCGGGTGAAGAAGCCGGGATCAAAAGCGTTACGCTCAAGGTTACCGGCGAATTTGCTTACGGCTATATGAAAGCTGAACGGGGCGTACACCGGTTGGTGCGCATATCGCCCTTTGACAGCAATGCCCGGCGGCACACCAGTTTTTCGTCGGTGGATCTGATCCCGGAACTGGGCGAAGATATCAATGTGGAAATCGAAGAAAAAGATTTGCGCATCGATACTTACCGCTCCAGCGGGGCCGGAGGTCAGCACGTTAACACCACCGACAGCGCAGTGCGTATCACCCACTTGCCGACCGGCACCGTGGTTTGCTGTCAGAACGAACGCAGTCAGCACAAAAACCGGGCCACTGCCATGAACATGCTCAAGGCCCGTTTGTATGAATTGGAGCTGGAAAAACGGCGCAGTACCGAAGACGCCATCCGGGGCGTAAAGACCGATAACGGCTGGGGCAACCAGATCCGCAGTTATGTTCTGCAGCCCTATCAGATGGTCAAAGACTTGCGTACTGAAGTGGAAACCAGCAACACCGCAGCGGTATTGGACGGCGATATCCAGGAATTTATCGAAGCTTATCTCAAACAGGTGCGCTGATGACGACCGACGGAGCCGCTTTGCCCAAAAATTATGTCTGCACAGTCAACGATGCGCAGCGGCAGCAGATCGAAGTCTACTGCCGGGAGCATGGCTGGACTTTTTCGGATTTGCCTTACGGATATTGGAAGGCGGCCGGGAACAAGATCAATGTGGCTGCTTACCACAGCGGCAAATTATCTGTGCAGGGCGGCAACACCGCAGAGTTTGTGCTGTATTTTCTGGAGCCGGAAGTGCTGCATACCGTGGGATTTGGCTACGACACAGTTGCTGCAGACGGTAAGCTGAATGCCGAAGCGGTCACTCCGCACGGCGGGATCGACGAAAGCGGCAAAGGGGATTTTTTCGGGCCGCTGGTGGTGGCCGGAGTTTATGTAAACAGCGATAGCGGCAGTAAATTGGCCTCTGCCGGAGTGTGCGACTCCAAGTTGATCAAGTCGGATAAGAAAATTACGGAATTGGCTCAGAAAATCCGGGATGTTACGGCCGGAAACTTTGCGGTAGTAACTGTGGGGCCGGAAGCCTATAACCGTTTGTACGGCAACTTCGGCAACCTCAACCGTCTGCTGGCGTGGGGACACGCTAAAGTGATCGAAGAATTGTTGATCAAAGTGCCGGATTGCCCCCGGATGCTGTCGGATAAATTCGGCAATGAGTCGTTGATCCGCAATGCGTTGCAGACCCGTGGACGCATGATCGTATTGGATCAGCAGACCAAAGCTGAAAGTGATGTGGCAGTAGCGGCAGCTTCCATATTGGCAAGGGATGGTTTTATCCGGGGTATGGCTAAACTTTCGGAAGCTGCCGGCGTGGAACTGCCCCGGGGAGCCGGAGCGAATGTGCAGAAGATAGCCAATGAAATAGCTGCCCGGGATCCGGAACTGCTGAAAAAGATCTCCAAGACTCATTTCCGCACCTGGTACCGGGCGATGAATCTGCCGGAACCGGAAAAGATACCTTACGGGAGATTGTTCTGAAATGCTTTTGACGGTAATTTCCGGCAGCGACGATGCCGCTGTTAAATCACGTTCTCAATTACTGGTCACCGAGTGGTATGGGGCCGAGTTTGACCGCTGCAACGATTTGGAGATCGTGCGGGGTGATAACGAAACTGTGCCGCCGGAAGAGTCGCTGAATGAATTTTTGTCGTCGGCTTTGACGCCGCCATTTTTCAGCGAACAGAAAACGGTCTGGCTGCGGCATTGGAGCGGTTTTCAGCTGCTCAACGAGAGCCGCTCAGCTAAAACTGCCGAAGCTTTGATGAACCGGTTTGCTGAAGAAGTGGTCAAAGCTCCCCCGGTGCCCGGAGTCCGGCTGCTGGTGGATGGTGCCGGTCTGGATGGGCGCAAGGCGCTGACCAAACTTTTGAAGAGTGCAGAAAATGTAGAGGTGGAAATACTCAATCTGCCGGATCAGCGGGCCCGGGATTTTGTGCGGCAGCAGGTGACAAGTTTAAGTGCGCAAGTCAAAGCTGCGGGCTTCAAACTTACTCCGGATGCTGCGGAGTATCTGGCGGCCGCCACCGGCAGCGATATTGCCCGGCGCAATAACGAGTTGGAAAAACTTTACTGCTATGTTGCGCCCGAAAAGACCATTACGCTGGAGGCGTGCCGGGATGTGGTAAGTTTTGATGTGGCCGCTGTCAGCTGGGAGTTGAGTTCTGCGTTAAGCGAACGCAACACCGCCGGGGCATTGGCGCTGTTGACACCGCTGCTGCGCTCTTTGCGGCGCGAGCGTGGTTCGGGCAATCAGGAATTGAGTCTGTTGTGGAGTGCTGCCGGTGCGTTCAGCGATATAGTGCAGACGCACGGATTCATGCAGGAGTTGGAGGTTCCTAAGCGCTTCGGGCCCAACTTTTTTGATCAGTTGGACAGTTCTTATAAAGAGCGCTTCCCTAAAAATAAACTTTTGAGCTGTCACCCGTATCGAGCGTATAAATTGTGCGAAAGCGCCTCCCGCTGGAGTCCGCAATCGCTGGCCAAAGCGTTGGATCTGATAACCGAGGCGCAGCGCAAAATGGTTTCCGGCGGCGATCCGCAGTTTACGCTGGAAAATCTGATCATCGATCTGGGGCGCTGCTGACATTGCTTTGCTCAAGCGGGTAAACGATGCAGGACAGTGATTTATTTTACCTCTTCGGCGTGGTCGTACATGTATTCCATAAATTCCTGAAAAGTAAAATCGCAGCCGTTTTCGGATGCCAGAGCGATGAATGCATCGATCACCTGTTCCTGTTCAGGATATATTTTCTGAAAAGCAAGGGCCTTTTGCCGCAGCAGCGGATCCCGTTCCAGGATCTCATACCACTGGGCGATATTTTTTTTGCTCATAGTCAATCATCTTTCGTTTTTGGCAAAATCGTTGAATAAATATAGCACGCAAGTTGATTTTGTCAAATATTGCAGAATAAGTAGTACTATTTCAAGAAAAATGCGGTATTTTATTTGAAAAATAACCGCCTTGCTGTATCTTAATATATATATTGTATTACATAATCGATAGTTTTTTTATCAAATCAACAGGAGAAGTGCAATGAGCAAGTTTGAATTCGGCTTTGCCAAAGAAGATATTACCCCGGCTTATGGTGAACCGCTGTTCGGTTACTTTAATCCCCGTCCCAACAAAGGTGCTTATGACCGGTTGGCCTTAAAAGCAGCGGTGTTCCGCACCGGCAATGAACTGGCGGCGATCGTTTCTTATGATCTCTGTCTGCTGGATTCCAAGTTCCTCAATGATATTGACGATATGCTCAAAGCGGCCAATTCGCCGCTGGCCGGTAAGACGCTTTATTGCGCTACGCATACCCATACCGGCCCTTACACCAACAGTCTGTTCGGTTATACTCCGGCGCCCGGCTATATGCAGAGTGTGGCGGCTAAAACGGTCACGGCGTTGGAACAGGCTTATGCTTCGCTGGCGGAAGCTGAACTGTACACCGGTACGACCGAATGCAGTACGCTGGCGTTCAATCGCCGCTTTATCATGAAAAACGGCAAAACTCTGACCAATCCCGGCAAGCTCAATCCGGAAATCGACCACGCCGAAGGCGGCATCGATCCCAAGATCGTGATGATGGAGATCCGTCAGCACGGCCGGCCGGTGCTTTTTATTGCCAATATATCCAACCATACCGATACCATTGGCGGTGACTGGGTTTCCGCCGACTGGCCGGGCATTATGGAAAAAGAAATGCAGTACAAGCTGGGCTTTGATCTGCCGGTGATGACGATCATTGCTCCGCAGGGCAATATCAACCACTTTGATATTACCACGCCCGGCAGCCAGACCGGCTATGAAGAAGCTGTGCGCATCGGCAAAGCTTATGCCAACGTGCTGCTGGCGGCACTCTACCGGCTCAAGAAACAGGATGACTGCTCGATTTACACCAAGGTGCGGGAGTTTGAAGCACCTTATCTGCAGCTGTCGGATGCTGAGTACGCCGAAGCCAAAAAGACTTACGAAGAAAATAAAGATGCGGTCATGGCGGACGGTCGTGACTTCACCAGCGAAGATATTGCCCGCGGTGTGCCGTTTGTCAAGAAATTCTTTGCCGAAATGGCGATCGCCTGCCGGGAAAATCCCATTGCCGGAAAACGTATTGAAAAGCAGATCGTTATTGCTTTCGGCAAAGAGCTGGCCATTGTGTCGCTGCCGGCTGAACCCTTTGTGGAACTGGGCTACGCCATCCGTGAAGGTTCTCCTTATCCGCTGACCGTGCTGGCTGCGCTGGGTATGGGCGAAGTCGGATATGTCGGTTTGCGTCAGCACTATGGCAACGGCGGTTACGAAACCAGCCCGTCCCGCGAATTGGCTGATCCTACCGTCGGCGAAGCCATGATCAAAGGTGCGCTGGAACTGCTTAACAGCAAATAATTTTTTATTCGCATGATAACAATGCCCTGATGGATCGATGAGGATCCATCAGGGCTTAACTTACAGGGTAATATCCATGGCAGTGTTGGAATTTCAGTGGACAAATTCGCTTGATAAAGTTTTTTTGCGCAGAGAATATCACGCCTCCGATTACCGCATGGCAACTGCATTGCAGGGGGAGGTTTTTTCTGTACAGCTGGCTTACAAGGCCGAGTTTTTGCTCAATCCCATGGAAATAGCGATCGATTCGCCGCTGGCCGGGTGCGCCCGGGTGCGTCAGGTCTATTCCATGCCGGCAGATTGTTTTGGTGAAGAGCAGGATGACTATATCATCGACAACACGCCGGGATTGTATCCGGATTTATTGAGTTCCAACCAGGTCTACCGCTCGGCGCCGGGCGTTTGGCACAGCGTGTGGGTTACGCTGAAACTGCCGGAAAATACTGTGCCGGGAGAATACCCGCTGAAGTTGAAATTTTCGCACCGCAATCATTACCGCAAGGAGCGGAATTTTGATATTGAATCGCCGGAGTTTACCTTGCAGGTGCTGCCGGTGGTGCTGCCGGAACCGGATGTCAAGGTAACGCAGTGGTTTTATGGCGACTGCCTGTACCGGATCTACAAGGTTGAACCGTGGAGTGAAGAATTTTTCCGGATCGCCGGGAATTATTTCCGCAACATGCGAGAACATAATATCAATATGATCTACACGCCGCTGTTTACGCCGCCGCTGGATACGCATGTGAACTTTGAACGTCCCACCTTCCAGAGTGTGCAGGTTTTTTTGAATAGTGACGGCAGCTGGCACTTCGACTTCAGCAATTTAGAGCGTTATCTGACTTTGGCTGATGAGTGCGGGATGGAGTATTTTGAGTTCTCGCATCTGTTCACTCAATGGGGGGCGGAGTTTACGCCCAAAATTATGATTACGACCGCCAATGGCGAATATAAACGCATTTTCGGCTGGGATGTCCGGGCGGATGATGAGCGTTATCAAAGCTTTCTGGCGGCGCTGCTGCCGGAGCTCAGTCGTTTTCTGGCTGAACATGACTGGAACAAACGCTCTTATTTTCATATTTCCGACGAGCCTTATGAAGAAAATCTGGAATCTTACCGCCGGGCTTCAGAGCTGTTTCACCGCAATTTGCCGGGGTGCAGATTTATCGATGCGTTGAGCCGTCCGGAATTTTTCAAAAACGGCCTGGTCGATATACCGGTTCCGGCCAATAATCATATTGACGCATTTGCCGATCTGGAACTGCCGGAACGCTGGACTTATTACTGCGTGAGCCAGTGGGATAAGGTGCCGAATCAGTTTGCCCATCTGCCGTCGGCCCGGAACCGTATTCTGGGTCTGTTGTTGTATGTTTATGATCTCAAAGGTTTTTTGCATTGGGGGTTCAATTTCTGGTTCGGGCAGCTTTCCACTTTTGAAATCAACCCCTATCAGGATATTTGTTCCGGCCGGGGCTTTCCGCCCGGAGATGCGTTCAAGGTCTACCCCGGGGCAGACGGAATGCCGGAAGATTCGATCCGCAACGAGGTGTTCAAAGAAGGTATGCAGGATCTGGCAGCGCTGCAGCTGCTGGAAAAAACGATCGGTCGGGAGGCAGTGTTGGATTTTGTCCGCAAGGCTTGCGGCGGAACTTTGCCCCGGATGGATGATTATCCCCGTGGCGAAAAATTCTTGCTGGATTTCCGTCAGGAACTCAATAAGCTGCTGAGCGGCTGCTGAATTTGATTCGGATGGTTGCAGATATGATGCGTTATTTTCACCGCAATTATCTGTGGCTGGGTGGAATCGTTGGCAGTGTATTGACCGGCTTGCAGATCGCCGGATGGCAGCTCTACTGCCTTTTGATGGTGCTGGCAGCGGGGGTTTTTGTCTGGCAGAAACAGTGGCGCAATCTGACGATCGGACTGCTGGCTGTACTGTTGGGAGTTGGTGCGGTATGGTTTTGCCGCCACGGCGAAACCGTGCATGACAGTTACCTTGAGAATGTCAAGGTACGCATTGATGACAGCAACGCTTTGGGGGCGGCTTGGAATGACGATGAGCAAGGTTCCCGCCGCCTGAGCGGCGTTTTGCTGAATAAGACTCCGCATGAACGGCTGCAGCTTTATCTGCCCAAACGCTTGAAAGTTGATGATCTTGAATTTGGCCGCAGCTATCAAGTCAGCGGAAACTTTTATGTTCCAGCTTTGCCGGCCCAATTTTATTGGCTGAAACCCGATGGCTCGCATTGTGATATAACTGAACGTATGGCGGGAAATTCTTACCGGAAATATCTGCGGACCGAAAATATCCGGGGTACTTTGGTCGTGGAGCGTATTATTCCGGTGACAAAGTCACCCAATCAACTTATGCAGTGGCGGCGCCGGGCGTTGCAGAGATTGGATGCAAATTTGACTGATGCTGACCACCGGGCCGTATTGGGGGCGATAACTCTGGGCTTCCGCAACCGCATCAGCAGGGAGTTGAAAGATGCGTTCAGTCAAGTTGGCGTAGCGCATGTTTTCAGTATCAGCGGACTGCATGTGGGGATACTGGCTGCTTTAGCGATGATCATATTGCGTCCGTTGCCGCTGCTGCTGCATACGCTGGCGGTCAGTACGCTGGTTTTTTATGTGATCGCTACCGGTGGAGCGGCTCCGGCGGTGCGGGCGTTTGCGATGGTGCTGGTGTTGGAAATATTCAAAGCTCAACTGCTGAAGATCCGGCCGCTGGAGGTGCTTTCGCTGATTGCCGCCGCCTTGATTTTGTATAATCCGCATTATGTTTGCGATGTAGGGTTCCAGTACAGTTTCATAGTTACCGGCGTGTTGATAATGAGCAGCGATGCGGTGCGTGAAGTTATGCGTTCTGCCTCCGGAGTGCGCAGCTGGTGGGGTGTCAACAACAAGCTGACCAAGTGGCTGCTGAAACTTCGTGGTCAATTGGCGGGAACAGTTTTTCTGACCTTGATCGCCTGCGTTGCATCGTGGAGTCTGACAATGTATCATCAGAACAGCTTTTTTGCCGGAGCGGTATTGGTGAATTTGCTGCTGCTGCCGGTGCTGACTCCGTTGTTTATGGTGGCGATCTTAAAATATATCCTGCCGGGATTGAGCAGTTTTTGGAATCTGTTTCTGGAAATAATGCTGGATTATCTTCTGTGGATAGTAAAATCTTTTGCTCCGTTGGCTGATAACCCCGGAGTGATAGCTCCGCATTGGCTGCTGACGGCGGCGCTGTTGGTGCTGTTGAGTATTTGTCTGTGCTGCCGGCTGCATAGAGCAGGCGTGATTGCGGTGCTGTTTCTGGGCGGAGCGGTGCTGCTGTGGAGCTGCACCTCCGGGATACATCCGCAGCGGGTCATGGCGGTGATAACCGGTGGTAATATCCAAAATCCGGTGGCGGCAGTCATACTGCCGCAGGCACATACAATGTACCTTTTGAACAGTAATCGGGATGCAGTGTATGCGTTAAAGGATGTATGTACTTATTATGGGATAAAAAGCGTGGAACAGTTGGATATCGGCCGTCCGGTAGCGGATTGCGTCAGCGGTATAAAGACGCTGCAGCGTTATTATCCGGTGAAGAAGATCCGGAAAAGTTCGCTGCCGGTGCGCAGTCCGCAATATCGCAAGAGTGTTGAAAACATCATCTTGCAGAATGGCGCCGAAAATAATATCCTGCGTTATCCGGGCGGCCAACTGCAGCTGATTCCCCAAACATCCGGCAGCTGGCTGGTGCGCAGCAATTCGCAGGAATATGAGCTCAAGCGTACCAGTCGGGTACGGGTACACTTGTTTAAGTGACAGAATGTGGAAAGCAAGATGCAAAAAATAGTATTTCAGACTTGAAATTTTTAAAAAAGGTATTATATTATTATTTCTTGAGTTGGATAATTTGTAAATTTTTACATTAAAATCTGCCGGAAAGCTGTATAAAAGAGTTTTCCGACGGTCATAAGGAGATGAAAAAATGGCAGTTCCGAAGAGAAAAACCTCTAAGATGAAGGTTCGCAGCCGCAAGGCTGCAAACCGTTATGAAGGCGTTCAGGCTACTTTTTGCCAGAATTGCGGCGCAGCGGTAACCCCGCATCGTGCCTGCCTCAAGTGCGGCACCTACAAAGGTCAGAGCGTAGTTGACGCTGCCGAGTAAGCGATTTTCGAGCTGAAAAAAAACTGACCGGAATCGCCTGAATTTTCCTGAAGGAGCCAAGCTCACGGCAGCGGAAGATTCAGGCGATTTGTGTAAAAAAACAATTTATGATCAGCCCGGAAAGGGGCGGTAACAGGTCGTATTTATGGATAAAACCGGAAATTTGATGAAAATCGCAGTCGATGCCATGGGCGGTGATTATGCGCCGGGGATCGTCATTGAAGGTGTGACAAAAGCCTTGTATGATTACCCGGATTGCGAGTTTACGCTGGTGGGCAACATCGACAAAATCCGATTTTATCTCTACAAGTACGGCATAGCCGATCATCCACGGTTGAAGCTGCATCATGCCGAAAGCGCTGTGGAAATGTCTGATCCATCAGCGATTTCGTTGCGGGGAAAGAAGAATTCTTCCATCACCGAAGGGGCCCGGATCATGAAAAGCGGCCTGGTTGAAGCGTTGGTTTCGCCCGGGCATACCGGGGCTTTGGTGGCAGCTACTAAGGTGTTGAACCGAACTTTGCCGGGAGTTGATCGTCCGGCATTGGGTGCAAGTCTGCCGCATCGGCACGGCCGGTTTATCTTGATCGATGCCGGAGCCAATACCGATTGCAAACCGGGAAATCTGGTGCAATTTGCCTTGATGGGCGAAATTTACGCCAGCTTTTATCTTAAAAAAGAACGACCGGCAATCGGACTGCTGAGTGTCGGCGGCGAAGACGGCAAAGGCAATGCTTTGACCAAGTCGGTTTTTAAGGCGTTGTCCAATATGCCGATAAATTTTGTGGGCAATGTGGAAAGCAACAGCGCATTTGAAGGCGCTTGCGATGTAATGATCGCCGATGGGTTCAGCGGCAATGTCATGCTCAAGACCAGCGAAGGTCTGGCCCGGTTGTCGGTGAACTGGCTCAAAACTGCCATCAAGAAAAATGCGTTGCGTTTGACCGGAGCTCTGCTGGCCAAAAATGCGTTTGTTGAGCTTAAAGCAATGGGTGATGCTGATGAAATTGGCGGGGCGCCTTTGCTGGGGATCAATGGAGTGTGTATTATCGGGCATGGTTCATCAAGTCCCAAGGCAGTGCGCAATGCTATTCGCACGGCTCGAGATGCCATCCGGTTCCGAATGAATGAACGTATCCGGGAACGACTGATAGAGTGTCATGCCACGACAGAAGAACTCGATTCGATGTTTTAATTATATAGAGTAGAATGTTTGCGGGAAGCTGTGACGTTTGAACTGAATCAATAAACTGAGGTAATACGGAAAAATGGGTATAAAAATCAGAGGAACCGGTTCCTATGCTCCGGAAAAAATACGGACTAACGCTGATCTTGAACAGATGGTGGAAACCAACGACGAGTGGATCCGCACCCGTACCGGGATCTGTCAGCGGCATATAGCTGCACCGGAGCAAGCGTGTTCGGATCTGGCGGAGCAGGCCGCCCGGAAAGCGTTGGATATGGCCGGAGTTGCTCCGGAAGATCTGAGCGCCATTATTGTGGCGACCATTTCTCCTGACCATGTATTCCCCAGCACGGCATGTCTGCTGCAGCACCGTTTGGGAGCGACCAAGGCTTTTGGTTTTGACCTCGAAGCGGCTTGCTCCGGACTGTTGTTTTCGCTGGAAACCGCCCGCGGCATTATGACTGCCAATCCCAAATACCGTTATGTGCTGGTCATCGGTGCCGAAAAACTTTCCGCACTGGTCAATTGGGAAGACCGCAATACCTGCGTGTTGTTTGGTGATGGAGCATCGGCATTGCTGCTGGAAAATTGCCCGGATGAAGAAGATTGCTTTTTGGCCACCGATTTGGGCGTGGATGGCAACAGCCTGGATATCTTGAGTTTGCCGGCTGGCGGCAGCCGCAATCCGGCTTCGGCGGAAACCGTGGCCAACAAGATGCACTATATCCACATGGCCGGGCGTGACGTATTCAAACTGGCAGTCAACGCCATGGTCAGCAGCTGTCAGAAGGTGCTGGAAGAAGCCAATGTAAGTATCGATCAAGTTCGGTGGCTGATCCCGCATCAGGCCAATGCCCGGATCATGAAAGCGGTGGCGCAGCGTCTGCCGCTGGAAGAAGAACGGGTGTTTATGAATATTGCTCAATACGGCAACACCTCGGCAGCGAGCATTGGTATTTGCATTGATGAAATGAAGCGTTCCGGTCAGGTCAATCCCGGAGATTACATACTTTTGACTGCCTTTGGCGGTGGTTTGACCTGGGGTGCGATCCTCATCAAGTGGTAAAATTTACTCTGAATAAAGATTTGTCGGGGTGTAGCGCAGTGGCTAGCGCGCTTGCTTTGGGAGCAAGATGTCGCGGGTTCGACTCCCGCTACCCCGACCATTTTTTTGAACTCTCTCAATCCAGTCCTTTATGGCTGGATTTTTTTTTGTCTTGATTTTACCCGATGAATGACAGGCACTTATAGCGTAAACTCTTCTAAACAGAGAACAAATAGAGAACGCCAAATTCTCTCTAAATCGGTGTGTTTTGAATAAAGTTGCGGCAAATTCTCTGTTTGGTAAGGTCGGAAATCTTTATGAAAGAATTATTTTTTAAGCGTTAGAGATAAAGATGTTACAGAAACACACAGCTAAGAAAACAAGAGAATTCTCTATTTTTCCCCATTCTCTAAAAACCGACCTTAACTTTTCAGACCAAAAGTCCTTTCCAAACAGAGATAAAAAATAAGTCATTACTAATTGATGATAAATACAAATCGTTAGGTCGTGCATTCCAAAACAAATAGAAATACCATACCATAAAAAGCCCTTCGGAAAATTCACTAAAATGGTTCTGATTTTCGCTTTGAACGGAAAGCCGTCATCTCAAAACACGGCAAAAAGGGAGGTCACAAGCTGAACGTTTACCCGTCTTAAGCGTCAATCGCCGCGACACGCCCCCTGAAACGCAAAAAAGGCGGCAGGATAACTCCCTTACCCATTTTTTCTACATGATTCTGATTGTTTGCTGAATTTATGGTTAACCCAACAAACTATACAGAGAACAGCGCTTTCATTGTTTTTCCGGGATAAAACCTTCATCCGGAATCAGTGAGTTCATTGGAACTGTTTCTGTTCCCATTCTTTGATCTGTTGAAGAATGAGTGCATTCGGTGACGGATGGGTTTGTGCAAGACACTCTTCAAACAGTTCCTGAGAATAAACATTCAGTTTATGGGCAAACGCCATTTGCTTTACTTTAACAGCCAGTCCTTTGAGATCAGCCCCGCTGTAATCCTTGGTATATTCAGCGACAGCATCGAGCAGCCCTTCCTGAATGGGATATTTGACATCTTTGAAACAGAACTCAAGAATTTGTTTTCTGGCGTTTTTATCCGGCAATCCCACAAAGATTTGCACATCAAGCCTGCCTGTCCGGAGAAATGCTTCATCCACTAATTGCGGCGTGTTCGTGGCACCGATCAGGAGCAATTGACTGTGATGTGTCTGAATCCCGTCCAGTTCCTGCAGGAGGATCGATATTACTTTCCGGGTAGATTCGTGAATTTCATCGGTTCTTTTCCGGAAAATACTTTCCAATTCATCTATAAACAATACGGATATCTTATTTTTCCGGATCTCTTCAAAGATGGCACGGATATTATTTTCTGATTCGCCGACATATTTAGAGAAAATATCTGCAACGGTCACAACGTAGAAAGGGATTTTAAGTTCACCGGCGATCGCACGGGCTATGAAAGTTTTCCCCGTTCCCGGCGGTCCGTACAAAAGCATCCCGCCCCCAGGCGATAGTCCATGACGTTTTGCTATTTCCGGATGCTGAAGCGGAAGAAGCATTCGTAACCGGATTTGCTCTTTCACATCTTCCATACCGGCAACATCGTCTAATTTTGTATTGGGGATATCAAGCTGTTGGAGTTTAGTTTCTTTGGTTTCATCAGTGACTTTGTTGATGTCATCTCCGGATTTCTTCCAGGTATTATAAATGAAAAGCGGAGGAATAAGATATACCAGCCAGGAATATTCCGGCGAATAAGAGAGTTTTACAAGGATTTTGCTGAGCAGAATACTGATAAATACAGCACAGCTGAACATTTGCAGGATCCTGACAAGAAACAGTGCGATTTTATGGCCTTCAATAGAAAATTTGAATTTTTCCGGCAGAAGTTCTGAGATCTTTAAACAGAAAATACCGATTGCAATTGTTTCGATAATTAAGATAATAGCCTGAAGCAGTGAAACTTTATCCGGGACGACCATTACAGAACAAATCTTCTGAAATGCCGTTACAGCCTTTTCACTTTCCAGCTCCTGTACTGTGCTGGAAAGAACACGGCTGCTCAAAATACGGCTGTACAGATTCCCGAACAATACCCCGATAAATGCAACTGTATGTCCCAAACTGAAACGGGGGTTGTTTTCTGCCAGATTCCGAAGTATGCCGACAGGAAAAAATGCCAGAAGAAATGCCAAAACGTAATTACCACCGCTTAGCAGGTAAAACAGAAAACAGAACATTATAAAAAATAAAAAATTTCCGGCAAAAAGTTCAGGCGGTTCTTCCTGAACAACAACTTTGTTTTCATCTGTCATAAAAAAAACTTTTCTTTTATGAAAAATTATCAAGCATTTTAATATAATACAGAATAACAAATATTCAAGCGATAAATACCGTAATATTTTTTCGGGCAAGATGTTGAAAAATAATAGATTAACCCGGTATCTGTCGGGAAAGACAATGCTATGGCATTCGAGCCGTTGACCTTTGGATTTTTTTGGGGGGAAAGTTAAAGGAAAAACTAATATTGTCCGGTAGGAAGAAACTCTATCTGCCGACTTTCGCATCCTTTTTGAAAAGTCGCAAGTTTACATCTTTTTTCGGGGTATTTTACAGTTGTTCCGGAATGGAGATCGTTTTAGTTAAGCAGAAAAATTTTCTCTGTTTTCAAAAATGCTGAAAATAGAGATATTTTCGCAGTTTAGCAAAGCGGTAACCATTTTTCATTAACTTGCAACCATTTTGAGCTTGGGAGAATTTTCCAATTTAAGCGAAAATGGTCGACCATTTTTTTACCCGAATGGGCAAAAAAACATGAAGCCTGAAAAGGCTTTGCTTCATGCACCGCAGGTGCGCTTCATATATTTTGATGCTTGACGAGCAAAGCTCGCAAGCACAAAATGTGCTTCATACGCCGTCAGGCGTGCTTCATAAAAACGCCTTTTCAGATGAAGCATTGTTCAGCTAAAGCTTCACAATATGAAGCATCTCCCGTCTTCATTTCATTACGCCGCGGCAAGCCATTTCATTCCGATATGAAGCACTCCGCTTACGCTCCGTATGATGAGAAAATGGAAAAAAGAGAGTTTACCGCTCGCAATACAACTCTATCCGCATTATATTATTACCGGCTTCATTCCATTTCGCTGTGGCAAGCTGTTTCATTACGTTACACTGTGGCAGGCCGCTGATGTCGAAGAAGTAAAATGATCCTTGCGGAGCAAATCTATGAACTTTTAAGGCCATCCAACACTGTTGGAGCAATGCCGATGGCCTCGATTTGCTTACAATTCTATCCACTCGCCGTTGCCGGCGGCACTGCGGCTTATGGCAAAACACGCTTTGTGGGAGTTTACGGCGGATGCTACGTTGTGGTCGCTGTCACGCCCTTCCTGCAGGCAGCTTACAAAGTGTTCCAGCAGGGCCGGGAAGGGGTGATTATAGACATCGCCGCTTTTCTTGACGCCGGTATCTATGGCGAAAAATTCTTTCTGCTCTTTGAATTTTTCCAGATAAAAACGGTCGTTCATGATCGAACCTCTGTCACCGATGATGTGGGTGTTGGCTGTGTATGGCACATGCCCGACCAGCGAGCAGGAAAATACGCCCAGGGCTCCGTTGGCAAATTTTACCTGTGCCGTTTCGACCGGGGCATAATCGTACCAGTCGCCGACTTTTACGGCGTCACCCCGGACGGCTATAATATCCGAATTCAGCAGGTATCTGGCAATATCCACGCTGTGACAGCCGCCTAAAATAAATGCTCCGCCCGCCCGGGATCCCGACCGCATCCAGCCGCCCCGCTCCCGGCCGAACCAGTAATCCACGTTGGCCAGAAAGACGTTGCCCAACTCTCCGGAGGCGATCAAACGTCTTTGCAGCTGACTCAACGGATTGAAACGCAGCACCAGGCCCATGACCGTTTTGGTGTGATATTCGTTGATCGTGGCTGTGAGCAGATCGAGTTCTTCGGGGTTGATGGCCGCCGGTTTTTCCAGAAAAATGTGTTTGCCGGCCTTGGCCGCCGCTATGGCTTCGCTGGCGTGCAGATCGTTGGGCGTACATATAGAAACGATATCCACGCTGCTGTCGTTGAGAATATCGTCAAATTTTTCGTAAATTTTTATGTTGTTCAGACCAAATTCCTGCTGTTTGGCTTGAACACTTTCGCTGCGGCGGCTGCCGATGCCGATAAGCTGACACGCCGGATTTTTCAGATAGGCCGCAATGTGGCCGCTGGCGACCCAGCCGCAGCCCCAGAGGGCGCAGCCGAACTTTCCATTATACATAGCAATTTCTCCTGATTGACGGGATCGTTATTTTTCTTTGCCGTCGCTTAAAGTCACCAGCTGGACGTTTTTGAAGCCGGATTCCCGGATGGTTTTCATCACTTCGATCACTTCGCTGTAGCTGCGTGAACCATCCGCCCGCAGCAGCAGAACGGCATCCGGGTTGCTGCTTTGCAGTGTTTTCAGTGTGGCCAGCAATTCAGCGGGGGTGACTTTGTGTTTTTCGTAAGTCAGCTCGCCATCCCGGGTGATGGTCAGATTTTTAGTGACCTTTTCAGTATCGATCTTATCGGCGTTCATGGTTGGCGGCGTTACATCAATGCCATTTTCCATCAACGGTGTGGTGATCATAAACACGATCAGCAGCATGAAAGTCAAGTCCAGCAGCGGCGTGATATTGATCTGGTCGATCGCATCCAGCTGGGAACGCATTTTTTTACGGGCCATAAGCGGATCAACCTCTCATTGGATCGTTAAATTCATCTTGATCGTTTTGCATACCGCCCAGCGTCATTTGCTGCGGTTGAGCTTCCGGCATCGGAGCCGGGGCTTGAGCCGGTGCAAACTGCTGATATTCCGCTGCCGGTTGGACATTGGGCTGATAATTCTGCTGATAGCTGGGGCTCTGGACTGCCGGCTGCAGATTTTGATTGTAGCGCATGGCCGGCTGCTGCATTGGCTGCTGGGCAACAGTATACGCTGTGGCCGGACGCTGCGCCATTGCCGGATTGCTCCGGTTGACCGGTATGGCAGCGGGGGCAGGATGGGGCACAGCCGCAGCCGGAGTATTTTCGCTGAGCTCTTTGGCGGTCAGCTGTTCAAGCTTGAGCCGGGCCATAAAAGATTCGCTGAAGTTATCCATATAAACGGTGATCTTGCGGATCAACTGCGTCAGAATGTTGTACCCGACCAGCGCCGGGATCGCCACGACCAGCCCGGCAACGGTCGTGAGCAATGCGCCCGCCACCCCGGGGGCCAGCGCCTGAATGTTGGCACTGCCGGCGCTGGCTACGCCGCAGAAAGCGATCATCACCCCCCAAACCGTACCGAACAAGCCCAGAAACGGCGCCAGACTCACGGCCGTAGCAAGCACGCCGATGCGTTCTTCGATGACAAATATCTGGCCGGAGATTTCCCGTTCCATAGCCGTCTGCACCGCATCCAGCTGAGCGGAAGATAATTTCCGGGGGCCCCGACCGTTCCGTACCGGAGCATTGGAGCGGACTTCTTCGGCGGTCTGGCCGTAAAATTCCAGTAATTGTTCCATGCCGCTGATGTAGATCTTGGCGACCGGGCAGGGGTTTTCCATGCCGTCCCGCAGCACCGAATTCATGCCGTGCTGATTATTGAACGCAGCGGCGAAGCGTTCGGAAAGTTTCTGCGAACGGTAGAGCGTCAAAAACTTTTCTATCATAATATACCATGCGAACATCGAACTTAAAAACAGCAGCGCCACGATGCCTTTGCCCATGGCATCGGAGTTTTCAAAGGCATACCACACTCCGGCATCGGCCAGCAGAATTGAATTAAGAGCCCACATATTCTATCTCTCCTCAGTCCAGA
The DNA here is from genome assembly GCA_015061575.1 of Lentisphaerota bacterium. GTDB lineage: Bacteria > Verrucomicrobiota > Lentisphaeria > Victivallales > Victivallaceae > SIG78. The sequence goes on from SUWF01000012.1 coordinate 43,098, forward strand.
CAGCCTTTGGTGGAAAGCACACCTTGCACCCGGTTGTCAAAACTCACCGCCTGATCCAACGCTTTGGCAAAAGCTTTGAAGATCCCTTCCAGGCAGTGATGCACTTCGTTCCCGGCGAGCAGCCTTATGTGCAGATTCATACCGGCTTTGACGCAAAGCGCCTGAAAGAACTCGTGGAAGAGCTGCACATCAATATCGCCGACCTGGGCTGCGGGCATCGCTGCATTATAGACCAGATACGGACGTCCGGAGAGATCCAAGGCCACTTCAGCCAGCGCCTCATCCATGGGCAGCAGGCAGCTGCCGTAGCGGCGGATACCGGCTTTGTCGCCCAGCGCCTGAGCGATCGCAGAGCCTAACGCCAGTCCCAGATCTTCCATGGAGTGATGATAATCCACATGCAAATCGCCTTTTTCTTCGATGGTCAGATCAAAGAATCCGTGTTTGGCAAAAAGTTCCAGCATGTGATCCAGAAAACCGATCCCGGTGTTGATGCTGGATTTGCCGCTGCCGTCAAGGTTGATGGAAAGTTTGATGGAAGTTTCACGGGTTTGGCGGGTCAATTCCGCCTGACGGGCATTTTTTGTCATAATATTTTTATTCCTCAGCAATTCAGTTTCAGTTTACGCTTATTACATGTAATGTAATACCACTGACGGGAAAATGCAATCGCCAATAGAATAAAATGCCAAAATTTATTTATTCAAAGCCAGCAGCACGACGCCCAGCAGTATCAGCAGCAGGGCGGCAAATTTTTTGACCAGATGTTTTTCGTGGAAAAGCATCGCCCCCAAGGCAAAACTGACAATGCAGTTGCTGCGGCGAACCAGCGAAATCACTGAAATGTGGATATCCGGCAAACTGACCGCATAAAAATAGCAGAAATCTGCCGCAATCAGCAGTATGCCGGTAGCGGCCACGCTCCAGTGCCAGCGGAAACGGCGGGCAGAAGTTTTCAGCTTGCTGCACAGCAGATAGTTGATCCCCAGCACGATCACCAGATTCAGAGCAAAGTAGAACTGCACCACATTGGGTTTGATCTGCAGTGTGTTGAGCAGATATTTGTCGTAAATCGCCGAAAATGCGCCCAGCAGTGTACCGACTGCCAGAGCATGAACGCCTTTATGACGTTTGAAATCGATATGTTCGAGTTTTCCGGTCAACGCAAAGATCAAATATCCGCCAAAAATCAGCAGCATGGCCGCTGACTGCAGCAGCGAAGGTATTTCGTGATAAAAAAACAATCCGCCGAAAAATACCCACAACGGAGCCGAGGCCCGCACCGGTGAGGCTATGGAAATAGGCAGTTCCCGCATGGCATAATATACGCACGCCCAACTGGATCCGACCAGCGCTGCTTTGGCAAAGATCAAACTCCATTCCTGCCAGGTACAGTTGGCGGCCGCAGCAAGTCGGCCGCTCAAAAAAAGTGCAGCAAAGAAAAATAAACTGCCGCATAAGTTTGAGTAAAACAGCGTCGGAGCAACCGGATTATCCTGCACTGCCCGTTTTTTGCACACATCATAGAACCCCAGCAGCAGCGAAGAGGCCAGTGCCGGAATCAGAAAATTTTCCATAAAAAAAGATCTCCTTGCCGCATGGAATGTTTTTTACATCCCCAGCAGTTTGCCCACCCGGTAAAACTCACTCACGCTCCAGGCCTGCGCAGCGCAACCGCCCCAGTGATGCGGGTAATCGCCGTCGGCGACTTCCGGCAGCTGGCCGGGACAGCCATCGTTGAAGTAACAGGATGCTGATTCCAGCAATGCCCGGGCCGCCGGCAGTATGGCATCGCCGCCGGTCAGGTAGAGCGCTTCCACAAAACTGGGGAATGGCCAGCACCAGGCGGTTCCGTTGTGATAAGCTGCCTTCCGGCTGGTGTCTTCCGGCCCGCAATATCTCCCCTGATACGGGAAGTTGGGATCGTTGAGCAATGTTCCGTGCAGTTTGACCGGCAGCGGCGGCTGGATCGGATAATTGCCAAGCGAACGGATCGCTCCGGGAATCACCAGTAAATTGGCATTTTCCACGATACCCTGCCGGATCTCCGGATCTTGAACAGCATTCAATGTTACTGCAAAAAGCGAATTGGGCCGCAGGGCGTTGTCCGGTACAGCTGCAGCGGCGGGGGTATCCGCAGCAGCATGCAGACAGTCGCTCAAGCGGTTGTATTCCGGAAGATAGTAGAGTTTTTCGATCGAAAGCCGGGTTTGTTCAGCTCCGGCCAGATACTTTTTATCATAAGCTCCCAGCAGCTGCTGCAAAGCAAACCACAGCGCCTGTATTTCAATGGGGTACCCCGCCCGGGGCGTGGCGGCCGGATAGTTCGTATCCATCCAGGTGAAATGCGGCGGACTGTAGATAAGATTGCTTTCTTGGTCAGCAAAGATCCCGTTGCTGGTGCCGTTGCGGTAGTGCAGGGCTATGGACTCAATGATCTCCAGTACGGTGCGCTGCTGTTTGCCGGCAGTACACTGCAATATTTTGCTGTCACCGGAGCAGCGGATGTAATCGCTTACGGCTACTGCCAGCCAGAGCGGAGCATCGCTGGTATCGCGGTTGGAATCGTTATCGCCCCGGATCATGTTGGGGATGGTGCCGTTTTTTTCAAAACCGGCGAATTGCAGGATGATCTCCCGGGTCTCGTTCATTTTTCCGGCGGCGATCAATCCCCGCAAGGCGATCAAAGTATCCCGGCCCCAGTCCAGAAACCACGGATAACCGGCAATGACAGTACGGTATTCATTGCGTTTGACAACAAACGCATCCAGCGCCTGCCGGGCCGTTTCCATGATCCCGGCATCGGCCGGAAAACGGTCAGGCGAGGGGAATTTTACTGCAGCATCAGGCGGCAGATTCACTTGCGCATAAAGTGAACAATGTTCACCGCCATTGAGCATCCCGGAAAAATATCCGGGGCTGTAGAGGTCGCTTTGGTGATCAAGACCGTAGTAATTTTCCAGCGGCAGTTCGTTCATGTAACTCCAGTCATCTTCCCGGAAAAATTGGCAGCCGGGGAGTTTGACTTCCAGCTTCCGGGTGGTGTCGGGCGCAAACGTAAAACCGTCGGTACCGGCTTCGATGGCGTTGGGAAAGGCGTTTTCGGCTCCGGCGTAGGCTTTGGTCACTGCGTGATTGTTGCGGTCGTCGATATCGGGACGGACGATCAGCTGTACAGGCGTGGAATCTTCCAGCATCCGGGGATTGCGTCCGGCACTGCGGCGGCGGAACTCCAGCTCCACAGCGTTGGCGTTGAATGCAAAACGGCTGGTAATATCCAGTTTGACCATTTTGCCCTGACCCATGGGAACCGAAAATTCCCAGCGCCCGAGATTACGGCTCCCGACCCGGAAGTGTTCCTGAATGGCAAAGTTGACCTCCTGCGAAAATCCGTTCAGCACCAGCCAGAGCCGGCATCGCACCAGCATCACCCGGCGGTCGACCGGGTAAAAATCATTGCAATTGGCCGCCAGCAAAGCGTCATATTTGCTGACCAGCTGCCCCCAGCAGGCGGGGATTTGGGCATAGCCGCCCAGATCGTTGACGCCCAAGGCGTGACGGGGCGGGGCATTTTCCAGATCCTGATTGCTGAAATGGAACTTTATCAACTCTTTACTGTGATCATGCGGCAGATAGCGCACATGACTCTGGGTGCGGCTGACTTGATCGTTGTCGAAGCGGGTAAGTTCCAATACGGGATCCTGTTCGGGCATTTCGGCAATATTCAGCGGCGCAAACAAGGCAAAATAACTTTGGTTGTTCAACCTTACCGAGCGTTCAAACCGCAGTGTGCGGTCGTGGTTCTTGAGTTCGGCCCGGAAAGATTTGCTGCTGTGAATCGCCAGACACCAGCCCGGCGGCACCATTACCAGACGCTGCAGATCGTGGTCAGCATCAAAAAATGCGACCGGACGGTTGCGGAAAAATTTCTTCCAGTTGCCGCGGAATTTCTGCAATGTGGATTGGATATTTTCGTTCAAAGTCACTCCGGCGGCCAGCAGCGCCTTGCCCAGCGCCAGATCCAGCTTCTGCTGCCGGATCAGCTCCGGCGTGCGGAAGGGACTTTGCAGTTCGTTGGAAAGCTTTTCCAAGTAACTGTGATCGCTGGTCAGCAAGCGGCATTCGCCGGGCGCAAGCGTGGCGGTAAAATCACTGTTGCTGTTTTCGAGTAAATAATTTTCGCCGCTGAGCAAATCGCAGCAGTTGTTGCTGATGCTCCGGCAGAAATTGCGGGGGAAGCGCACCTGACTATTTTGCTGATGATCCAGATTGATCAACGCCAGCAGCTCTTCGCCGTCGCGCGAGCGCCGGATCGCCAGCGCCTGATCGCTTTGCAGATTGCACCAGGATTTTTCTGCTCCGCCGTAAAAAGCCGGGTGCAGCCGCATTACGCCATGCAAATGCTGCAAAAAATCCACCATGTTTACCGGTGAACCCCAATTCAATGCGCTGGCGCCGTGAACATCGACTTTTTCGGTAGCGAACCACTCCACACCGTTGGTAAAACCAAATGCGCCGCCGTCCGAAAGAAAACAGGTCAGGGCGCAACGCATTTTTGCGTAAATTGGCGAAGTGGCCGCCAGACGGTTGTTGTCGTGCGTTTCGGCAAAATTTATCAGGGTGCCGGCGGTGTTGCTGATGCGTTCGGCGTAGGTGCTGTAGCGTTCGATTTCGCTGCGGCTGTAATTTTGAAAAAGCTCCGAGTATGCCCAGTCCAGTGCGCAATCTTTCAGCAATATTTCCTGCTTGTCCAGCGGGCCGCCCAGACCTTCGAGCATAAACACGGTATCGGGGTATTCGTTGCGTACTTTGGCTTCGATGTAGTGCCAGGCTTCGATTGGCAGCATGTACCCGGCGTCGCAGCGGAAACCATCCACGCCTTTGCGGCACCAATACAAAAATACTTCGGCCATAAAGCGTTGAACTGCCACTTGCTGATAATCCAGCTTGCAGAGGTCGGCCCACACAATGCCCCAGGCGCCGGGGGATTCGATCCGGCCGGATTTTTCGTCCCGGACGAACCACTCCGGGTGGGTCGTCTGCAGCGTGCTGGCCCAGCCGGTGTGATTTACCGGTATATCCAGAAAGATCCGTCCTTTGCGGGCATGTACTGCATCGACCAGTTCGGTAAATTGTTCCAACGGTGTGGCACACTCATCAAATTCCGCCAGTGCCGGATCGACCGCAAAGTAATCCAGCACCGCAAAAGGACTGCCGAAACGTCCCATCCGGCCATAACTTGTCGGTACCGGGTGAACAGGCAGCAGCTGCAATATGCGGGAACCAAGGCGCCCGAAAATAAAATCCAGTTGTTTTTTCAAGTCCCGGAAAGTCCCGGATGGCGGGATCACAATGTAATTTTGCCGGTCAAGCGCACTGAGTTCAGCGGGTTCGGCAGGAGCCTGCGCAAGGTTTTTGTTGGGGCCGAACTGCCGGACAAAGGCGGTGTACATCAAATTAGCTCCGACATTTTCGGCAGCTTCGACTTTGATTTTCAGATTATCTCCCTCCGGCCACAGCAGCGGGGCGTTGCTCTGGTGAGGTATAAAGCAGGGTTTGAGTTCAAAAACGCCGTTTTCGGTCAGCATCAGTTCCAGTTCGAAGCGCCGGGGCGAAACTGCCCGCAGCTGGATATTCTGCCAATCCCGTCCGGCGGGGCGCTGATTATTTTCCACCTGGTTGATGATCTCGTTGCGCCGCACGGCGGCCATACCCAGATTGGTGCGCAAAAAAGCCCGGCCGGGCGGAAAGTCACAGCTGTTTTCAAAGAACAATGTAACGCTTTCACCGGCATAAAAGATCCGGCGTTGGCTGTTGATTCCGAATTTAAGCATAATTATAACCTGCCCGAAAGCTCCTTAATCCCGGCGGCCGCCCAGCACGCCGGAGCGGATAAGGTAATAGAGCAAGGTCAACAAGGCGCTGACTGCACTGGCTACATAGGTCATGAATGCAGCATTGAGTACTGCTCCGGCGGAAGCTGCTTCGCCCCGGGAAACGATCCCGGAAGAAACCATCAACTCTTTGGCCCGGCTGCTGGCGTTGTATTCCACCGGCAGCGTTACCAGCGTAAACAGTACCGACAACGAAAAAAAGGCAATTCCCACCAGCATGAGCATCTGACTTTGGAAGAGAAAACCCAACAGCAATATAAAGTATGATGCATGGCTGCCCAGATTGGCAGCCGGCACCAGTGCACTGCGCATTCCCAGCGGCCCGTAGTTGGTGGCGTGCTGGATGGCGTGCCCGGCTTCATGGCAGGCTACCCCGATGGCCGAAAGGCTGCTGCTGGCATAAACTTCGTCCGAAAGACGCAGCGTCCGGCTGGTTGGATCATAATGGTCGGTGAGCATACCGTTGATGTGTTCTATTCTTACATTGTATATACCGGCACTTTCCAGCAGCCGCTGCGCAGCCTGCGCACCGGTCATGCCGCTGGAGGAAGCGACTCTGGAGTATTTATTGAAAGTTGTGGTGGTGAATAAACTGGCCAGACCAGCCAGAATCAGCCCCGGGATCATGAATACCAGATAAAGCGGATCAAAAAACATTTTTTTTACTCCTGTTTTGTTTTTACTGTGATATGGTGATTGGCAAATTGCGCTGAAATCACCTCATAATGTAGCATAAAAATGTTTTGAATCAAATTTTAAACCGCCTGATTGAAGCAAAAGTTCAAACTTTAAGTTCAAGCCGCAGAAAAAAATCCGGCAGTTATTGCCGGAAAAGTTGCTGTCGGCAGACAATAAACCGCTTTTTATTTGCATTATTATCTTTGCAGTGCTATAGTTTATTACTGTCTTATTCTTAAATTATTAAGGAGGTTGCTATGTGTAAGGTAGCTGAGTTGGAACGGATGCGGCGTCAATCTTTTATTTTTGGCGAATTGGCTTTTACCGGCAGTTGGGTGTTGTTTGTGGCGGCGTTGCTCGGGGCGGGGCTGCTGCCGGAAAGTGTGATCAAGTCTTCCACGATCATTGTGTTTTATTCGCTGTTGTGTACGGTGTTGTGGAGTTTTTACATCATAACGCATCTGGGCTGCAGTTTTATGGGGCGCTTCCCGGAGCAGAAAGCCTGGCGGTGGGGCGGTTTGCTGGTGGTGTGTGCTGCGCTGGGGGCGGCGTTTTATTATTGTGCGCTGATCGTGCCGCTGATCCTGATTGCGGTGCCGATCGCTTTGCTGAGTAAACGCTGCTGGAAATGCGTTGGGTTGAACATCGTTGCCGGAGTCGGTGAATTTATGGCGCTGGCCAATACAGTTTTGCTGGCGCTGCTGCTTAAAGCACTGCTGCTGGCGGATTGGGAATTGTCCGGAGTGGGATTGCGCTGCGATGTGATGATGTATCTGTGCGGAGCCGGCGGGGTGGCCGGGATCCTCGCCCGGGCGGCGCTGCTGGGCGGCAAAGATTGGACGCTTAAAGATATGTTCAAACGCAAAAGCGTTATTGCCATGTGGCTGGTCGTCGTGATCGCCTTTATCGGTACCGTGGCGGCCAACAGCTATCAGGAGCGCCAGCTTGCCAGGCTCAAGGCGGAAGCTGAGAAACTTTTTGGCCGGGAACTGTCGGCAGATGGCTTGGAAAAAGCTTATCTTAACGGCGGAAAACCGGACGATGGTTTTTACGCCGGATTGGCTGCTGTAAACAGTCAGCTCAATAAAAAACTGCGTTCGCCGGAACTGCGGAAGCTGGTTAAACAGCGCAAAGCCGGTAAGAATGTGGATAAAGAGTGGAAGCTTTTGATGGATAAGCTGCAAGCCGATGCCGCTGAAGATTATGCTTTGCTGGATCGGTATTTGAGTGTGGATGTGCTGCCCAAAGCGCAGCTGGCGGTTGCTGACGGCAAACTTGCCGAGGCAAAATATGCTCATTTGGCCACGCTGCGGCGGACTGCTCATACGGTGTTGGGCCGGATGCGTTTTGATGTGGCCAATGCCGTGAAGTATTCGGAGCAGTTCTTTAAGGTGCTGACGGCGATGGATGGCGTTTCGGCAATGAATGTTGCCGCTCGCAGCAAGCTTTGTGAACGCTGGCAGATGACGGTTCAGAAACTTGCTGCCGATAAAAAGCTGACTGACGAACAGTTTAAAAAAGTCAAAGCTATTGCCCAAAGTTATGCCGATAAGATCGATGTGGATGAAAGCTTGCGGAACTTGATCTATCAGGAGGCAGTTTTTGCGTATGATTTGTATCGGGCCAACAGTTTGACCACGGTCAATGCCACCGGCGCATATTTCCGCAGCGACCGGGCGGCAGCCTTGCGCAGCTTGATGGATGCTTATGGCAAAAAAGGAGCCGATTATCAGAAGCCCGGCCGGGGAATTGCCCGGATCACGGCTGCTCCGCTGGAGGTGCTTCGCAGCAGTTTGCAGCAGATCAAAGATGTTGCCAAAGAGTTGTAAAGCAGATTCAAAACTCTTCAAACCTGTTAAAGCGAATGGCCGCCTGCCCATTTTTGAATGAGTTTTGAGTTTGCCCCCGATGATATTGCCTATGGCCGCTGCCGCATTTTTCTGCGGCGGCGGTTTTTTATTTTTTCCGGAAGACGGCGGCTGACTGCGGGCTGTTTTATGATAAAAAAACAGATTTTTTTAGCGCAAATAATTTGAAAAAAATCATAGATATGTTATCTTATTTCAAATAGCAAATTATGAGCAGCTGCCGGTTCCGGACGCTTGGTTTGACCGGCGGGCAGGATAAGCTGAAAAAAAGGAGTCTATTTATGCAATGGTATGACTGGTTGATCGTGCTGATTCCGACCGCATTGGTTTTTTACATGGGGTGGACGGCCAAAAGTTACGTCAAGGGCGTAGCGGATTTTCTTTCCATGGGGCGGGTTTGCGGTCGTTACGTCATGTGTGTGGCGGATGTGGCCAATGCTTTGAGTATTATTGGGTTGGTAGCTTATATCGAAGCACAGTACAAAGCCGGTTTTGCATTGACTTTCTGGCAAAATATCATGCTGCCGCTGAGTATTCTTTTGAGCTTGACCGGTTATGTTTATTTCCGGTTCCGGGAAACCAAGGCCATGAGTATCGGTCAGTTTCTGGAAATGCGCTACAGCCGTTCACTGCGTATTTTTGCGGCAGCGCTGCGGTCGATTTCCGAAATTTTTGCCAATATGATCATGCCCGCCGTGGGCGCCCGTTTTTTTATTTACATGCTGGATCTGCCGCAGACTTTCAACTTTTGTGGGCTGCAGGTGCCCACATTTATGGTGCTTTTGCTGATTATTCTGGCGATGGCATTGGCGCTGATCTGTCTGGGCGGATCGCTGGCGATCACGATCACTGATGCTATTCAAGGTATGGTCTGTTATCCGCTGGTCACGCTCTTTATTGTCTATGTGCTGTGGAACTATCCCTGGAGCAGCGAAGTGGTGCCTACCATGTCTGACCGGGTGGCGGGGCAGAGTTTTATCAATCCTTATGACCTGGCTTCTTTGCGGGACTTTAACTTGTTCTCGCTGGTGGTGGCGATTTTTGTGCTGTTCATCCACCGGGGCAGCTGGATCGTTACCAGCGGAGCCAAATCGGCGCACGAACACAAGATGGCCGGGGTGCTCGGTGCATGGCGCGGTACATTCAACATCCTTTTGTATGTGGTTATAACTATAGCTGTTATCGTGACGCTCAACCACAAAAATCATGCTGAAGTGGCTAGGACGATCCGGTTGGAAGTTTCCAGCAAAGTCGCTGACGAGATCATTGCCGATAAAAATGTGCGTGATGCGGTGATCGCCAATATCAAAAAAATTCCGCCGCATAACCACACTATTGGCGTGGATAAGCCGCTTTCGCACGAAGAAAATCTGGATACACCTTATTTGCAAACCGTGCATAAGACTTTGCAAGAAAATAATGTGGCGGATGCCAATGCCAAATATCAGGAGTTCAATACGTTGTATCATCAGCTCACGCTGCCGATGGTCATGCGCAATATCCTGCCGGGCGGAATGATGGGGCTGTTCTGTCTGTTGATGCTGCTGGCGATGCTTTCGACTGACGATACAAGAATTTTTTCGGCGGCGTTGACGGTGGCGCAGGATGTGGTGCTGCCGCTTTGCCCCCGGCAGCTTTCGCCCAAAGAACACATTATGATGGTGCGGATCGTGGCGCTCAGTATCGGGGTGGTGTTTTTCTGCGGATCTTACTTCATGGCGCAGCTGGATTACATCAACTTGTTTGTTACGATCGTGGCCAGCATGTGGATGGGCGGCTGCGGGCCGGTGATCATCTTTGGTTTGTACAGCCGTTTTGGTACGACTCAGGGGGCGTGGACGTCGCTGCTGACCGGGTTGTTTCTGGCCGGATTGGGTATATTTTTGCAGCGCAACTGGGCCGATTTGGTCTATCCGGCCATGCAGAGCTGGGGAATCGTTGACAGTGTGGGCGCAGTGCTTGCGGCCATATCCCGGCCCTTTAATCCCTACATCGTCTGGGAAATGAATCCGGTCAAATGTCCGATCAATGCCTATGAATTTTACTTTATCAACATGCTTATTACGTTGGCTTTATACTGTGTGGTTTCCAAGCTTACCTGCAAAGAGCCGTTCAATCTGGATCGGATGCTGCACCGCGGCAAGTACAGTTTGGATGGTGAAATTAAAACCACCCTCAGCTGGGCGCCGAAAAATATTCTGGCCAAGCTGGTCGGCATCACTCCGGAATATACCCGTGGAGATAAGTTTATTGCCTGGGGATTCTTTTTCTACAGCTTTGTTTATAACTTTGTAATTGCGTTTGTGCTGGTGGTGATCTGGAACGCTTTCATGCCGTGGCCGATCGAGTGGTGGGGACACTACTTTTTGGTGGTGACGGTGGTGATCCCGGGGATCATGACGGTCATTTCGATGGTCTGGTTTATGATCGGCGGCATCATTGACCTGCGCAAGCTGTTCCGGGATCTGGCCGCCCGGAAAGCCAACGATCTGGACAACGGTCAGGTCGAAGGCAACATGTCGCTGGCAGATAAAGCGGAATTGGAATCGCTGGATAAAGAATAATATTTTATATAAAACTAAACGGTGCAGCTGTCAATACACATCAGCTGCACCGTTTAGTTGTTTGGGAAATCAATCTTCGTGGATGGCGGCGTTGGCGGCCTGGATGGCTTCGAGTTTTTCCATGGCCTGTTCCCAATCGGCGGTGGCCGCATCAAGTTTCTCTTGCACGATGGCGGATTCCCGCATCAGATCCCCGAAATCGGCCCCCGGCGGTTCCGCAAGTTTGCTCAAAAGTTCCTGCTGGCGTGCATCGAGTTTTTCCACCTTTTTTTCCAGCTCCGCCACCCGTTTTTCGGCGGCTTTCTTTTCTGCCGAAAGCGCCTGCCGCTGTTTGGCCCGCTCCTGACGGCGGGCTTTGGCATTGGAATCGGACTTTTCGCTGCTTTTGACCGGCGCCGGAGTATTGGCTGCATTTTCGGCAGCGATTTTTTCCAGAAAATAATCGTAGTTGCCGAAATACTTTTTTACGCCGAATTCCTGCATGGCAATGATGGTGGTCGCCACATTGCGGACAAATTCGATATCGTGGCTGACTAAACAGAGCGTGCCCCGGTAATTCTGCAGCACTTCCTGCAATATTTCCCGCCCGGCAATATCCAGATGGGTGGTCGGTTCGTCCAGAATCAGCAAGTTGGGCGGATTGACAAAGATCCGGGCAAAACAGAGCCGGATCTTTTCGCCGCCGGAAAGTACCGAACAGGGCTTGTAGGCGTTGTCGCCGGGGAAACCGAAGCTGCCCAGCACTGCCGGAATGTTGTTGACCGGAAAATCCGGCGCGCAGGCGGCTTTGACCGTATCATACACGGTGTTTTCCATGATCAAAAGGTCAGCAAATTCCTGCGCCAGATAACCCGGTACGATGTGATGGCCCAGCACCACACGTCCGGATTGCGGCTGCAGGCGGTTGATCAAAAGTTTGAGCAGTGTGGTTTTGCCCATGCCGTTGTAACCGACAAAAGCCAGTTTGTCGCCGCAGGATATTTCCATATCCAAATCTTTGAAGATCAATCGGTCGGAGTTTTCGTACCCAAAAGTTATCTTTTCCAGCCGGGCCGCTTCTGCTCCGGCCGCTGGCGGATCAGGCAGCCGCAGCGTGCCCCGCACGGTAAGATCGTCCATAGTTACCACATCTTCCATGCGGTCGAGCGCTTTTTGCATACTTTTGGCCAACGCAGCTTTGGTGCTTTTGGCCCGGAAGCGGTCGATCGTGCGCTGCATTTGTTCTTTTTTGCGGGTCTGATTCTGGTATTGGGCCTCCAGCATGGCGGCCCGGTTGGCCCGTTCCCGGCGGTAATAGTCATAATTCCCGGCGTAACGGGTCACTGCGCCTTTGTTGACTTCCAGCGTGACATTGGTCAGGCGGTTGAGCAAAAAACGGTCGTGCGAGATCAAGAGCAGCGTACCGGAGTAGCTTTTCAGAAACCGGCAGAGCCACTCCACCGCCGGAATATCCAGATAGTTCGATGGTTCGTCCAGCAGCAGCGCATCCGGCCGGGCGATCAGCACCCGGGCCAGCGCCGCACGCATCCGCCAGCCGCCGGAAAAACTTTTCAGCGGCCGGGTGAAATCCTCCACCTTGAAGCCCAACCCGGAAAGTGCCGCCTCGGCCTCGCTTTTGAGCCGGTAGCCGCCCAGATGCTCAAAGGTGCTTTGCAGCTCGCCGTGACGGCGGAGCAGCCGGTCATCGGCGGAGTTGGGATTCAAGGCCAATTCATGCTCAATAGCTTTAAGTTCAGCGGCGGCCTCCCGCAGTTCGGGGAGGGCATCGGCGGTGTACTCCACCAGGGCAATATCCAGCGCATCGCTTTCCAGATTTTGCCGCAGGCAGCCGATGCGCAGGTTTTTCGGGTAATTCACACTGCCGGAATCCGGTTCCAGTTCGCCGGTTATGATGGTGAATAAAGTCGTTTTGCCGGCGCCGTTGGCCCCCACCACACCGACCCGGTCACCGGAATTGATCCGGAACGAAACGTTATCCAGCAGAGTTTGTTCGCCGTAACTTTTGCAAATATTCTGAAAATCTATCATTGTAAATCCTGTTCAGTTTTGTTGTCTAATAAGATACACTTCACCAGTGGTTTTGTCAAGCTTTTAAGTGCATTGTCTGCTGCTTATACCACCAAAACCACCGTTTGAGAGCGTAAAAAGATTTTTTTTAGGCAAAAAAAGCCAAAAAAGAACAGTTAAAAATTACGCAAATGATCAAGATAGTGCTATATTGTACAGAATACATGTTTTTTGTATAGCTATTTGAATATATAGTAATTTTTAACAAAAATTCCGGAGGAATGATTATGCAGGTACCGTTGTTGGATTTGGTTCCCCAGTACAAGTCGCTCAAAAATGAATTTATGAAGGTCATGGAAGAAGTCTGCGATTCCCAGCGTTTTATTCTGGGTGACAAGGTCGCTGAGTTTGAAAAGGCCGCCGCCAGCTACTGCCAGACCAACGACAGTATCGGGGTAACCAGCGGCTCTGATGCTTTGATCATTGCGCTGATGGAAGCTAATATCGGTGCCGGTGATGAAGTTATTACTTCCACTTTTACTTTCTTTGCTACTGCCGGAGCGATCGCCCGGGTGGGCGCCACGCCGGTATTCTGCGATATCGACCCGGTTACTTTCAATATCGACGTTGACAGTGCAGCCGCCAAAGTTACCGGAAAAACCAAAGCGATCATTCCGGTGCATCTGTTCGGTCAGGCGGCCGATATGGGCAAAGTTATGGCGCTGGCCGAAAAGCACAATCTGGTGGTGATCGAAGATGCCTGCCAGGCTATCGGTGCAGAATATAATGGCAAACGGGTGGGTTCCATTGGGGATTTCGGCTGCTTCAGCTTCTTCCCCAGCAAGAATTTGGGCTGCTTTGGCGATGGCGGACTCGTTTCGGTTCAGTGCCCGGAACGGGCGGCCCGGCTGCGGATGCTCCGCAATCACGGTCAGGGCGGAACCTACGTCCACAACATGGTTGGCGGCAACTTCCGTCTGGATGCGCTGCAGGCGGCTGTGCTTTCCATCAAGCTGCCCCATCTGGACAGCTGGAGCGCAGCCCGTCAGAAGAACGCTGCTGAATATGAAAAACTTTTTGCTGCAGCCGGTTTGGCTGATAAGATCGTGACCCCCAAGGCGGCCAGCTATGCCAACCGTCACATCTACAACCAGTACAGTATTCTGGTCAAAGACGGCAAGCGGGATGCGCTCAAAGCTTATTTGCAGGAAAACGGCATCGGTTGTGCGGTCTATTATCCGCTTTGTCTGCATTTGCAGGAATGTTTCAAGAATCTGGGCGGCAAGGCCGGCGATTGCCCGGTGGCGGAACAGATTTCCGGCGAGATCCTGGCGTTGCCGATCTATCCGGAATCGACTACTGAAATGCGCGAATATGTAGTCAATACGATCAAAGCGTTCTTCAACGCCTGACCGTAAACAGTTATTGCAGGAGTTTACAACGTGGGACATCATCATCACGACGAAGAAATCGAGTCGTTCAATGCGCAAAGCTATTGGCGGCTGCTGAAGTACAGCTGCAAGTATTGGAAACGTCTGACTGTCGGGATCCTGGCCGGTTTTATGGTCGGTGGTTCGCTGTTGGCCGGTTTGCTGCTGCTGCCGGATATGATTGAAGCGGTAAACCCCTCCAATAATTCGACTGTAAAAATCTCTGCCGGAGCTTCCCGGGTGCTGGAAGCTATGGAAAAAACACCCCAGTGGCAGAGTTTGGATAAAGAAAAGAAACTGCTGGCGATCGAACTGGCGCTGGATCCGGCTAAGGGAGCCAAAGATCCGGAGTTGGTCAAGATGCTTGAACAGCTCAAAAGCTACACCAAACGGTTCAATCTGCCAATGGAAGTCGGTGAATATGAACTGACTGTAAGCTATCCTAAAAAAATGGTCGTGCCGATCATCCAGCCCAACGGCAAGCTGGCGTGGCAGATTTTTGCGGCGTATGCTGCGATCTTTATTGTGGCGTGGATGCTGAAAAATCTGGCAGCTTATATCAACCACTACTGTATGCGCTGGGTGGGCGTTCGGGTGGTGGCCGATATGCGCGAGGAAATTTTTACTTCGCTGACAAGGCAGTCGCTGGCGTTTTATGGCGCCAACGATGTTGGTCAGCTTATATCGCGCTGCACGACTGATACGGCGGCGATCGAACACGCAGTAGCTGATTCGATCGCCGATGCCACCCGCTGTCCGGTGGAGATCGCCGCCTGTGTGACGGCGATGATCGCAGTGAGTATGCAGTACGGTAATTACGGTATGTTGCTGCTGCTGCTGTGCGGATTGCCGCTGCTGCTGGTGCCGATTTTGATCATCAGCCGCCGGATCCGCAAGACTTATCGCAACAGTTTTAAGAAAATAGCTGATGTAACCAGCCGGATGCACGAAGTTTTTACCGGCATAATGGTGGTCAAGGCCTACAATATGGAAGAGGCCGAACAGCAAAAATTCCGGGGCGAAAACCGTAAATATCAGCGCACGCTGATCCGGGCCATGCGGCTGCAGCTTTTGATGGAGCCGTTAATGGAAACTATTTCGGTCAGCGGAGCATTGGTATTTCTGGTCTATGCTTACAGCAAAGGAATTACCGTTACGCAGCTGTCGGCGATGATGGCGCCGGTGGTGCTGGCTTATCAGCCGATCAAAAAGCTGGCCAAGCTGGTCACGGCACTGCAGAAGAGTATGGCGGCAGCAGACCGGTATTTTGCTTTGATCGATACCGATACAGTGCTGCCGGAAAAGGCCGATGGTGTAAAATTGGCCAGTTTTGAAAAATCCATTGAGTTCAAAGATGTGGTTTTTGGTTACGACAAGCGCAATATCCTTGACGGTATAACTTTTTCCATTCCCAAAGGTTCGCTGGTGGCGGTGGTCGGGTCCACCGGCTCCGGCAAAACCACGATTGCCAATCTGATCGCCCGCTTTTACGATGTGCGCAGCGGTTCAGTTACGATCGATGGGGTCGATGTGCGGGATTGCGAAGTAAAAAGCCTGCGCAAACTTATTGGCATAGTCAATCAGGATCCGCTGCTTTTCAATACTACTATTGCCGAAAATATCGCCTATGGCTGTCCGGAGGCCACCCGGGAAGATGTGGCCAACGCGGCCCGGGAAGCCAATGCCGAAAACTTTATCATGGATGGCCGTCATGCCGATCACTATGATACGATAGTCGGCGAAAAAGGATTCCGGCTTTCCGGCGGCGAAAAACAGCGGGTGGCGATCGCCCGGGCGATTCTGAAAAATCCGCCGATATTGATTCTGGACGAAGCTACCAGTGCGCTGGATACGGTAACTGAACGGCTGGTGCAAAATGCGCTCAACCGGGTGATGAGTAACCGGACGGTTTTTGCTATTGCCCACCGGCTCAGCACCATTCAGAATGCCGATCTGATCATTGTGCTTGATCAGGGACATATTGTTGAACGCGGTACCCATGAAGAGCTTTTGAAGCTTAACGGTCTGTATAAAACTTTGCATGATACCCAGTTTGAACACCGTCAGTGTGACGGTGAATGAACTTGACCGCCAGCGCCAGGGAGTCGGTTTTTTATGGAAAAAAACGCTGATTTTTTAGCTAAACTGCCTTTTAAGAAGGGCTGGGTGCATTGTGTTGGCGTTGGCGGCATCGGAGTATCGGCATTGGCGCAACTGCTGCTGGAAGGCAATTATAAAGTAAGCGGCAGCGATTTGGAAGCTAATTCCAATACCAGGGCTGTAACCAATGTCGGCGGAGTTGTCGGAGTGGGCCATGATCGGAAAAATCTGCCGCCGGAACCTTGCACGGGAGCAATCATTTCTGCAGCGGTTGATCTGAAAAATGTGGAAGTTGCTGAATTGCTCCGGCAGGGGGTGCTGACCTTGCGCCGGGGGGAATTTCTGGGCGAGCTGTGCGGCTGTTACCGGCGCCCGGTGCTGGTGGCCGGATCGCACGGCAAGAGTTCCATATCGGCCATGCTGGGCTGGATATTGCGCAAAAGCGGAGTGGATGCCGGTCTGCTGGTGGGGGCGCACTACAATGATCATAACTTTCCTTACGCCAAATTGGGCGACGGTGATATATTGATTGCGGAAGCTGACGAAAGCGACGGAACCATAGCTTTGCTCAAAGGGTATTTGGCGGTGATCAATAATATTGATGGTGATCACGCCTGGAATCGTGAACAGAAAACCGAACAGGAAATGTGTTTCCGCAGATACGCTGCGGCAGCTGATTTGACCATGTATGTGGATTCTGCAGATACCCGGCGCGTGTTGGGGGATCTGCCCAACTGCCGTGCATTGGAGGCCGGATATTTGCAGCAACTGAGCTCAATGGCTCCGGAACGTTTTGCCGGATACGAGCGCAGCAATGCAGCTGTGGCCATGATAGCTGCGGAATATTTGGGTATAGCATTTGATCAGTCTGCTGCGCTGCTGCAGGATTACCCGGGGATTGAGCGGCGGCAGTGCGAAACATATCGGGCGCCGGATGACCGGATCATTGTACTGGAAGATTATGCGCATCACCCGACAGAATTGGCCGCTTCGCTGGAGCTGCTGCGTGAGCGTTATGCCAAGTATCAGCTGGTGGTGGTGTTTCAGCCGCACCGCTATCAGCGGCTGCAGTTTTATTTTGATGATTTTGTCCGGATCCTCAGTGCCAAAGATTTGCAAGTCAAAGTTGTGCCGGTATTTTCGGCCTGGAGTCCGGTGTTGATAGATGGGATGGATCACACCGATCTGGTCAGGGCGATCAATGCTGCCGGCGGCAATGCGGAAGTTTATGATAAAGATTATAACTTGATGGCAGCGGATCTTGCAGAAACTGCCCAAAACAGTGCCGGAGCAGTATTGATCGCTTTGATTGGAGCAGGGGATGTAAATTTGTTGTCAAGCCAGTTGAGTGATATATTCACCAACCGGAGGCAGGGAGGTTGATAAAATGGGAGAATTGAAAAGTTTGCCGGGCGGATCAGAAACGATCCTGATCGTGGATGATCACGAAACGATCTGGGATTTTTTGATCGAAGCTTTGCAGGATCTGGGCTACTCGGTACTGCTGGCGGAAAATGGCTTTGATGCCGTGGAAATTTACCGGGAAAACCCCGGGATGGTGGATCTGGTGCTGCTGGATATGATCATGCCCAAATGCGGCGGTCATCAGGCATTTTATCAGATCCGGGAGTGCGATCCGCAGGCTAAGATACTTTTGTCCAGTGGATATGTATCGGAAAATGAAGTGCAGGATCTGCTGCGGCAGGGGGCGTGTGGATTTTTGTCCAAACCGCACCGCATCGCGGTGGTTGCGCAGGCGATCCGGGCGGCGTTGGATGGTCAGATAATCAACTCGTGATTTTTGTTATACAGGCTTGATCAAAAGATGAATGTCGGAACACTTTTTCGCGGACGTGCGATCAAAAACGTCTTTGGCGGCGATGCCATTGCCCGCATCAACGGCGAGATCGTTTTTGTGCCGGGGGTAATTGGCGGCGAGGAATTTGTGGGGCGTATAACCCGGATCAGCAAGGATTATGCCCGGGCGGAAGTCGTGGAAATAACCAAGGCTTCTCCTGAGCGGATCCAGTGCAGCTGTCCGGGCATAGGGCGCTGCCCCGGCTGTGCCTACGGTTTTATGACTCATTCGGCTGAACAACAGCAGAAACTGGGTCAGCTGCGTGATTTTCTGAAACCGCTGAATGTCGATCCGGAATTGGTGCAGGGCTGCAGATTGAGTGAAGCTCCGATGGAATTTTACCGCAACAAGATCAAACTGACCATGCGCAAAGCTGGCGGCGAAGCTCAGCTGGGGTATGTATTTACTGATGGAAGGATGTATCCTTTGGCGCAATGCCGTCTGGCAAGTGAGGCGATCAATAACAGGTTGTCGGAACTGCTGGCGGATCCCGGATTCATCCCCTCCATGCACGACCGCATGACGCTGACTTTGCGGGAATCGGCAGACGGGGTGACGATTTTCCGCAATTCGGCGGGCAAACATGCGCCGCTGCTGCGCGAAAAAGTGCTGGATCGGGACTTTTGGGTTCCGACCGAAAGTTTTTTTCAGGTCAATCGCTACGGGTTAAAAGTGTTGACCGAACTGGTACAGCAGCTGCTTACCCAACAGAAATGCGAATACTTTGTGGATGCTTACGCCGGATCCGGCTTGTTCGGAGCGGTGGCCGCTGCCAGCGGGGTAAAATTTATTGCCGGGGTGGAGGAGGATGTATCTGCAGCGGAAGCTGCCAGATTGAATTGGCGCAATTTCGGGGCCGAAAAGTTTGATTTCCGCTCCGGTGATGCTGCTGAATTACTGCCGGAAATGCTTGCTGCTGCTCCGGTGGGCGCAACGGTGTTGTTCGATCCGCCCCGGGCCGGATTGGACAGCCGGGCGGTGCGGGCGTTGAACAACAGCAAGATCGGCAACGTTATTTATGTATCTTGCCATCCGGCAACGCTGGTGCGTGATTTGAGGCGCCTGCAGCGCGGAAATTTCCGGATCCGGCAGGTGAATATGATCGATATGTTCCCCCGCAGTGCTCACTTTGAAACCCTGGTTCAACTATTCCGATAAATTATGAGCAGCGATTGCGGTAAAACCAGATGTTCCAACGAAGATAATCAGGATCGGAACGCCGGTCATCGCCAGCGTGTCAGACAGCGCTTTTTGCTCAACGGTTTCAGCGGGATGTTGGATTACGAGGTAATGGAGTGTCTGCTGACGCTGGTCATCCCCAGAAAAGATGTAAAACCGCTGGCCAAAAGTCTGCTGGAAGAATTTGGTTCGGTCTATTCCGTGTTGTCAATGCCGGTGAAAAAGCTGGAAAATTTTCAGGGACTTGGCCATACTTCCGCAGTCGGTTTGAAAATGCTTTACGGTATTTGCGATTACTGTCTGGAAGAACGTATACGCAAACGTAATCTGCTGGATTCAGCTCAGGCACTCAAAGATTTTGTGCGCATGAAGTTGAGTGTGCGGCGGCGGGAAACTTTTATGATTCTGCTGCTGGATGCCAACTATTATTTGCTGGATCAGCGCATCATTGCCGAAGGTACCAGCAATTGCGTGGTCAACAGTATCCGGAAGGTGTTGGAAGAGTCGCTGGCGCTGGAAAAAGCATTGTTTGTTATATTGGTGCATAATCATCCTTCCGGTTACTGCCGTCCATCTGCGGAGGATATAAAATCAACAGCAGATATATCCCAATCGCTGTCGATGGTCAATATGTTTTTGCTGGATCATCTGATCGTTGGAGCAGATGATTGTTTCAGCTTCAGAGAAAACGGGATCGATCTGGATACAGGCAAGGTGAAGAGAAAAATATGAGTGAACAAACTTCAAACGTGGTTATGCCGCCGGATATGCTGGGCGAAATTATTTTGCGCTCCCGGGAAGTCGAAGGCGTGCTGCACCGGGCATCTCCGGCCGAAGTGGCCGGGATCCATGCTTTGACCGAAATGCTGGGCAGCCGATTGCCGGAAACGCTCAAACACCAGCTGCATTACATAGCTACCATTCGCAACCGGGCGGCGCATGAAAATGATTTTGTGCTTTCGCTTGAAGAGTTTGAGCGGTTCAGAAAAACTTCCGCTGAGGCGTTGAAAACTCTGCAGGCGTTGTTTCCGGCTGCGCCGGCAGCGGATGAACCGGCTCCGGCGGATGCGCCGCAAGTCGATGTGGCAGTGGAAAAGGAGTTGTTCAGCGATATATTGCGTAAGTTGGCAATGCTGGGGTATTTTCCGGTGGCGGGAGTGATCTATTTATTATTTTTGCTGCTGAGTACGGTTTTTGCGCAAGCTCTGGTGCTGATTGTGACAGTGTTTTATCTTTGTGCCGGTGTTTTGTGTTACCGGGGCTGGAGTTCAGTCATGGATCGGGGGTTGCTCTATGTGGGCGGAGCCGGATTGTTGATAGCCTGGATAGTGGTATCGGTCTTGAATCATAAAGCGCCGGTAAAGGCTTTTCCCCGCTTTCTGGGGTGGCTGCCGGGAGTGAATTTGCTCTATTTGCCGATGCGTTTTTTAATTTATCTGAAGTGGAAAAAGTTTTTGTTTGCGCTGGCAGGGTGCGGAATTTTTGCCGGAGCAGTTTATGCGGCGATTTGCGGAATGTATAATTATGCGCTCATCGGCGGAGCCATAGTGTGGGCTTGCAGTATAGCCGGAGCAGTTATCTGGGGGAAAAAGCATGAAAGATAAGATATTCCGCCCGGAATTGCTCGCTCCCGCCGGAAATCTGGAAACTGCGGTGGCGGCCTTTAATGCCGGGGCCGATGCCGTCTACCTGGGGCTGGGTAAATTCAACGCCCGCAACCGGGCGCAGAATTTTAAGCGCGAGGAGTTGGAACGGTTGCTGGAATTTGCCCATAATCACAATCGCAAGGTCTATGTAACGCTCAATACGCTGATTGCGGAAAGTGAACTGCCGGAACTCTTCAGTGCGTTGGCGGAGTTGTCAAAGCTGCCGGTTGATGCAGTGATCGTGCAGGATCTGGGAGTGTTGTTTTTGCTGCGCAGATACTTTCCCCACATAACGGTACATGCCTCCACGCAGATGAATGTGCATAATTCCTGCGGCGTAAAGGCGTTGGAGCTGTTGGGCGTCAAGCGGGTGATTCTGGAGCGGCAGATAACCGGGGAGGAATTGAGCAGCATTGCCAGCCGCAGCAATGTGGAGCTGGAGGTATTTGTGCATGGATCGCTGTGCATAAGTCTTTCGGGGCGGTGTTTGCTCTCGCACTACAGTGAGGATGCTTCCGGCAACCGGGGCATGTGCCGGCAGCTTTGCCGCCGCAGTTACCGCAGTGCAGAAAATCAGGAGCTGTCCGGATTGCTTTCGCCCCGGGATTTGCAGTTGATCGAACAGCTGCCGCTTTTGAGTAAACTCAAGATCGCCTCGCTGAAGATCGAAGGCCGCTTGCGGGGGCCGGATTATGTGGTTCCGGTGGTCAAAGCCTACCGGCAGGCGCTGGATGCGCTGCCCGAACGCTCGGCTGAAGCGGTGAACGCTATCAAACGCACGCTTTCCCGTCCGGCAGGGCAGGGAGCATGGAAAGGTTTTGATCAGTTGCTTTATCCGCAAGCGCAGACAGTTTTCGGGCGGCGGGTCGGCGAAATCAAAGCCAGTGGCCGCAATGGTTTGACGGTGCAGTTGTGCGACCGCATCCATCTGGGGGACAAGCTGCGGATCGTCAGCATGAGTAATACCAGTCTGGCTGGTTTTGAGCTTACGGAAATATTTTTCAAAGGTTCGCCCGTGTCGGCGGCTAATGCTCCGGCAGTGGTGACGATTCCGGGCAGTTATCCGGAAACTGCTTGCGGAGAAACGCTTTATAAAATTGGCGAAAACGGTTATGATTACCGGCGGCAGGCGGCTGCCTTGCCCGCCATGCACCAGACGGTGCTGCTGGATATATTGCTGGATGGTGAGGGCTTGCACATTACTGCTCCGGAGCTGCCGGAATTTGAATTTCACAGCGAGAGTTTTCCGGCGGCTGAGCGTTGTGCGGTCACAGCTGAAGATCTGCAGAGCGTATTTACGACAGTGCACAATCAGTGGCGGGGCCGGATAAATAAGCTATCGATCGATGGACGGTGGTTTTGTGCCAAAAGCGTGCTTAAAACGATCAAGCGGGAACTTTTCAACGGTTTGATCCCCTATCTGCAACAGGCGCAAAAACGGGATCGGGCCTCCGAAGCCATGCTGCTGTGGCACCGTGATTATAAAAAACTTCTCCCCGCTGCTGAACAGACCGTTCCGGAAGAAGATCTGGCTTTGCCGGGATTTATTGCCGAGGGCGATTTGCCGTTGTGGCGCAAAGAGATCCGGAATGTTTTCAACTCCGGCGGCCGTTGTTTTTCGGTGGGCTCCATCGGCGGGGTGATCTTGCTGAAAGAGGCGTTGAAAAGTGCTTTTAAGGATGTATATATTATTGGCCGCTATCCGCTGCCGGCAGCCAATTCCCAAGCGGTGCGTTTGCTGAAGTATATGGGCGTAAAAGCGATCGAATCGTGGGTGGAACTGCCAGCTGCAGAACGGGAAAAACTTTTGCAGCGCAGTACGCTGGCAGTCTTGCCGCCGCCGGAAAATTGCGAGCTGCTTGCCACCCGGGCGCCGTTGAAATTCAAACAGCTGCTGGATAGACGCAATACAGCTTATCAGGTTCGCTATGACCGGCGGGAAAAACTTTACAAACTCTTTGCTCCCGAAGGTGTTTCGGCTGCAGAGAAGTTTTTGAACGACGAAAATTTCTAACTCACAAGGGATAAGCGGCCAGCTTTTTTGACCATTTATTCAAACGTTGATTGCGTTCCCGGTGGTCGGGCAGATAGCCCGCAAGCACCCGGTAGAATACCGGAGAATGATTCATTTCGCTGCGATGTGCCAGTTCGTGCAGTACCACCAGTTCGATCAACTCTTTCGGATACATCGCCAGCAGCCACGAAAAATTCAAATCGCCCCGACTGGAGCAGGAGCCGAAGCGGCGGCGGGCGCCGTTGATGGCGATTTTGCCGATCGCAATATGGTATTTTGCGGTGTATTCAGCCAATTTGGCCGTAATCAGCTGCCGGGTATGGCGGCGATAAAAATTTTCGAGCATAAGTTTGATTTTTTCCGGATCATCCGATGGTGTGATCAGCTCTCCGTTGCAGCAAGTAATGATTTGCGACTGCATATTGGGTCGATATTGCAAAGTTACGGCTTCCCCCAGATAAAAAAAGGTTGACCCGGGTGTGAAGGAAAATTGATGGACGGGATTTTCCACTGCCAGGCGGGCAAGTTTTTTTTGCAGCCAGGGGGTGAATTTTTGCAGCGCATTGCCAATCTGCTCATCCGTTGCCGCAGCGGGAACCAGAAGTTTCCAGCTGCGATCCGGATGCAGTTGGATGCTGTAGGTACGGCGGCGGCTTGACCGGATGATCTGTCCGGAATCTTTGGGGAGTGGAAAATCGCTTTTTATGTTCATAACTTTTTAATAGTTAAATTATTAAGTTTGGTTTTTGTTTTGATGAGACAGCGTGCGGTCAGTTGATTGGCAATATCAGTTTTCTGATAACACCAATGCTATGCTCGCCTGCTGGCAAAAAATATGAAAAAAAGTTGAAAAAACTTGCATTTGCTATTCGTAAAAGCTCCTTCGTGATATTATATTACTACCATTTAATGTAAAATCAAGGTGTGTAATAGAAAATTATGAAAAATAAGAGTTATCTGCTTAAAACTATATTGATAGCGGTCGTTGTGCTGGCAGCTTATGCTGTAACTTCGCTGTGGGTGCAATCGCTGCAGGCCGCAGCCCGGGATGGCAGCCATGCAGCTGCAGAAAAACGCAGTCCGGAGGCGATTTCCCCCGGTCAGCTGGAACTGGTCGGACGGCTGGTGATCAAGGCTTTGGATAATGCTCATTTGCGCAAATTGGATCAAAACAGTATGCTGTCGAGCCGGGTGTTTGATGAATACTTTAAGTTGCTTGACCCGGGCAAGGTCTATTTTACCCGGCAGGATATAGCTATGTTCGGCAAAGATCGTTTCCGTTTGTTTGATGAACTCAACAATGGCGAACAGCGGGTGATCTATGCCATCTATCAACGCTATCTGGAACGGATCAGTCAATATCGGGAGTTTGTGGAAAACGAAATTAAAAAAGGCGTTGATTTTACCGGCAGCGACAGTTATTGTACTGACCGCAAAGAGGCCGCTTATTGCCGGGATGATGCTGAATTGTTCAAGCTCTGGCAAAAACGTCTTAAAAACGATCTGCTCTATTACCGCTTGATGCAGAAGGTCATGGAAGAACGCTCCGATGATCCGGAAATCAAGGCCGAGCTGAAAAAACGCTGGTTCACCAAATCTCCGGAAGATAAGGTGCGCATCCGGCTGCATGACCTTTATAATTTTGCTGAGCAGTCGGATCAAATGGATATATTAGGTATGTTTTTAACAGCGTTGGCGCAGGTTTACGGGCCGCACTCGCATTATTCAACGCCCAAGCAGATGGAAGATTTTGATATTCAGTTCAAACTTTCGCTGATCGGTATCGGTGCTACGCTTACCAGCGAAGACGGCTACGTCAAGGTCGTGGAACTCGTTCCCGGCGGCCCCGCCGATAAAGATGGCCGCTTGCAGCCGGAAGACCGCATCATAGCCGTAGCTCAGGAAGGCGGTGAACCGGTGGATGTTATTGATATGAGCGTGACCAATGTAGTAAAAATGGTGCGGGGCAAAGATGGAACTAAAGTCACTTTGACCGTGCTGCCCGCCGCCAAAGGTTCGTCGGCGCTGCCGGAAGATATAACCATCACCCGGCGCAAAGTCGAACTTAAAGAAAACGCCGCTCAGGGGGAGGTCAAAACGGTGGTCGATTCCAGCGGTAAAAAACGCAAGATCGGGGTGATAAAACTCAATAACTTTTATATGGACTTTGAAGGCGCCTCCCGCGGTTTGCCCAATTACCGCAGCTGCAGCCGGGATGTGCAGGCGATCTTGCAGGATTTCCGGGCATCCGGAGTCGATGGCGTGGTGCTGGATCTGCGCAGCAACTCCGGCGGCAGTCTGCTGGAAGCTATCAAACTGAGCGGACTTTTTATAACCTCCGGGCCGATCGTGCAGGTGGTCGATGCCGGAAAAAATCTGGAAGTACATGAAGATCAGGATCCCCGGATCGCCTACACGGGGCCGCTGGTGGTGCTGGTCAGCAAATTTTCCGCCTCCAGCTCCGAAATCCTCACCGGAGCAATGAAAGATTATCAGCGGGCGGTGATCGTTGGCGACAGCCGTACTTATGGCAAAGGTACGGTTTTGAGTGTAACTGATTTGAGCCGGCTGCTGCGGTTTTTCAACCGCCGGATCAAGGCCGGAAGTCTTACGCACGAAATTGCGATGTTTTACCGGATCAACGGCGAATCCAATCAGGCGCGGGGAATCAAGCCGGATATCGTGCTGCCCAGCTTTACGGAAACTATGGAGATCGGCGAGCAATACAGCGATAATCACCTGCCGTGGAATGCTATTGCCCCGCTGAAACTTGCTGATGAATCCCGGCAAAAATATGTGCCGGTGGCCCCGGAACTTTTGCGGCAGCTGCGGCAGCAAAGTATGCAGCGGTTCAAAGAAGTGGCGGATTTGAAACTTTTGCAGCAGGATATAGCCCGATTCAAGTCGATCCGTGACCGTAAAGAGGTGTCGTTGAATGAAAAGCAGCGGCTCAAAGAGTATTATGACGAAAAGGCTGCCGCTGACCGGATGGAAGAAATGATGGATGGTCAGGACAGCAAAAACAAAAAGAAAAAACAGCGTGACCTGCTGCTCCGGGAAGCAGTGAATATTGCTGCCGAAACTGCCCGTTTGCAAAATCAAAAGTAAGTTGTACTGATCATGACGGATATTGATTCAGAGCATCTTGAAACTACCGCATTGCCGGTTGACTGTATGAATAAAGTGCTGCTGCAAATAGCGTTGCTGGCGTTGGTTTTCGGCTATCTGCTGCTGCCGTTAAGCTGCAGTATCTGGCTGGACAGCACAAGTATGTGGTATAATGCTGCTGCTGCCAGCGGGCCGCTTTTGAGCGTAATAATAGTGCTGGTTTGGATCCGCAAATATTGCGGCAGCTGGCGTGGCGTGGCAGCGTTGCTCAAGCTGAAGACCTTTCCGGTGCGCTGGCTGGCGCTTGGGCTGCCGGCAGCGCTGCTTTTGCAGCTCATCGGCGGTGCGCTCAGCTGGTTGTGGAATTACTTGCTGGAGTGCTGCGGGGTGCAGTGCGCCAAACCGGCAATGGTTGAGCTGGCGTTGACCGGCAATTTATGGCAGCTGCTGATGATCGGGGTAACGGCATTGCTGGCAGCACCGGTTTTTGAAGAAATACTCTTCCGGCGGGCGCTTTACAGTGTGCTTGAAGAGTACAGCAGTTCAACAGTGGCTTTGCTGGGTACGGCGCTGGCCTTCAGTGTGCTGCATTTATCGCTGCTGCAGCTGCCGGGGTTGTTTTTTCTGGCAGTGGTCTGGCAGAAAATTTATTTGCGCAGCAATTCGCTGTACAGTTCTGTGATATTACATTTTTACAACAATCTTCTGGCTGTGCTGCTGCTGTTGGCGGCCCGGGCGCTGGGGTTGGAATGAAACAAGATTTACGAGGGTTTTGGAGCAATGTTTAACCAACACAATGTGATTACTGCTATTGAGCTGGGTTCCAGTAAGATATGCGTGCTGGTCGGCAGCTACTCCGGCGAAGAACCGCTGACGGTCATCGGCCGGGGAGAAGTTGCCAGTGATAACGCCGTTTTTAAAGGCGAGATCGCATCTATGGATTTGATTCGTGACAAACTCAACGATGCTATCGATCTGGCCGATAAACAAAGCGGCGGCGAGGTGGACAACAGCATTATGTTCGTTATGACGGTCACCGGCTGCGATATATCGTCGGTGATCGGCGAGGGGACTGCCTTTATCCAGAATGAATCCCGGCGCATTACCGAAGAGGATATTTTTGAAGCAGTAGGCAATGCCAAAAGTATGCCGCTCAATGCCGACCGGACGCTGATCAACAGCTTTGATGCCTATTACAAGATCGATGGTATACAGCGGGTCACGCAGCCGTTGAATATGCATGCGCGTACTCTTAATGCTTATTCGCATATCATCCATGGCAACACGCTGCGGCTGCAGAATTTTTCGGCGGCATTGACCGATGTGCGTCCGGACGATGAACCTATGAAAGTGTTCAGCGCCATGGCTGATGTTTACGGCATTCTGACCAGCGATGAGCTGGCCAGTGGTACTTTGCTCATAAATTTGGGCGCCGGCTCTACAGAATATGCGGTGGTTTGCAACAATGGCGTGCTGGCTTCCGGTGTGCTGGGCGTCGGGTTTGAGCATGTGGCCAATGATTTGAGTGTGGGACTCAATCTGCCGTATGAATATTGCAGCCGGATCCTGCGGGATGGAACTCTGGAACGGATGATCCGGGAAAATCTCCCCTATGTCGAATGCCGTACCAACTCCGGCAGCATGCGCCGGATCCCGTTGGATTCTTTCAACCGGATCATTGATGCCCGTTTGCGGGAAATTTTTGAATTGCTCAGTGCCCGGATGGCCCGTGAACATTTCTGGAGCAATCTGGGCTCCGGGTGTGTGCTTACTGGCGGCGGAGCTGAATTTTTCAAAACTGCCGAATTGTTTCATCAGGTGTGCGATTTGCCCTCCCGGATCGGCCGGCCGATGGGCGTTAAAGGTATCAGCGGTCTGGAATCCGCACGCTACAGTACGGTTTACGGGGCGTTGTGCTATGCTCATGCGTTTTGCCGTCAGCAGGACAGCCGCAACAATTCGCTGGTCGACCGGTTGGAAAAAAGCATATCCGGCTTTGGCGATACTCTCAGCAGGTTTTTCAGCATGAAAAACCATCGCAACAATTAAATCCAAGGTAACTTATTATGCAGAATATAGAGAAAATAGAGCAGGTGTTGATCCTGGGTTTAGGCGGCGGCGGCGGTAAAGTCGTGGAAAAAATCTGCCAGCTGCCGGAAGCTGCCGGGATCCAGCTTTGTGTTTTTGATACTGACCGGGGAGCGCTGGAGCGCTTGACCGGACTGCCCGAAGAGTGCAAGGTGTTGTGCAACGAACAGTGGCTGCTGGGGCACGGCACCGGCGGCGATCCTTTGAAAGGTCAACGGGCTTTGGCCAGCGAAAGCGGTAAACTTCAACAGTTTATGAGCAATGCCAAACTGCTGATCATTGTTGGCGGTTTAGGCGGCGGGACCGCTACCGGTGGAGCCGGAGTGATCTCCCGTTTGGCTCATTCGCACAATCTGGCGGCGGTGTCGTTATTTGAATTGCCATTTGCTTTTGAAGGTCACGGACGGCGCAAAACTGCTGAAGATGGGATGCGGGAACTGCTGGCGTTGTCGGATACGATTTTGGGGATCCCCAACGATTTGCTCTTTTCGGTGCTGCCGGCCGAAACGACCTTTGCGGACGCTTTCCAACTGGCGGATACGGAATTGGCCAGAACGGTGCTGGGCATTGTGGATGTGCTGATGCCGGGAAATTTGCTTTCCGGCGATATGGGCGACTTGATCACCATGCTCAAAAATCGCAAAAGTTATGCCGCAATCGGCGTTGGCTCCGGCAACGAAGCTGTTGCTCTGGACTCCTGTGTGCAGGCATTGAGCGGTGTGCTGGATTCGCCATTTTTGGGCGGAGCGCAGAAGCTCAAAGAGGCCGATGCGGTGCTTTTGAGCGTCACCGGCGGCAGTGAATTGACCTATGCTGAACTCAAACGCACGTTGGAACAGGCCGGAACGCTGACCGGGTTGACGTCGCAGGTGATCGTGGGGGCCAATATAAGATCAACGTTGACAACGCAAGTAAGGATCACGGCGATCGCCGTCAAATATGACGAAGCCGATGCGGTGGTGCGTCCGGAGCAGAAAGCTGCAAAAGTTTCCCGCCGGAAAATCAAACGGCAGCCGGATCAGCCCACTTTGCCGCTGACCATTGCCAGCAGCGGGATCTTTGAGGGCAAAACCGGAACTATCGTGGATGGAGTCAATCTGGATCTGCCGACTTTTGTGCGTAAACAGATCGCCATCGACAGCGGCGAATAAAAATATATGCGGCTGTTGCAAAACCTCGCAAAATAAATAGCATGTTCAATTTTATAATTTGAGCAGGATTTGGGACTGAAAGCAAATCTTATGGCCTGTTTTTTGCACCAACTTTACCAATATTTACTGTCAGCTCA
>SUWF01000064.1 GCA_015061575.1 Lentisphaerota bacterium
GCGATAAATTATTCATGGTTTGTCCTCCTGATTTTTGAAGCGCACTATGCGACTTCGTTGTTCTTGGATTAACATAAATCCGTTTTTATCAAGAGGCAAACCACTTTTTGTTTTCAGTGCAAAAAAATGAGAGACCTCTTGTGTCTCTCATAATATCTTTCTATTTACCTTCCAGCTGCCGGAAGCTGTTTTACGGTCGATCGGGGATCACTTCTCTAATTTCTCATCTGCCCAACCGGCAAGGTTGTCTTTTTCTGAATTAAAATTCACGCCCACAATGTAGATCTCCCGTTTATCCGGGAGATACTTTTTGAAGTATTCTTAGACTTTGATCTGTTGCTTTGTTTGGCTCAACATGAACGCTTGTCGGATGATCTTCCGGCATATTCGGTTGTGTTTCTGTAAATTTTACAAAAAAGTTTGATTTTAAATTTGACAAAAGATGTTTTTGCATTATTTTATCGCAACAAAAAAGGACAAAAAACAGACACAAAAAGAACACAGTCAATATGTTACAAATTATTTACCACAAGTATAAGGTCCTGTTGGAACAGGCTTTTTTGCCGATTATGGTTGCCGATGGAGTCGATGCTTTATTTGAAGTTGAAGCGGCTGTTGAGGCCGGGTTCAAAGCCGTGGAATTTACGCTTCGCCGACCGGATGCCCGGGTTATGATCCCGGAGATCCGCAAGCGTTTTCCGGACTTGCTGCTGATGGTTGGCAGTGTGTTGGATTCCCCGGCAGTGGTGAAAAATCTGCAGCACAAGCACCCGCAGCTGATGCTGCCGGAAGAACTGGCTGATTGCGGCGTTGACGGATTGATTTCCATGCTGGATTTTTCGGACGATACTATCAGCAGGTACCGGGATGATTTGCTGCTGATGCCGGCGGCGGCTACCCCGGCAGAAGGATTGCGGCTCTTTGAAAAAGGTGCGCATTTCATCAAAGTTATCACCCCTTACGCTGCGACGATCAATTCGCTGACGGCAGCACCTTCATTCAACTTTGCTCCGCTGCTGGTTACCGGGGGGATGAATCTGGAAACTATTCCGGATATGGTAAGCAGGAAAGTTCCGCTGATCGCCAGCGGTTTTGAAGTTGTAGCCCAAGGCAGAGCCGACGCTTTGAGCTGCAAGGCTCTTGCGCAGAAACTGCGAGCTTTCCGGCAGATTACTTGCGACAGCCGCGAAAAGGCGTTTCCCGGACTTACCGCAATCCTTGCTGAAAACCGTTTAAGCGATTTGCCGTGGGCGTTACCGGTAAACTGGGAGATTTGAACAAGTGACAAGTTCAGAAAAAAAGTATCGTATCCTCAATGCCTGCAGTGCCGAACACTATCTGGTATTGCTGGAACCGCTGCGTAAATTTGCTGATATAATCAATGTCGGAGAGTCGGAAACATTCAAAATTCCCGAACTCATCAAAACTTGTGATATTTATATAGCAACTCTGCAATATAAGATAACTCCTGAACTTATCCGGCAATGTCCGCGTTTGAAATTGGTTGCTACGCCCACCACCGGTAAAGATCATTTGCCGGTGGAAGAACTTTATAAAAACAATATCGAGTTTTATTCGCTGCGGGAATCTCCGGAATTGCTGGAAAGAGTGACCGCCACGGCTGAACTTACCTGGGGGCTGCTGCTGGCTCTGGTTCGACATATCGTACCGGCGGCACAGGATGTGCTGGCGGGCAACTGGCGGCGGGAGCTGTTTGTCGGCAGTCAGCTTGCCGGGAAAACGCTGGGGATCATCGGTTACGGCAGACTGGGCAGGCACATGGCACGCTACGGCAAAGCATTTGGTATGCGGGTGCTTTGCTGCGATATAAAGGATGATCTGCCAATAGCTGAAGGCATTGAAAAAGTAAGTTTGAACGAGCTTTTGAGTGCTGCGGATGTGGTAACACTGCATATACATCTTGATTCAGAAAATATAAACTTTTTTGATTCCGGAAAATTTGCCATGCTCAAACCGGGAGCGATTCTGCTCAACAGTTCCCGGGGCGGCGTGTTGGACGAAAATGCTCTGCTCCATGCTCTGGAATCCGGAAAACTTGCCGCCGCCGGACTTGATGTATTATCCTGCGAATGGGGTAATATGCTGGATAACCGTTTGGTGCAGTATGCTGCAAAACACCGTAATTTGCTGATAACTCCTCATTGCGGCGGAGCAGCGATTGATGCCCAGCAGATGACCTTTCAGGAAATAATCCGCCGGATCGCACTGTTTATGGAAAACCGGGAGAATAAGCGATGAAAACCAGACTGGAAAAATTGGTGATTCCCGGTCAGGCGATCCCGGAGATGCGTTTTAAAGGCAGTGCTTTTGAGGCCGGGAAATATATGGCGCAATGGACATTGGAAAATTATCCATTTTATCCGCGTATCTTAAGTATGGCGGTACACGATTGGAGCGATCCGCCGGAAAAAGTAGTTGCGGCATTCAAAAAATATGCGCCGTGGGTGTTGGAGCTTTACCGGGGCATGTTGGAAAAGTTGCACGATCTTAATTTTGATGCCGATTCTCCGATGCCGGAGATCCCGGTTCGCAATACTTGTGAAGATTCCGGCTGCACCAGCTTCAGTCTGGCTCCTGCCCGGTGTGTTAATCATGCTCCGCTGGCGGGGCAGACCAAAGATACCGGGATCGAAAGTCTGGATTTGTATATAATTTTGAACATGCACCTGACCGATGGGCCATCCATGCTCAAACTGGCCTATCCGGGCGAACTTTGCGGATATGGTTTCCATAACAACAATATGAGTGTGTTCCGTAATGACCTGAAATCGGTGCAGGGCGGCAATGGTTTGCTGCCGGGTTTGATATATTGTTTGCTGGCACTCTCTGCTGATTCGGTCGATGCCGCAAAAAATATCGCTCTGGAGTATGGCTTGAGCGGGGCGGGCAATTATCTGGTAAGCGATAGTAAAACTGCTCTTGCAGTTGAATCCAACGCCGGGGGGATCGGTTGGGTTGAGCCGGTCAACGGCATACTTGTTCACGCCAATCACCCGGACAGTCCGGTGACTTTGCCATACGAATTTACCGCCGACCGCCCCCGCCCGGAACAATCCCGCTGTCGGAAAAAAATGCTTTACGAGGCAATAGCCAACCATAAAGGTTTGATTTCTGTGGACGATATGTTCAACTATATGGCACTGCACGCCAGAGCTGGAGAACTGCAGGGGGTCTGCCGTCATGGAGATGTTGCCGGGGTGGAGCCATGTACCACCGCTGCAGTCGCAGCCGATGTATTGAACAAACGTTTTTATGCGGTTAAAGGTCCAGCGTGTATGAATAAATATTCTGTATACGAAATGTTGTGAGGTAAAGTTATGCTGAAACATCAGACAGCTCAAAAAAAATTGCTGGAAATCGCCGCTGCTCTACAGCCGGGCGAGGCTCTTCCGCCCATCCGCACGATCATGGAAAAGTATCAATTCAGCCAAAGTACAGTTACCCGTGCCATTGAAATACTCGAAGCCCAGGGGGCCATTGAACGCCGTTCCCGTTCCGGAATTTTTGCCACCGGCAAAGTTCACCGCAAGGATATGGCGGCATTGCTGATAGCCTACCCGCTGACTCCGACCGGCGTACAGATCCTGACCGGGGTGCAGACACAGCTGCTGGACGGCTCCCGGGGACTGCTTCTGCTGCCGGGCGGCACGGGAGATTTTGACTCGGTCGGCAGGCTGCTTGCCGATAATAACATCAACGAAATAATCATCAGCCCGGTATCGCAGCTGCTGGATGATATGGAGTATATCAAATTTGTGCAGAATTTGATCGCCCGCCGCTGCCGGGTGGTGGTTACCGATATACCGATACCCGGAGTGCAAGCTCCGCTGGTGGGCGAAGAAAATGTCAAATCTTTCCGCATATTGACTGAAAAAATGCTTGCCGACGGAATAAAAAAGCTGCTGGTCGCCGGCAAAATGGGCAGCCGGGTTTATGCTGCCCGTTTAAGCGGTATCCGACAGGCGTTGGAAAAAAGTCCGGTCAGACTTCAACAGCTTGAGCTTGACAGCAAAACGCCGTTAGCTGAAAGTGCCGGACAAATTCTTTCTTCCGGTTGCGACGGGGTGATCCTTGCCGATGCCAGCACATCCGGCGAATTACTCTATGAAATGCGTATTCAGGCAACATCGTCAGCATTGTCAACAATTAAAGTCGGAGCGATCATGGAAGGCTCCGGCAACTTTGTCTGGCCCCGGGGATGGCGATTGGAGAAAAACAGTTTTGAACTCGGTAAATGTGCAGTCAAACTGCTGAATGCACATATTTTACAAAATACGGTAATGTTATTGCCGCTTGATTTACAAAAAATAAATTAAAAAAAAGGGAGATGAATTATGAAAGCAAATGTTGTTGGTTCCCGTCATGGAAAAGTGAGATTTACTTTGATTGAACTCCTGGTGGTAATCGCCATCATTGCCATTTTAGCGGCAATGCTTTTGCCCGCACTTTCGGCGGCACGGGAGCGATCACGGGCAACTGCATGTTTGAACAATCTGAAAAGTCTGGGTGCATATATGCTTATGTATGCCAACGACAATGGTGACTGGATGCCGATCTACAAACAACCCAATATCGGCAGTTACTGGTATTCCACCGGCGATTATTTTGCCGGGACTTATCTGGAAATGGTGGATGCTAAAACCACCTACTACAACCGCCCCGGCATCGTGACCGACTGCCCGACCAATGCTCCGGTAATGGACAGCAGCCGTTTCCCCACCAATACCGGAAGAGTCTACTACTGGGATTACGGGATCAACACCTTTACGGTCAAAAAGAAGAATTTAGCCAATATTCAGGATCCCAGCTTTTTTGTTACCACCTTTGAAGGTCAGGCCGTAGACAGCAGTAAAGGTTTTACCTGCGAAGGCGATATTGCGGGCAATACATACGCTTTCAGCAAAACCTGGAATCGTACACTTCACTCCAAAGGCAGCAATTTCGGATTTTTTGACGGCCATGCTGAATGGCTGGATGGTGCCGGAGAAAAGGCTTACTCAACTATCGAAAAACGCTTCCGCCCTGACGAATTCTGAACTGAAAAAATGTGGGATATAAGGGGGATTATGTCTTGAAAAATTGTTCGAACAATAAAATATATAACTTTTTACAAATAAAGAAAGGAAACAAAATAAATGTCTTTGCGTAAATTAGGTTGTTCGCTGCTGGCAGCGTTAGGCAGTGCTTCGGCTCTTTGGGCGGATACTGCCACCATCCGGGGCGATGGCACCATGGTCGTGGATGGTCAGCCATTCTTTCCGGTGGCATACCGGGCGGAAAAGCTCGAAGGGGTCAAAGAAGGTATTGATTGCGGCTTTAATATGGTCATGGGCTCCGGCGAGTGGGATCGGCAGATCTACGATGTGGCAAATCAGGCCGGGTTGAAAATCATCGGCGGCGACAGTTATGTGCATTTTCTGGGCGTTCAGGAGGGCATCAACCTCAAAGCCCGGGAAACTTCGGTGATCTGGAACTTTATCAAGCATACCCGCGATCAACGCCGCCGGAGCGTTTTCAAACAGCTTACTGAATTCGGCAAATTACCGGGCGTCATCGGCTGGGTGACCAATGATGAACCGGAAGCCAAATCCACCGAAGTTTGCGAAGCCGCTTACGAAGTGGTCAAAAGCTATATGCCTGAAAAACTGGTCTTTACCATCAGTTGTGATGTCCGCTGGGTGGGCGGCTTGCTCAATACTGCGGATGTGCTTATTTATGACCGTTATCTGCTGCGCGGAACCCAGCCGCCGGAAAATGCGTACAGCAACGCACTCAATTCGCTGGCAGATAATATGGAACATTGCGTAAAACTCTGGCAGAGCAAGAGCTGCTGGTATATGCCGCAGCTTTACCCGCCCAGCTACTTTTCGCTCAAAAAAGATGAACTGCTTACTGCTGCAGCTGTACGCCAGCAGTGTTATACAGCTCTGATTGCCGGAGCTAAAGGGCTGGTGTTTTACGATTGGGGTGAATTGAATTATACCCATTACCGGGATAAAAAAGGCGAAAAACAGAGCGTAAAACTCACTCCGGAACAGAAAGCTCAACAGCTCTCTATGCTCAAAGAGGTCGTTTCTGAATTCAAGAGTCTGGGCGAGATCATTTGCGACGGCAGACCCAGTCGCGAAGCTTTTGTCATGTTCACTGCGCCCGGCCAAATGGGCCCCGGTTCGATCAAGCACCGGGTGTTGGATCACTACGGCAAACAGTATGTGCTGTTGAGCAATCCTTTGGATGTTCCGCTGAAAGGGGTCTTTCTCGGTCCGGATCTGGGGCACAACAACTTCCAGAAAACTTTTACCGGAACGGTCTTTGCCGGACACAATGATATAACTCTGGGTAAACACAAAGAAGGCATGGTCACGTTTACGGTCGCCCCCGGCGGCTGCGGAGTGGTTGAGCTGAGCCGTACTTCGATCATTGACCGGCTGCCGGAGGAATTGCGATGAATTCCAAGTGGACTTTTGCCGGATATATCAAGCACGGCTGGCAGGCAGAAAATGTTATTGCAGCTCAAGCCGCAGTACCGGTCAAAGTAGCGGAAAACCGTTATCTGACAGTGTATGCCCTGCTGGATACACGCGGTCATGATTCCTGCTGCGGCGTAGTCGGCGAACTGCGTGAAGGTTCGCCAATGGGGGCCATCAAACAGCAGATGGTGATCGCTTCCGGCGGCAATGAGTGCAGATTTTTTGAGGATGACGATACACTCTATTACCGCTGTGTGGGGCAGCCGCAGGTGTTCGGATCGCCCAAGCTCAACGTCTGGGTGGTCAAGTATTACATTTACGCACACAAATTTATTGATGGCGTACTGCACAATTCATTTACGCCCAAATGGAACGGCAGACCGCATGCGGCAGCAGATTCGCTGCGGCTGTATACGGTGCAGTTGAGCTACGATGCGGCATTGGATGCCATAAAAATCATCGAACCGGAAAGCCGGGTGATTACCGGCAATAATGTTTTTGACTCGTGCAGTTCCAATCACGCACTGACTCCGCCGGCGGCGTTAGACGATGATAATACTGAATTTGTGGAATTGGTCACCTTTACGCCCCGCAACGAAGGTCTGCAAGGAAAAGGCCATCACGGAAAAGTTGCGCCGGTGCATTGGAAATTCGATGAAAAAACGCACCGTTACAAAGTGTACCGCACCGGTGAATGGTATCAGATCGACGATTTTATCGGCGAAGCCAGTGTGGTCAAAACTCCGCAGGGGGATTTTATTGCTTCGCTGCGCAGTTTCGGCCATTCCGGAGAAATAGTTTTGTGCCGCACGCCTGATCTCTTTACCGGTTACGGCAAGCTGGTTCGCCACAAGGGAACCTGTACCCCACGCACACTCTATTGCTCAAGCGATGGAACTTTGCGATTGTTCACCAATATCGACTGGATATCGCCGTATAAACATGAGCGCAATCCGTTGTATGAATTTATTATTGATGAAGATTTGAATTTGTCTGCGCCGGAAACGGTCTTTGATGCAGCCACTCTGCCGTTCAATACTCCGTTTGCCGATATGGCCAAGTATTGCGAGATCGCCCCGGGGCATGAAATGCTTTTGTGCCGGGTGATCGATTTGGTGCAGACGGCGGGCAATATGGATTTTCCGGCGATCACAGAAGATGGTGTCGCTGTAAGCGGTATATATGTTTTTGAACGCAAAAAGTAAATAACAAGCGAGGATTTATATGAAATTTGCAAAAAGTATGTTGTTGTCCGCTCTGGCAGTATCAGCATTAAGTCTTGCTGCTTTTACGCCGGAACGGGGGCCGTGGCTGACCAATCCCGGTCATACATCTATGGCGGTAAACTTTGTAATGAAAGATGCCGAAGCCAAAGAATACACCGTAGAAGTTGCCGAACAGGGCAAAGTCGTGAGCACGGTAAAAACGCAGGCATTTACGGTCGATGCTGATAAAAAATTATATTATGCCGAGCTTACCAATCTTAAGCCCGATACCGCCTATACCTATACATTGGCAGCGCCGGATAAAAGCCGCAGTGCGGTCAAATCTTTTACAACTGCTGCTGCCGGCGATAAAGAGTACACGCTTTTTATTACCAGCGACACCCACAACCGTTCCAGTATGCTTGCGCATATGATGAGATACGGCAAAAGAGCCAATGCTGCATTTTATGTGCTGCTGGGCGACAATGTCGGCAACAGTATTGATGAAAACCCTTACCGTACGATCATGGGGGGATTTTTAACCGACTTGAGCCGTTCCTCCGAAGGCAAATATCCGATAGTTGTTCTGCGCGGCAACCATGACTGCAGGGGCAAGAATGTGCATGTATGGGGTGATTTCTTTCCGCATCCGGAAAAACGGACCTATTACAGTTTGCGGTTGGGTAACGTGTTTTATCTCTTTCTGGATTGTGGCGATGCTGATACCAGTAAGATTCGCGATGCGATCTATCCGGCACAAAGAGAATGGATCAAAAAAGAGCTGGAAAGCGAAGCATGCCGCACGGCCACTTTCCGGGTGGCAATGCTCCACTATCCCTCTCATGCCATGGATGAAAAGATCGTAAATCTTACTTCAGGAAAGCTGCTTGGCGATCTCTTGAAAAGCACTGACCCGGCAAAAAGATTTCATCTGATGTTTGCCGGTCACCGCCACCGCTATGTGCGTACTGATGCCGGAAGCAATGTATTCAAGGTCAATAACAGTGCATTTGAAGGCAGTCTGCCGGGCAAACCCGGCAAGGATTTTCCGTACACTCTGGTGCTGGTGGATGCCCGCGGCAACGGCGGTGTGGAATACAACTTTGTATTGCTCAAAAACAGCAAAGACAAGCTTACAGTGCAGTCGATGGATCACCGCAATAACAAGATCGACGAATTTACCATCGCTCCTGACGGCAAAGTAACTGATCTTATGAAAGTTGCCGGGTTTCCGGCAGAGAGTTGAGCACATTTTGATATGCACCCCCAAAGTTGGACACAACAGCAGGGAAGATTTACGGCAAAAACTCTAAGAATATATTTGCTATTTTAATCATGGAAGAGTATCTTTAAGATCAAATGGGATGAGCCCTGTTGAATACCGGGCTCATTTCAGGTAATTAATTCGTCCAAATTTTTGGGGTCACATCATTTATGGATAATGTTCTTGAAAAATCTCCCCTGATCGGAGCATCGATCGCGCCGGGATTGAAAAGTCTGGAAAATTTTATTGCTCTCAAACTGGGCAATGTAGTACTTGCTGAATTGCCCGATGATGAAAACGAAGCATTGCTGGTGGCTGAATACTGCCGGAGAAACAGAATATATTTCATGCTTCCGGAAATAGTCCACCGGCACAATCACCGCCAGTGGCGTTCCCCCAGTTTGAGCTATGAGGAATTTGGCCGGATCTTTGAAGCATTCGGGGAGTTTTTTCTGGGGCGTTATGCCATTGGCGAAGCCGGAGGGATTTGCTACTGGCCCAAAAGCTACACCATCAATGAGGGTGTAAATTGCTACCGGAACCTGCCGCCGTGCCGGGGCGAGATCGAAGCCCATCAGACCTATGTGGATTATTTACTCAAAGAGCTGGAGTTTGAACGTACCCAAGTTGCTCCCGGAAAATTGTTCAATGTGGAGTCCAGTATACTTTTTGCCCGGCACGGCGAAGCCGGGATCGACGGTCAATGTCTGGAAATGCTGCCCGGAGATCCTTATATAACTCTGGCGGCAGTCCGGGGCGCAGCCCGGGCATTCGGTTCTGACTGGGGTGTACATATAGCCATGCTCTGGTATGGCGGGGTAAGAATCGATGAACTCTGGCTGAAACGCTGGAAACAATCGCTTTATTTGTCGTATATCTCCGGAGCTGATTTTATTTATCCGGAATCCGGCCACATGGATTATCGGGGAAATGGTGCTCCGGAGTACGGCTTTGACACTCCGGAGCTTAAACAAGTCCGCCGCGAATTGCGTAAACTTTATGCCATCAGCCAAATCCAGCACAAAAATCATGATCCGATCACCTTGTGTGCGATCGTTCAGGGCAAAGATGATGGGCATCCGGGAATTTGGAACCCTTACAGCTGGGGGCAGTACAACAACGGCCGCCAGTGGGAAAGCAGTGAGGCCGAACGCTCGTGGGAGCTTTTTGAAACATTTTTCCGGAAAGAAGATCTTTTCCACGGCAATGTTACCGGCAGCTGTGATTTCAGCGGCAATCCGCCCGGCGGACAGATCGATGTGATTCCGCCGGAAGCCGATTTCAGCCGCTACCGGTTACTGTTTTTTCTGGGGCTGAACCGGATGGATGAAAGTTTATACAACAAACTTATTGAGTATGTCAAAAATGGCGGACATCTGGTCATCGGTCTTGCTCATTTTGATACTTCAGAGATCCGCGGCGGCCAATTGGAACTTTTCCGCAATGGCGATTTGCGGGATTTGAGCGGTTTTGAAGTAAGTAACTGGCATGATGGTGATGTTTGCGGTATAAAATTCATCAAGCAGCCGCAGGCAGGCAAATATGATTTGCCGGTACAAACTCCGGAACGGGATCCCTTCTTTATCGGGTATGTGCAGGGAGCCGGGATCATAAATCACGTTGGGGATGATTTGCAAATACTTGCCGGACTTTCTGACAGTGTATATCACAGCAAAGAAGAAATAACTGCCAAGCCAATATTGGTGGAACGCCGTCTGGGGAAAGGCGCAGTCTACACCATTACTGCAATGGAACACCCCGGAGTCAATGGCTTGAAAAAATTCAGTAAGTGTCTGCTGCGGGCATTCTGCCGCAATTTGCCGCGGCAAGTTGATTTGCTGGCTCCGGATACGATACGTTATGCGATCTATGAGCTTGAACAGCCGGGAGATTACCGGATATGTGTTTTCAACTGCAATGCGGATCTCTCCGGAACATTCAAGGTATTCAGTAATGGGACTTTCTCGCAAGAGATATTGATCGCCGCCAACTCGTTCAAAACACTCTATATATTTAATGGCATACTGCTGGACGCATCCGATGAACTCGCTGTTTGCCAACGCCGGAGCCCGGAACCTGATATAGTTTATTACGGTAAAAAGCAGAAGATCACCATGGAAAACCTTACCGGACTTGACCGGACTTTTTCTATAAACAATTGCAATATAGAGCTGTCTGCCAGAGCAATGGCGAGTGTTGAGGTAACTGAAAATCTCCCGCCGGGCAAAGAATTTTTCTACCAGAGAGATTTTGAGGAAGAGCCGCCGCTGAAAGATGTAAATACAGCCACTCCATATTAAGATTGTTTGGAATTATGCAAGAAAAAGAATTATAAGTTACCATCCGGTATTGATAACACCAGGCAGCCGGCATTATTGCAAGAGGCAAAAACTTCAGAATTGGGCGGTGAAATCAAATTCCTGAAATCGCTTCACTTTTATTCAGAAAAACTCAGAATACACAGCATAAACAAAAAAACTGGTAAAAACGGCAAAAATCTTTCATATAGTTAAACTTGCTACTTGCTTTCTTGTTTTTTTCCGGCAAGTAGCCATGCGTGTATGATAGAAAACGCGGAAAGCAAAAAAATAATTCCCAACATAACTGGACCTATC
>SUWF01000013.1 GCA_015061575.1 Lentisphaerota bacterium
AAGTTACTCACGCGTTCCTCACCCTTTCGCCACTAATGTATTGCTACATCCGTTCGACTTGCATGCCTAATCCATGCCGCCAGCGTTCGTCCTGAGCCAGGATCAAACTCTCCATAAAAATTATTTGAACAACCGAAGTTGTTGCGTTCTTTTTAAGAAGAATCGATTTAGCTCGATTTCTTTGTGTGATTTGAAACTACATTCAAATTCAATGTAAATTGTCAGGTTACATCGCACTATTCAATTTTCAAACAACCATCACTCTTAACCAGTGATCAGTTTTTATTATCTCATCTGCTTTTCACTTACCAGCGAATCGCAGCGTGATATTTAATTTAGCACAGTTTGAAGATTTGTCAAATTTTGTTTTGAACTTTTTTCAAACTTTTTTTATTTCAACCCCGCCGGACGCTTTCCAGCGTTTTGCGGCGTAAGGTTTAATATATCACAGTTTGAAGATTTGTCAAATCTTATTTCAAACTTTTTTAAGATTTTCTTTCAACCCGCTTCGCTCAACGCTCTTCAACGTTTTGCGGCGTGCTTTTTAATTTAGCACGCTTTTTCGATTTGTCAAATCTTAAAGTGAACTTTTTTGATTTTTTCTTGTCAACCATCGCCGTTTGAGCTCACGCCCTATTGGCGACAGGGCTTTAAATTGCCACAACTCCGCAAAATTGCAAATTTAAAACTCAACTTTTTCGCAAAATTTATCACTTTTTGAGCCTTTTGACCATTTTTACCCCCCTGAAGCCCCCCTAAAGACCTTTTTCATCTCCTCAAATCCACCTGAAGAGCCCGCCAGGCAAACGTACTGACTTAATTGTTTATATTCTCTATAATATTGAAGCAATATAAAAACAGGGCTGCTGCAATTTTATTTGCAGCAGCCCCGGCTTATATATAATTAATAAGATTACCGGTAAGCGGCCCACTTGGGATCGTTTTCAAAAACTTCCTTGTAGAAATCTTTGAGCTTGAGATCGGCGGCAGCAGCTTCGTCCAGAATGATCACGGTATCCGGGTGCAGCTGCAGTGCCGTGGAGCTGATCATTGCGGTCATCGGACCTTCGATAGCAGCGGCAGCGATAGCAGCTTTGCGTTCGCCGGTGATCAGCTGCAACACCTTTTTGGCATCCAGCACCGTACCCACCCCGGCGGTGTAGGCGCGGCGGGGCATGGATTCCGGCGGATTGAAGTAGATCTTGTTCTGTTCGTAGGTGGTGTTGTTCAAATAGGCCACATGAGTACGGCTGGCAAAGCTCGTGCCGGGATCGTTGAAGCCCACATGACCGGATTTGCCGATCCCCACCAGCCAGAGGTCGATACCGCCGGCTTCGTCGATGGATTCATCATAACGGGCGGCTTCGGCTTCTTCATCTTCGGCCAGACCATCGGGCAAATGGGTGTTGCGGATGTCAATATTGACGTTGTTGAACAAATGCTTGTTCATATAATAGCGATAGCTCTGATCGTGTTCCGGAGCCAGACCGGCATATTCGTCGAGGTTCCAGCTGCGGACTTGCGAAAAGTCAACTTTGCCTTCTTTGTTGAGTTTGGAAAGCTCCGCATAGACATTTTCCATCGTTGCACCGGTCGCTAAGCCCAGTTTGAATTCCGGCTTGGCATTGATCGCATCAGCGATCATGCGGGCCGCCAACTTTTCCGCATCGGCGGAAGTTTTGCAGATAATTACATCCATAATTGATCACCTTGGGTTAAAGGGTTGAAAATACCTGTGAAAAATATAACACAAATAGTGATTTTTACAATCATTTTGCTGTATTTTTCGTTCCTTGCGTACAAAAGAGTATTTTTTATGGATTTTTCGCCAAAAAAGTTCGCTGAGTATTTGTATTTTGAAGTTTGGGAGGGTATCTTTAACCCGTCAACAATTTTAACCCAGGAGGGAATCATGAAACTTAAAACTGTTATGTCCATGTTGATGGCAGCTGCAATGACTTTTTCGCTGACTGCCGCTGACACCGCCGCCAAAGATGCTGCCGCCCAACCGCAGGCCGTCAA
This sequence comes from Lentisphaerota bacterium, assembly GCA_015061575.1. Taxonomy (GTDB): domain Bacteria; phylum Verrucomicrobiota; class Lentisphaeria; order Victivallales; family Victivallaceae; genus SIG78. Next base: position 2,023 of record SUWF01000013.1, read on the forward strand.
AAAAGCCAAGGCCAAGAAAGCCCAAGCCAGGAAAGTCGCCATGCCGGCAGATGGCGGACTCAAAGCCGCCACCACTGCTCAGGCCCGTCAGAATCCCAACGCTGCCAAAAAGACCGGCTGGCACAAACATTGGGATGCCAAGCGCAAGCAGCTGGCCAAGCAGAAAAACGACATCCAGATCGTCTTTATCGGTGACTCCATCACCCACTTCTGGAACCGCAAGCCCAATCCGGACGGCCCCAAGCCCCGGCTCTACGGCGGCGATGCTACTTACAATAAATATTTCAGCAACTACCGTCTGCTCAATTTGGGCTACTCCGGTGACCGCACCAACCACACCCTCTGGATGGTCAATCAGAGTGGTTTTATGGACAACATCAAGCCCAAACTGGTGGTCGTGATGATCGGTACCAACAACTTCGGCGGCCGCAACCCCATGGCCGATGCGCCGGCTACGGCAGCTGCGATCAAGCTGATCGTTGAAAGCATTCTGGCCAAACAGCCTGATACCAAAGTGCTGCTGTTCGGCATCTTCCCCCGCGGCGCCAAGGCCAAAAACGGTTTCCGCACCAAGATCAAGCAGACCAACGACATCATCTGCAAGCTGGCCAACGACAAGAACGTTTTCTATTGCGACATCACCGACAAATTGCTGGAAAAAGACGGCTCGCTTTCTGCTGAAGTCATGCCCGACTACCTGCATCCGGCCGACAAGGGCTACGAAGTCTGGGCGCAGGCGATCATGCCCTATGTAAAACGTTTTGTTGATTAATATGTTATGAAAGTACTGACTGCGCCGACCATTGCTGAAATGGTAGTCAAAAAGTCCCGTTTTCTGACGGAGGCCATTCCGGTGGAAACCGCCGAAAAAGCCCGGGAACTCTGGCGCAGTCAAAAACTTAAATACGACAATGGCGGACATATCGTGTTCGCCTTTGTCACCGGTACTTCCGGCGGCATCATGGGCTGTTCCGATGATGGCGAACCCGCCGGAACTGCCGGGCGCCCGATGCTGGAAGTGGTCAAAAACAGCGGCATAACCAATTTGATCGTTACCGCTGCCCGCTGGTATGGAGGCATAAAACTGGGTACCGGCGGCCTGGTCAAAGCTTATACGGAATGTGCGCAGCTGGCGCTGGCGGAGGCTCCCACCCGGGAGCTGCAGCAAATGGCACATATCCGATTTTCCTTACCTTACGCTTTTTTGGAGCAAGTCAAATTGCGTTTGCACGATCTGCAGTGGGAGTGTTTCAGCGAGGCTTACGCCGACAGCGTGGACTTTACCGGGCGCTTGCCGGAGAACAACAGTTTGATCCTGCAGGAATTTTTGCGTGACCTCAGCAAAGGCGCCATAACGCTGGAAACAGAAAAAGTCAATCTGGAATAAGTTGCCGTCCCGCTGTTCGGCTGACATTTTTTTTATGATTTTGGCCGGATTTTATCTGTAATTAGCTGATAATTGCCGAAAAACACATAAAAATCGTATTTTTTTCATAAAAATATGCTTTTATGCCCTTGACAAATGCTTATTTTTTTTGTAAACTGTATTAGAACATAGTTTTGCATTGTTCAAAATATGTTCTGGTTTAAGAAACAACTGGCTGGCGGGGGGATGTGTATAACCCTTTGCAAGCTGATTGGATTGTCCTGTTTAGCGGTTCCGATCCTGTTAAAAATATCATGCGTTTTTTCCGGCATGTTCGGCGATCATGGCAGGTCAGATATTTACAAAAAAATGGCTGTATCTACTGAGGAGCAGCGGAAAGTTTTTCTGTAATCCGTAATTTGGGAAAAAGCGCAAAAACACCTGTCATGCAAGATGGGGAAAGGTAAACCAATGAATATTTATGTGGGAAACCTGCCGTACAGCACGACCCGGGAAGACCTGGAAGCGTTGTTTGGAGAGTTTGGTGCTGTGCAGGCGGCACGGATCGTAATGGACCGGGAAACCGGCCGCAGCAAGGGCTTTGGCTTTGTGGAAATGGATGACGAAGCCGCCAAAGCTGCCATTGAAAAGCTTAACGGCAGCGAAATCGGCGGCCGCAAAGCGGTGATCAACGAAGCCCGTCCGCGCGAAGAACGTCCGCGTACGTTCCGTCCCCGGACCGAAAGAAACTGAAAAAGTTTCCGTAAAAAAACTGCTGCCCGGTAAAAAGGCAGCAGTTTTTTTGTACCCGGGGGGGGGGTTTTAGAATTTGTCTGCCAGCGGGAAGAATATATTTGGGGGCAACAGGTTGCTTCTCAAGCTTTTAAACATGGCACATTCTCCGTGCCAGCACTCCGGTAAAGTTGTTTGGATTTGCCAGGCCTGCTCCTGCAGGATCGGCAGCGCCGGATCGCTGCTGCTCAAAAACGCCTGCCGCCCCGGCAGAATTACCGAACCGGTATCGCCTGCGATTTCGGACAGACAGTTGTCGGTAAATAATATGTAGCCTGCGGGCAGCAGCAGCCAGCGGTTGAGCGGATTTTTGAACAACCACGCCCAGGAATGAAAGTATTTTCCGTCGCGGGAACGGCGCACCCGGCCCGCCAGCGGCGGCAAAGCTTCGTATTGCGCAATAATAAACGCTTTTTCGGCAGCAGAAAGCTCATCGCTGCTTTTAACCATCCCCAGATCGGCATCCCCCGCTGACGGTTTGGTCAAAAACACTCCGGGAGCAGCGTAGATCTGCCAGGAACTTTTTTGATAAACTTTTGGCACATCGGTGTAAAGCATCATCAAATCAAAGTTGTTTTCCTGCGCCCACTGCGCAGCTTTCATGCACAGCTCGTGGGCAATGCCGCAGCCCCGGAACTCCGGAGCCACGCCAACGCTGGCCAGACCGGCAACTTGCAAAAATCCGCCGCTGCCGTCAGAAATTTCCAGCGGCATGATCCCCACATGCCCCGCTAAAACCTTATTTCCGGCCCATGCCGTAAACGAGTGTTCCAGAAATGGAAAAGTCCGCCCGTACTGCGCTTTGAATATCTGCCACTCCTCAAAGCACCGCCCCAGCATATCCACGGCTTGCGCTTGAACCTCCAGGTCATTGCAATTGCTGTAAACGTAATCAATTTGCTTCATAAGACAATTTTCCATCGATCCAGGTTTGTTTGACGCTTTTCCGGTCGCCGGCCAATACAACTATATCGGCGGCCAGTCCTGGCCTGATCGCTCCGGTGCGGTCGGCAATACCTAAATAACCGGCGGCATTACTGGCGGTCATCATGGCCGCTTCGACGGGCGTAAATCCCCAGCGCTCAACCAGATTATAGAAAGCTTGATTTTGGGTAAGACATGACCCCACAATAACTTCCGGATGATCGGTCAAGCGGCAGCAATCACCGTTTTTGAGCGTAAAACTGCGTCCGGCATCAGTCATGGGATAAGCTCCATCGGGCAGACCGCTGCCGCACAGGCTGTCGGTTATGCCGACAATGCGTTTGACTCCGGCGGCCCGAATCGCAAGTTTGAGCAACGCAGGCGGCACATGAACACCATCGGCGATAAGTTCGATAAAAAGCCGGTCATCCACCAGAACTGCATCGCTCAGCGATACTTGCGACACACCGTTATCGACATATCGCCCATCAAACGTATCAAACAAATGACAAACCGCCGAACCGCCTGCCCGGACAAAATCATCCACACCCTCCGGCGGCATACCGGTGTGCCCCATGGAAACTCTGCACCGGTGCTGAGTAAGCAGTTTGATCGCACAGGCAGAATTTTCCAATTCCGGCGACAGCGTCATGATCTTGAGCGTACCGTCGGCGGCGTCCAGCAGCTGCTGCAATTCATCCATATCTACGCCGCGCACAAAATCTTCGTTCATACCGCCCCGGTGAGCATAGTCAATAAACGGCCCTTCCAGATGGCTGCCGGGCAGTTTGGCGGCTCCGGTGATGGGGTTTTGGATCAGCTCCCGCACCCGTTTTACAAACGCCAGCATCACTTCAGGTGCATCCGAGGCCATGGTCGGGCATAAGGACGTCAAGCCGTAACGGGGAGCTTGTTCGGCCATCAGATGAACGCTTTGCGGTGTAGCGTCGCCATAGCCGATACCATGCAAATGTACGTCGATGAATCCGGGCAGGATCCAATCGGCGCAAGGATGGATATTATCCGATAAATCAACTTCAGAAATCAAATCGTTCTGGATTTTTACTTCGCCCCACGCCGCTGTTTCGGGCGTGACAATGTTGCCGCTGATGACCATGATATTCTCTATCTTTCTTATAACCAATATTTCAAAATTTCACCCACACAATGGTATAGGCTTTGAGCAGTTCTTTGTTCAAAGTCACGGTTACGCTTTTATCTGCCTGACGGAAAGCAAGTTGCTTCCGTCCGGCAAAATCCGGTGATACGGCAAAGACCTCCCGCACATTTTTGCCCGGCAAAGTAAATGTTATATCTCTGGCCAATGCCGGAAACGGATCTGCGGGTATTTTCATGGGCAAGAGTTCGCCTTTGGCCGGCCAGGGAGTCTGCGCATTGAAAAAGTGTACTGCGTAGTCTTTATTCTGCTTGTAGATCGTACTATAGACAGTACTGGGAGCCTCTACGCTCCACCAGGCCGATTTGGCGGTCATGCGGCTGACGCACTGGCGGTATTTTTCGGCCAGTTTTTCATCAAGTTCATTGCGCCACACTTCATTGACCCGGCCTTCTTCAAAGTAAAGCAAGCCGGCCAGCGGCACGATTTCATGGATAAAACGGCCCTTGCCGTAACGCTGGTTGACAAAAACCGGCACCGGGCGGTTTTTGGCGTTAAAACCATACAGACTTGACCGTTTGGGCATGACCGAAGGCACATAGTGCCGGGTGGGATTTTTCAGCGTATCGGCCTTAGCCGGATCCCGGTGGAAGCCGACTTTCTGAATGACGTTTTTCCGGGCGGGACGCTTGAGATCATATTGCATAACATCGGCAAAAGCCCAGACCGGACGGTCGTTGCCCATGGCATCAAACATACCGGCGCCGCCGATCAGATGCACGGTTCCGCCATTGCGGGCAAATTCCTTGATGACCGATACTTCCTGATCGCTCAAACAACCGTTGAAGTTGACCGAAAGGAAGTTGTATTTTTTCAGCACCTCTTTTTTCAGCGACATAGCCCCGATAAATTCATACGGTACATGCAGTTCTTCCAGCGTTTGCGCCAGCCCCAAAGCCTGCGGATACATCGCTCCGCCCCGGTTCCAGTCCCGGCTGGAGGCCGAAAAGAGCAGCGCTGCTTTGCAGACCGTCCGGGCAATATCCCGGCGCATATTATCCGGCGAGGCTTCAAATGATTTGAAAGTCGTTTCCCGTTGGGGCGGAGCAGCCCAGCGGGTCATGGCCGACTGGTTGTTCATATTGCAGATGGCCCATCCGGCGTAGAAGGCTTCGTACATATCTTCGCCATCCAATCCAGCATAGATCCATGCCCAGATCGGAGCGTTGAACGCTACATTGAGCAGATTCACCATCTTGCGGTTGGCTGCCAAAGCCCGGGCGCTGAGCAGACAGTTCCGGGTCATGACTTCGGTTCCCAAATAGTTGATCGCACGGGCTTGTTGGGTCAAATCGCCGCCCATTCTCAGCGATGATGCCTGACTCATGAATCCCCAATGCGTCGAATACATGCACAAAACCAGGTCGGGATTGTATTTTTTGGCTTCCCGCCGGAAGTCCACCCACCAGTTGCCCAGTTTGATCTTGCGCCATTCCAAAAACTGTTTCCAGAGCGGGTCCTGCCGGTCAAAGAGCCGTTTGTCCAGCTCGTTGAGCGGCAGCTGCCAGTTGGTATCCTTATAAAAAGTATTGCGGCAGTGACTGCAGCCGCAGACGGTGTGCATAAAAGCCGCCTCATCGGCCTGCAAGCCGTCAATGCCTGCTTTGACCGTGCGCATGGCGTAATTTGTGTACATACGATTGGTGACTGGATTCATAATGCAGAATTGTCCGTTGGGCACCATGGTGATCAGATTGCGCACAGTTTCCGGCAGCCGTTGGGCCATCACCCGGAAACCGCTGTCGGTATTCCAAAGCAGTGTTACATCCTGATGATCAATGATTTTAATATTGCGCTTATGGGCTTCGGCAACGATTTTTCTGATCATTTCCACGCCCCGGTCAAGGTGCGCCGGATAGGTGTGGCGGGACATCATGCCGTTGACCATCACCACGCTGGCGCCATCCTGCTGGAGTTTGTCAAAGACCTTTTTCATATCCGCCGGATCACGACATTCATCCAAGGTGGCCGAATTGCTGCCCAGATGGTGACAGTTGGCCGTCCAGCGCCATTGGCCGCCGGGAGCGTCATCCGGCGGCAATTCCACGGGCGTATCCGGCAATTTACCGGGGCCGACGGCTTCCTGGCCGGGCGTGGGCATACAAATAAGTTCAAGTGCCGGATTCAACTCCGCCGCCGGGCGGTAGTCCTGATTGCGGAAAAGCACCGCCGGTTCATAACCGTCAGTTACCCAGTAGCCCCGGTTGAAGCTGAAATCTTCAGCGGCAGCGATCAAACACTGTACGGCAATGCTGGAAACCAGAAAATCTCCGGAAAATTCAATATCTGCCACGCCGCTGTCATCCACCCACACCGGCAGACTGGCCACTGCCAGCTGTTTTTTCCCGACCGCCAGATCCCGCACCATGCTGCGGCCGTTGACCGTGATCGAAAATTTATTTTTGTGTCCGGCATAGTTTCCGGCGGCCACAGTAAAAATGTGTACACCGGGAATCAGCTTGCTGAACCGGAACACTGCGTTTTGGCCGCTCATACTGCTGTAATAAACACCCTCGGGCGAATCGATGTTGCGCTGCAGCTTAACTGCATTTTTCCAACCGTATGGAGTATCGGGAGTAATGACTTTATCATCGGCAGTGACAAACTCTTTGCCGTGTTTGAGTGAACCGAAGCTCAAAACGTAATTGGCGGCCAGCGGCCCCCGTTCCTTGTAGCTTTTGAGAGCGTGGTTCCGGAAGTAATCCTTTTCCATAACGCCCTCCCGGATAACGACTTTGGCGCCGGTCATGCCGCCGATGCCGCTGAGGTGCGATCCGCCCCGCAAAATCAGATTGTTTTTTCCTTTGATTATATCCCAAACGCCTTTGATTACTCCGGCACTGTACATGGCCGTGTAGTCGCCTGCCCCAATGGGATTGAGGTCAAAGACCACATTGAAATCCTTGCCGTTGCTGAGGTTGAAGTAGCGCCAGCGCACGTTATCCAGCGCCCCCGGCGGAGTTTTTTGCCGACTTAATACGCCGCTGCCGGGCTTCCAGACCCGGGTATTTACCGTCAAGCCGGTGTATTTTTTGCCGTCCAGCAAGTCCATGGGCAAGGCCAGCTGCAGCAAACGGGCAGGATTTTCGGAGTATGGGGCGGCTTCGCCCTTCATCGAAATTTCCACCTGACTGCCGTCGGCTTTGAGGGCGATCTCCTGCCGTATACGGCACGCTTTATCTTGGCGCCAGATGTTCCAGACCCGGGTGCCGTCGGGCATGGTCTGCACGCTGGAACGCACTCCGGCAGCATCAGAACCGAGATTACTGCTGCTGACCGTGCTGACCAGCACATTATTGCGGTAAAGCACTGCAAATTCATTGCCGTCCTGCCGGATGGAAAAAACTCCACCGCTCAGCATGGAGAACATCCCCAACAAGAAAAACGTCAAAACAACACGCATTGTGCAAACTCCTGTATAAAAAATTACTGTGCAAAGTAAAATATACAAGGTTCAAGCACTTTTACAAAAAAATTCAGCTGAAAAATTGCAATTTTCCGGTATTCTCTATTGCCGGACGCTTGCAAGATGATTTTATTTTTCTTCTTTGGGCGTCAGCATCAAACCTACTCCGGCAAGCACCATTACTATCGACAGAACAAAGGTCAGCGAAAAATGCTCCTTCAAGCCGATCAGCGACATCACTGCCGCCAACCCGGCAGAAATGTAGCCAAACGAGCCAAGCGCTCCCGCCGAAAGCGTCTTTAACGCCCGATACCAGAGGATGTTGGCCCAGCCGTTGACCAGCAGCGCCAGATAAAGCACCACCAGCCACCCCTGCCAGGGCAGCGCCAGCAGACTGGCCAGACAGCCGGGTTTGAAAATCACAAACGGCAGCAGTATCAAAGCGGCAAAAGCGATCGTCATGATTGCCACACTGTCGCTGTATTTGCGGCTGATTTCCGCTCCGCAAACGGTGTAGGCCGCCCAGCAGATGCCGGAAGCAAGAGCCAGACCATCGCCCAGCAAGCCTTTTAATCCGCCGCCGCCAAAGCAGTCAGCTCCGGAAGTCAGCCCCATGGCCACAATAATACCGGCAAATCCGATGATCATTCCGGAAAGCATCTTCCACGAAGCTTTTTCGCGCAGCAGCAGCCAGGCAATGATCACCGTAAAGATCGGCGAAGCGTTGGCCAGCAGCGACGCCCGGGCTGCCGTGGTCCAGCAGAGCGATGCCAGCAGCAAATACCCTTCGCCCACATTGCCCAGCAAAGCCAGCAGCAAAAGTTTTTTCCAATCCGTTTTTACCGCCTGGCACAAGGTGCCGCCGGAACCTTTCAGACACAAAAACGGTATAAAAAACACGCTGGACAAAAAAAGTCTTATCCAGGTCAGCGCCAACGGATCAAGATCGTTGACCCCGCTGAGCATCAGCAAACGCCCCACCGGGTAAAGACTTGACCACAACATTGTGGCGGTCAGAGCACACAAAAAACCTACCCAGGAAAATTTGGCCATCACATTTTCACCTTATCCAGACTCACCCGGGGATTTTCTGCCAAGTAAATAAAATTGAAACATTCTGCGATCGTATTACGTTCTGCGATCAGTGCAAAGGGCTGATTGCCATTATTCGCGCGATGTTCGCGCACCAGATAATAGGGCGCCGAAAGCTCCGGATAACGGAAGCTGCCCGGATCATTTTTCAGTTTGCGGATGGCTTCTTCTGCCCCCCGTTGGATCTGCTCACGCACAACTTCCGGATGCATCTGAACTGAAGCTAAATTGTAATTATCATACCCTTGGGCGTCCAGCGTTTTGGAAAAACCATCGTCCGGAACCCGACCCCATTTGCCGTAAACGGTGACTACTCCCGGAGTGAGTTCCTGCGCTTCCCGGGCCAGCGCCCGGCAGCCGGAAGCAAAAATAGTGGGGATGCCCAATTCCATGGCGCACAACGCCAAAGCACCGTATTCGCCAATGGATATACCGTTGAGGCGCTGATCTGTAGTATGGATATTGCCGGTATGCGCCAAATGTGCATAGCTGCTGCCGGCTTTGGCATGTTGACCGACAAAAGCCAGCGCATCGTAGCTTTTGTCCAAGCCCCATGGCCAGATCGGGTTGGTGTGTCCGGCCATAAGCAGCGCGCGTTTGTCGAGCAATTCCCGATCCACGCTGTCGGAGTGATGGCCGATCTGCACGTGGATCTCGGTGGCGCCGCCGGCAATAAAACCGGCAATCGCGGCGTTGACTTCCAAGGTCAGGAGTTTACGGGAATTCTGATAATGTATGCCGTTATCTGAGCAGTAGTTATCAAAATCGTAAACTCCGGTGACACCTTCCATATCGGTCATAATGTATATTTTCATGTATTAACCTCAATCAATGAATATTAAAGTGTACGCTTTAAGCAGTTCTTTGGGTAAAGTAAAACTGCAGATATTGTCTTTATGGGTGAACTTCAGCTCCCGGCGACCCGGATAATCCGGACTGACGGCGTAAATCTTACTGACTTTGCTGCGTTCAAGCGATATATTTATATCCTGCGCAAGTAACGGAAACGGCTCTTTGGGGGCGCCGCGCTTCATGATTTCGCCGAATTTGACCGTCCGTCCGGCGGCATTGAGCAAATGCACAACCTGCCGGTCGCCTTCGCGGAAAAACGCTGTATAGATATTTTCCGGAGCTTCCACACTGAAATTGCAGTCGGCATTGGCAAATTCTTTTTTGAGCAATGTGCGGAATGCTGCGGCATAATTTGCATCGTAATCAAAATTATACTTGTCACCCGGCGAATACTCCGCTTCGGCCAGATTCATTCCCATCAAACAATGGTGCATGATGAATTTGCCTTTGCCGTATGATTTTTCGGTGGTGATGGGCATTTTTGCTCCGCCGTAATTTATAAAATAACTGCTGTCGGTGTGAATAGTGTATTCATCGGGCCGATAATAGAGCAGCTTGTGCTTGAGCGGAATTTCTTTACCGCTGGGGTCAAACAGACTTTTCACCCACAGACTGCGTAATTTTTGGAAATTATAGCTGAAGCCGAAAATATCCGCAAAGCCCCACTTGCTGCGCTCGTTGCCCAACTCATCAAATATTCCGGCCAGCGGTGCAACAATAACAGTTCCGCCGTTGTACGCAAACTCTTTAATGGCTTTGAGCTGTTCATCCGACAGACAGCCGGAGGCGCCAACATGCAGAAGTTTGTAATTTTTAAGAAAATCTTTGGTCAGATTGAATTCCGAAATCATATCGTAAGGTATATGCATTTCTTCCAGTGTCTGGGCCGTTCCCATCAATTCCGGTCGATAACCGAATCCGCGGTTCCAGTCACGGCTCTGAGCCGAAAAAAGCAGCAATGCTTCAGCCATCGGAACCGCTTGGAATATATCCATGTTTTCGGTGGCAAAGGCATGATAATCACTCTTGCCAGATGGTTTGTCAAGCACCGATTCCCAGGTGAGCTGGCCGTTCATATTGTTCATTGCCCAGCCGAAATACGCCAGATCCCAATGCCTTTCCGGATAGACCAGACCGAAAACCGGTGCATTGTAAGCGTAGCGCAGAACATTTTTCATTTTGCGGTAGGTCATCACACTGCGATGCGCTTCCAGCACGTTGCGGCTCATGATTTCCGTCCCCAGAAAATCCACCCCGCGTCCAACCTGCAGCAGATCCAGCCCCAGCGAAAGCGACGCCCAGTTGGCGCTGAATCCATAGTGGGTATTGTAGGCTACAAAGGAAAAATCCGGCTTGTGGACTTTTATACGCTGCCGCAGCCCGACCCACCAGGAACCGATTTCGCGTTTGCGCCATTCCCGGAAAGCTTTCCAAAGCGGGTCATTTTTGTTGGTCAAACGCGGATCAAGTTCATTGACCGGATAATAAAAATTGGTATCTTTATGAAATTTTTCGCGGCAGGCTGCGCAGGCACAGCTGTGCGTCCAGAAGGCCACTTCGTCGATCATCAGGGCATCGATATTGGTTTTGAGAATAAAATCAGTAAAGTATTGGTATGCTTTTTCCCGGTGGACCGGATTGAGCGGGCAAAAGTGCGGGGTCGGCAGCATATCCGCCAGCCGCCGGTCGGTTTCGCCGATACGTTCGCACATGACCCGGAATCCCTGATCGATATTCCAGAGCAAAGTCAGATCCTGATGGTCAATAACTTTCATACCGCGTTTGTGGGCGGCGGTGACGATTTTTTTCAACTCCTCAGTGGCCCGGTCGATATGTTTTTTGTAAGTATGACGCGAAAGCATCCCGTTGACTATGATCGTGTTGATATTTTTGTTCTTGAGGAAATCCAGCCGCCGTTCAAGATCTTCCTGAAAAGTATATTCGTTGAGCGAGGAATCATTTCCGCTGCCCAGGGCGGCAAAACGGGCCTTGTAACGCCACTGCATCCCCGGCCGCGGAGTCTTTTCGACCGCAACCGGATAATCGAGCTTTTTGAACGCTCCGGCAGTCTCCTTGCCCGGTTCCGGCAGGAAAAACTTGCTGACTGCCGCCTGCAGTTCGGCTGCCGGACGGTAATGTTCGTTGCGGTAGAGCACGGACGGTTCAAAACCGTCCACCGCCCAGATGCCGCGCCGGAAGCTGTAATCTTCTTTGCTGTGCAGCAGAGCTTGTACACCGATGGTGCTGAGCAAATAATCGCCTTCCAGTTCAATAACCGCCGTGCGGTCGGCATTTTCCAGCCAGACCGGACAAATTACAGTTGCCGCATACTGCTTGTCTACGCTCAAAAATCCGGTCTGCAGCCGACCGTTGATCTTGATCCGGAAGTTGTTGGGCTCGTTATGAAAATTCCCCATGCCCAGAGTGATTATATACAATCCCGGCTCCAGATCATTCAATTGGAATTTGCCGTTTTTTCCGGCCAGCGCCGAATAGTATACCCCGGGATGCTGATTGCCGATGATCCGGGCATTGCCGTTATGCAGCCAGCCGTCATTTTTTCCGGCGGCCGCAGTCAAGTCCAGCGGCTGATAATTTTTACCATGTTTTCGGGCGCCGAAGCTATACAGCCGTACCGGCGGCAGCGGGTCGCCGGAGCCGGAAAAAGTTTGATGATGATAACGCTTGTAATCACTGCGTTTCCCCGCGTAGATACGCATTTTGCCCCCGATGTGGGCGCCGCTTTTGCCGAAATTGTCGCCATATTCAAAAACCAGTTTGCCGTCGCGGCGGTAGACACCCCACAGCCCGCGTATGCTGTTCCAGACATAGTCGCTGACAAAATCCCCCACCCCCAGCGGGTTCATATCAAAAACAATATTGAAATCTTTGCCGTCCGAAACTGCAAACTGCCGGAAACTGGTTCCGGAGCGGACTGACGAATTGTTTTTGATGTTATCACTGAGTACTCCGGTAACATCTTTAACGCTCACCGTCCGTCCGGTTTTGCCATCGTAGCTCATATTTTCCACGAGCTGCCACGGCACAGTTATATTACCGCGGCGCACCGGGTGTTTGGGATCGGCGGTGGCTTCAGTAAGCATGGTGATTTCCACTTCATCCCCGGTAGCGGGCAGAACGATTTCCTGCCGGAAGCGCGATTCTTTGTGTTCGCTCCAGATATTCCATACTTTCCGGCCGTCCGGCAATTCAGTGTATGAGCGCTTGAGTTCATAGGGCTTATCCAAACCGGAAAATTTATGGATAACGGAATCCACCAGAACTTTATTGCGGTAGAAGATTTGAAAATCATCTCCACTGTTTTTTACCGAAAAATCTCCTCCGGCAGCCAGCAAAAGTGTGCCGGAAAATATCGAAAATAAAATAAATTTTTTCATTTTTTCAACCATTTCACAACTTGAAACATCATGTAATTACTGTTCATCCATCCATTTGTACCATTTATTGGCCCACGAACTGCCGGCGGTGGTTTTGTCCGGCCGGGTCACAGTTATGACATGACCGCCCAGCGCGAGCATGTTCATAGTTGTCGGGTGGTTGGAGTCATAACCGGCAGCAGTGTGCGGTTTGCAGTTGGGCAGCCCGAAGTCAGTGATGATCTTATTGTCCGGATTGGCTTCTGCGCTCAAGCAATTGCGTTCAGCTCCCGGCGCATCCGCGGCGGCATATCCGGCACCGGAAACCGCCCCGGCGGCATTCATAAAATAGCGGGCATAGCTGACCAGATTGTTCTCTTTCCAGAAATTGCTGCTGTCCGAGGGGCATTGATAATATCGCGCGAGGATCTCCCGGGCTTTTTCGTTGGATTGATAACCGGATATATCATCCCCGAAGTAGCCCAGCAGAACCAATACTGACATACCGGTATATTCGGTGGAACTTTTAAAATTGTTGCCCCAGGTTATATTGGGATCCGCAAAACGTATGTCGTTGGCGGGCAGCCGGCTGTAATTATCTCCGGCATACATGGCCATAGCCAGTCCGATCTGCTTGAGTTTGGCTATGCAGTTGGAGCTCCGGGCCCGTTCCCGGGCCGCTGAAAGTGCCGGCAGCAGCATGGCCGCCAGAATGGCAATAATTGCGATAACTACCAGCAGTTCGATGAGGGTGAATTTTTTCTGTGCTTGCATAACAATTATCCTTTCTTGGGAATTGCGTTTTCAGATATTTCTGACGAAAGATCCTGTTTTATGGTGTTGAGCACCAAATGAGAATACGATTTTCTGACCAGCGGTATCCGGCCGATCCGGGTCATGAGATCGGCCAGTTCATCGGTATTGCGCACAGCCACTTTCAAGTGGTAATAGCGCTCGCCGCAGGTTTCAAGAATCTCCAGAATTTCCGGAAATTTGGCCAGCTCGTGCCCGACGGAACTGTCGCCGATATTTTCATCGGTATCCAGCTCAATGATCACCAGCAGATTTTTGTCGAGCTTGCGATTGTCGATTCTGGTCACATAGCCCTGGATCACCCCGGATTCTTCCAGTTTACGCACCCGTTCCAGCACGGCCGATGGTGCCATATTCAATTCCCGGGCCAAAGCCACATTCGGTATACGCGCATCGTTGCGCAGCAAATTAAGGATCCGGATATCTGTTTTGTCCATAAAAAACCTCCCGCTGTATAAATTTATCGGCTCTCTGGTATGACTTATTATAACGCCAAGATTCCAAAATTCCAGCGCAGCCGGCAAGTTTTTCTATGAAAATTCACATATAAAGCGAATCTGGAGAATATTATTCTCACAAAGAGAAGCTTTCAGAATAATATTCGGAAAATTTCATCTACCTATGAATCAAAACCCGTTATGAGAACTATTTCCCGGCGAGTTTTTGTACGCAGCCGGATTCCGGCAGCAGTTTGAGCAGATTGCGCAAGGCCCGGGAGTGATTGTTTTTGTGCCAGGCGGCGACCAGCTGGCGTTTCAGACCAAAAGGTATCGGACGGTAAACAACATTTTCCAGCGGATCTTTTTCCGGCGGCTCCATTACCAGCCCGATCCCCAGACCGGCGGCCACCAGCTGCCGGGTGGAAAGCAAGCCCAAGGCCTCCTGCGCCACCAGTGGCTTACTGTTGCAATGCTCCATAAAAAATTGCTCAAAGTAACTGCGCAGCCACGGAGCCTGCCGTTCCGAGGGCAGAATAAAGTGATAATTGCGGAAATCCAGCATCGTCAGATCCGGCTTGACCGCCAGCGGATGATTACCGGGAATGGCAAAGCTCAAAGATAACTCCTGCAGTTTCAGCTGCCTGAGCTCCCCGGCATGGTTGTGCAGATTGCTGACTGCAAAAAAGCCGATATCCACCTCGCCGGACTCCACCTGCTTGCGCACATCCGGCGATGCCTGACTGTCCCGGATGTGCAGTTTAAGCTCCGGATAACGCTCGTGCAGCAGCCGGAAAAGTTTCCCCAGCTGCAGATAGTCATACATGATGTTGGCTACAGAAATACTCAATTTGCCGCTTTCGCCCCGGGAGGCCCGATGGGCACTGAAGGCGGCGTGCTGCATGAGTTCGGGCAGCGGCTTGATGCTGTTGTAGTAGGCTTCGCCGGCAGCGGTCAGCGTGATGTTCCACTTGTCGGAGCGGTCAAGCAGCTGACAGTTGAGGTGTTTTTCAAGCTTGACAAGTTCTTTGCTCAAAGCAGCTTGCGTTATTTGCAGCTGCTGAGCGGTCTTGCCGAAGTGCAGATTTTCGGCCAGCTGCAAAAAAATTTCGATCTGCCGGAATGTTATCATATTATTAATAACCTTTCGTCTATTAAGATTATTCATATAATATATTGTATTTTATACAATATGCAACTATTATTAACAAAATATAATTTTTTTTATGCAAAATATGGAGTTTGAATTGATGAAAAACGGTTTGTTGAGCTGTGCAGCTTTGAGCGCCTTGATGTTACTGACCTGTTCCTGCAGCAAAGAGCAAGTTAAAATCAAAGAACGTTCCATCCGCGTCGGCGTGCAGAAACTGGAAAAACGGACTTTCCGTGAACAGCTGCCGGTGCAGGGAACGGTCACGCCGGTTGAATATGCCACGATTTCGGCCAAGACCGGCGGCACGTTGGAAATGCTTAAAGTTACCAGCGGCGACCGGCGCAAAACCGGCGATGTACTCTTTGGCATCGACCGCAAGGTGCTGACCAATCAGGTCGTGGTCAAAGAAGACGAGATCGCCGTTAAAGAAGCGGCTTTGAAGAGTGCCGAACTGCTCCTTAAAAATGAAGAGATCAGCTTGCTGCAGGCTAAGCGGGATTATGAACGGGCGTTGACGCTTTCCAAATCCAACGCCATGAGTCAGAGCAATCTGGAAACTACCGAAACCGCTTACCGCAAGGCCGAAATGGACGTGCAGAATGCCCACGCTTCCATTGCCAACGCTGCCGCCCAGCTCAAACAGGCCCGCAGTAATCTGGCCATTGCCAAAAAGAATCTGGATGACTCGGTGGTGCGGGCGCCTTTTGATTGCGTGGTGTTCGACACTTTTGTGGAAGAAAATGAATATGTCCACGCCGGACAGAACATTCTCAAACTGGAAAATCCCGATAAACTCGAAGTCGTCAGCTATATCAGTGCCGGTTATTACCACCGGATCGAACCCGGCAAGACCAAAGTGGAATTCAAAAGCGTGGATGGCAAAGTTCTGGGTTCGGCAGTCGTAACTTACAAATCCCCCGGCGTTGACCCGGAAAGCCGTACTTTCAAGCTCAAAGCGTTGATCCCGCCGCAGGTAAAACTGGTCAGCGGCATGTTGGCTGACATCAATTTGATCCTGCAGGAAAAAGTCGCTTACGGCCTGCCGGCTGATGCCATGATGCTGCGGGCCAATGACCGCTATATGGTTTATACTGTTACTGCTGAAAAACGCGCCCGGGACACCACTGTTGAACGGGGGATCATTGACGGGAATTATTGCGAAATACTTAACGCCTCTGAGCTGCTGGGCAAAGAAATCGTCACTTCCGGCCAAACCTTTGTCAACAACAATGCGTTGCTGAACATTATCAACAAGTAAGTTGGGGGAGTTGACAAAAGATGTTTTTAAGTCGAATAAGTGTGCGCCGTCCGATCGCCATGACGGCATTCATCATTGTTCTGATCATGATCGGAGCTGCTCTTTACCCCCGGTTGAGCATAGATCTGCTGCCCAATATTGAAATACCTACTGTGCTGGTGCGCTGCGAATACGAAGGGGCCAGCCCCGCAGAAATCGAAGTGGAAATCATCCGCCGGATCGAAGATGCAGTTTCTTCATTGGACGGCATCCGGCATATTTCCAGCGTAGCCGTGGAAGACCAGGCGAATATTTCTTTGGAATTCAATATGGGCACCAACGTGGATATTGCCGCCACCGACATCCGGGAAGCGTTGAACACCATCCGCGACCAGCTGCCCGACGGTGCCAAGGAACCGCGTATCCGCAAGATCGATACCAACGCCACATCAGTTGTGCAGATCTTTCTGGTGGGCGACCGCACCCAGGAAGATCTTTACGACTTTGCTGACGATGTGATCGCCGACAAGTTTGCCGCCGTTTCCGGCGTAGGCGAAGTGCGGGTATACGGCTCGAATGAAATGCAAATACACATTCTGCTTGACCGTGCCAAACTTACTGCCATGAACCTTTCCATCGGCACTATCGTAAATAAGCTCAAAGCCAACAATGTGCGTAAACCTCTGGGGCGTATCCAGATCGATAAAAACGAGAAAAATGTGACCTTTGCCGGCGACTACAAAGATCTTGAAGAGATCCGTTCGCTGGAAATCGGTACTGTTAAGAACAAGCGTGTTTACATGCGTGACATTGCCGAAGTCAAACTTATGAGCCGGGAAGTCCGTAATAAAGCCTATGTCAACGGCAAACCGGCGGCGTTTTTCAATGTGGTCAAAAAAGCCGAAGCCAACGCTATTGAGGTGATCAAAGGCATCCGCCAGCGGGTGGAACAAATGAAACGCAACGGCGAACTGCCCTCGGGTATGGAGCTGGTGTGGTTCAAGGACTCCGGGGAGTTTATCCAGGCGTCGGTGGATGATGCCAAAAGCTCCATTATTACGGGTATCATCCTGACGGCGGTGCTGCTCTTCCTCTTTCTGCACGACATACGCAGTACCTTTATTGTGATGATCTCCATGCCTATATCGGTGGTGGTGACTTTTGCGGCCATGGTCTGGCTGGGGTACTCCTTCAACATCATGACGCTTTTGAGTCTGGGTTGTTCGGTGGGGGTATTGGTGACCAACAGTATCGTGGTTATCGAAAATATCTTCAACCACCTTAACCGCAACGAGGATATAAAAACTGCCGCCGAAGAGGGTACCGGCGAAGTCATCGCAGCCGTGTCGGCCAGTGCTTTGACCAACGTGGTGGTGTTTGTGCCGGTGATGATCATGATGACCACCCGTATCGGTACGATGATGCGGCCCTTTGCGGGGGTGATGGTGGCGGCAACGATCGTATCGCTTTTTATCAGCTTTACCTTGACCCCCATCTTAAGCTGCGTATTGCTCAAAAACTACCAGCCCGCCCAAGCCGGCGATAAAAAGACCTGGCTGCAAAAGTTCTTTATTCCGTGGGATACTGGTTACGACTGGCTTTGCGGAAAGTTCAACAGATCCATCGAGTGGACCCGCCGTCACCCCCGGATCATTGTGGCAACGGTTTTTGTTGCAGCATTGGGCGTGTGGGCGTTTATCATGCCCAAAGTGGGTTTGAGCTTTCTGCCCTTCTGCGACCAGGGCGAGATCCGCATCCGCTTTGAATTCCCCACCAGCTACAATCTGGAAACTACCGAAAAACTGCTCAAAGAAGCCGAAGATCACCTGAAAAAGTATGATTTTATTACCGGTATCAACCTGTGGACGGGCCGGGGCAGTGCGCCCCGCGGCCAGGTATCCAGTGCCGTCTATATCGGCCAGATCAACTTGAAGACCACCAAAAAGTTTGAACGCAAAGAAACGATCTATGATCTTCAGGACATTTTGCGCAAAGAGTTGAGCTATCTGGATAACTGCCGGGTCACCATGAGTATACCCGCAACATTCGGCAGCAGCACGTCGGAAATCAACTGCACCATCAGCGGCCCCGATCTGGAAGTCCTTGAAGAAGTGGAAAAGAAGGTTATGGAAACCATCCCCGGTCTGGCGATCACCCGTGACCTTGACAGCAGCAGCCGTGAACGCAAAACCAATATCAATATCACGCCTGACCGCACCATTCTGCAGAACCTCGGGTTGAGTGCCAACGATCTTTACACCAATTTAGTCGGTTCGCTCGACGGTATCGAAGTCGGGGACTACCGCACCGGTACCCGTACTTATGATATACGTCTGAAAAACCGCAAAGAATATGGCGAAACCCAGCTCAAACAAAATGCGCTGGCCACCAAAGAAAACAACCCGCTGGGCACCGAAGTAGTAGCCAGTATTACCGAAGAAGCCCGCCCGGTGATCATCAACCGTTACGACAAAAACCGCAATATGTATATTTATGCCAACAGTGCTCCGGGCATGGCGCTGGGCGTAGTTTCCGGCAAGATCTCCGAAACCGCCCGCCCCCTGCTGCCGCCCGGCTACACCCTGCGTATGCGCGGCAACGTGGAAATGATGAACGAAACTGCCGCCGAATTCGGTCAGGTGCTGATCCTGGCGGCCGTGCTGACCTATCTGCTGATTGCGGCGATCATGGAGTCGTGGACAAAACCGTTTTTGATCATGTTCACCGTGCCGCTGGGCTTTTTGGGCATGTACCTGACGCTGTATTGTTTTAATATGTCCATGTCGATGATGGGTCTGCTCGGCGGCGTAATGATGATCGGGATCGTGGTGAACAACGCCATTCTGATTCTCGATGAGTGTTCAACGCTGGTCAAAAGCGGCATGACCACGCATCAGGCAATGCTGCAGGCTACTGAATCCAAATTCCGGCCGATCGTCATGACCAGTATTGCGTCGGTTGCGGGTATGCTGCCGATGGCGTTCGGTACGGGGCTGGGTTCGGAACTGCGTTCCAGCTGCGGCGTAGGGGTCGTAGGCGGTCTGTTGATAGCATCGCTGCTGACACTCTATGTGATTCCGGCATTGTACTTTGCCTTTGTGCGGGATACCGCTAAAGAAAAGCCGGTGAAAAAAGCCGCATAACCAATTTCCGGCATAGCCGGTCAATGGCCGGATGAGCGGAATTGCGCTTTAAGTTTCTGCGCTTCCGGCGAGTCCGGCCCCATGATCAATGAGGCCATTTCTATGGCGCTGCCCCGGCTCCAGACCTCCTTTTCAAAAGGCAGCGCTTCCAGCTGCTGCCAGAGTTTCTGCCGGGCAGCGGCTGCGTTGGGAGCTTCGGCCGATTGCAATGGATCGACCGCTCTGGCCAGTATATACGGATCGTGCCAGAAGCCGCGGCCGATCATCACGCCCGCCAGTCCGGCAGTTTGCATAAGCTCCCGGGCCTCCTGAATATTTTCCACATCGCCGTTGCCGAAAACCAGCGCCCTGCTGACAAGCTTTCCGGCGGCGGCCAACCGTTCCTCCCGGCCCGGCACCCGCCGGTAGCCCTCAACGGCGGTACGGTAGTGCAAAGTGAAAAGATCCGGCTGCCCGGCGGCTTCCCAGCAGGGCAGAAATTTTTCGCACTCTGCTGCATCGTAAAATCCCAGCCGGGTCTTGACGCTGAAAAAACTCTCCGGAATACTCCGGCGGACAGCAGCAATGATCCGGGCGGTGTGGTCAATATTGAGCATACACCCGGCCCCGGAACCGTGGCGCACCACCTGATTGCTGGGGCAGCCGCAATTGAGATCGATCCCGGCGGCGCCCAGCTCCATAGCCAAACTGGCGGTATCGGCCAGACGCTGCGGATCTTTGCCCATGATCTGCAATATGACCCGATGATCCTGTACGCCAAAAGGCTGCAGGAATTTTTTCAGCTCCCTGGCTTTGGGAACGTGTTCAGTGACCCGGAAAAATGGCGTCACCCAAACCGGAGTCAACTGCAGAAAATTGCACGCTCCGATCACTGCCGGGCGCATTACGCCCTCCATGGGAGCGGGCAAAAAAGGATGTTTTTTCAAAAAATCTCTCATAACAACAGCAAAGATAACACTAAAGAGCGCAAAATGCAAATTTTTTCAGTTGCAGAAATTTTTCCAGCGTGTATATTAAGGAATAAATTCTTTTAAATTTAAATGGACAGAATCATCAAATTATGTATAATGCCGTAATCTGCCGTTATCATGAAATTGCCACCAAAGGCAATAACCGCACTCATTTTGAACGGACTATGCTGGAAAATCTGCGCCGCATCCTGCGCATGGAACTGCCCGATCTGCGTTACCGCCGGGTGCGGGGCCGCATCTGGATGGAATTTGCCGATCACCGCAATTTCAATGAACAGGAACTGGAAGTCATCCACCGGAATCTTGCGCTGCGGGCCATGGGTATTGAAAGTTATTCGCCCGCCATCGTGCTGGCTCCGGAGCTGGAAAAGATCCGTGAAGTGATCAAAGCCGCCGCCGGCGAAATCATTCCGCCGGCCATTGAACAGGCGCACCGGGAGGGCCGCACGCTGCGTTTCCGCTTCCGGGCCCGGCGCAGCGACAAACGTTTTCCGCTCTGTTCCAAGGATATTGAAATAGATCTCACCTCGCTGCTGGGCGGTATTTACGGCCGGGAAAATCTCAAGCTGGATCTGAACGACACTGCCGATATAACCATCGGAGTGGAAGTGCGTGAAGAAATGGCCATCGTCTGGCTGGAGAGTTTTCCGGCTCCGGGCGGGCTGCCGGTGGGGTGCAACGACCGGACTCTGGCACTGCTTTCCG
Source organism: Lentisphaerota bacterium (assembly GCA_015061575.1). GTDB lineage: Bacteria > Verrucomicrobiota > Lentisphaeria > Victivallales > Victivallaceae > SIG78. Next base: position 23,468 of record SUWF01000013.1, read on the forward strand.
GCGGGATCGACTCGCCGGTGGCGTGTTACCTGACCATGAAACGGGGTTCGCCGGTGGACTTTATCGGTTTCCACAGTGCGCCTTACACGCCGCCGGAAACTGTGGAAAAAGTTGAGCGCATCGCCAATTATCTGAATACCTTCCAGCAGCCGGGGCGGCTCTATATGGTCAACATCGTGGAATTGCAGAAAATGGTGCGCGATAATTGCAACCCCCGCTTGCGGACAGTATTGTACCGGCGTCTGATGTTCCGCATCGCCGCTTTGATCGCCCGCAAGCGCAAGATCAAAGCCCTGCTGACCGGCGAATCGCTCGGGCAGGTGGCCAGCCAGACGGTGGAAAATATGAACACCATCAACAACGCCGTGGATATGCTGATATTGCGCCCGTTGTGCGGACAGGACAAGATGGAAACTATCGCCATCGCCCGGAAGATCGGCACCTTTGATTTCTCCAAGGAGCAGGTGCCGGATTCCTGCACTGTATTTGCGCCCGACAACCCCTCCACCCGGGTAACGGTCGCCGATGCCGAAGCCGAAGAAGCCCGGATCCCCGGTTATTGGGATCTGATCGAAAAAGCTGTTGAAACTGTAGAATTTTAACATAAGGAGTAAAAAAATGTTTGAAAAATTTATCCGGCGGTACGAAGATACCCTCGTAAATGATGTGATCCCGTTCTGGGAAAAAAATTGCGTCGATAAGGAATACGGCGGCTACTTCACCAGCCTTGACCGCGATGGTTCGGTCTATGATTACGATAAATACATGTGGATGCAGTGGCGCATCGTTTACATGTTCGGCGAATTTTACGCCTCCGAATACAAAAAAGATGAATTTCTGAAGATCGCCAGCGACGGTTTTGACTTTTTGTACAAAAACGGCCGCGCCGAAGACGGCTCTTACTACTTTGCGCTGAACCGGGCCGGAGAACCGATCGTATCGCAATACAATGTGTTTTCGGACTGCTTTGCGGCTATGGGTGCTGCGGAAATGTATCGGGCCACCGGCGAACAGCGTTACTTTGACGCCGCCAGAGAAGCCATGGACAGCTACCTGAAACGGGTCGCCAGCGGCAATCCCGCCGGACGCTGGAACAAAAGTATGCCTGCCCGCCAGAGTTATCAGGCGTTGGGCCACTACATGATGATCGCCAATCTGGCACTGGTCATGCGCCGGGGCCTGGGCATAACTGACTACGACAAATCCGGTGCTGAAGCGTTGGATCTGGTGCTGGACAAGTTCTGGAACGAAGAATATCAGGTGGTTTTTGAAAATATCCTGCCCGACGGTTCCTTTGATCTGAACAGCTGTCAGGGCCGGATGCTCAATCCCGGTCATGTGCTGGAAGCCATGTGGTTCATGCTCGATTACATGCAGGAAATGGGCAACACCGCCCGCCAGAACGAAGTACTCAAGATCATCGAAGCCACGTTGAATTTCGGCTGGGATAAAGAATACGGCGGCATCTTCTACTTTATGGATGTGCTGGGCAAGCCGCATCTGGAACTGCAGCACGATATGAAGCTGTGGTGGGTGCATAACGAAGCGATCATCGCCTGTTTGTACGCCTACAAAGTCACCCGGGATGAAAAATATCTGAACTGGTTCTACAAACTCGATGACTGGACCTGGAGCCACTTCCCGGATCCGGAATACGGCGAATGGTTCGCCTACCTCAACCGCCGGGGCGAGCCCACGCACATGCTCAAAGGCGGCAAGTGGAAAACTTTCTTCCACCTGCCCCGTTGTTTGTATATGTCGGTTAAGCTGATGAAAGAAATTGATCAGCAGTAATTTAACTATTTAATTCCAGGAGAACCTATGAAAAAATTATTTACTCTTTTTGCACTGCTGGCCGGAGCTGTCCTCTTCGCTGGCGACTTTACTGTTACCGGCGAAAAAAACGATCTGGTCATCAAATACAAAGGCGAAGTATTGGTCAAATCCGTGGATTTGACTGTCCCGGCTCAACCGGATAAGTTTGAATACAAAGTTCTGCCCGACGGCACCCGGGTGTGGAACGCATGGAACGAAAATCCCGAGTATAAATTCCGCCGGGAAATCGCCTTGCACAGCGACGATCATCTGGAAATCACCCTCTCCAGTAACGTTCCGATCCACACCACCAACCGCTTGCGCAAATTGACCTTGAACATACCTTACAGCTTTGTGCAGGGCGGCAAATATCAGGCGCTTTCCGGCAACGGCCGCAGCTGGAGCCCGGTCAAGGGCGAATTTGCGGACAATGCCCCCAATAAAGCATTCCCCAAAGCCCCGTGGCGGTTTCTGGCCTTGGAAAAAGCCGGAAAAGATCTGATTTTTGACTTCAATCCCATCGGCGCCGGCGATTACTGCAGCAGCTACGCCGGCGGCGCCGTACGCAGCGTCTGGATAGCCGAACGCAAAAATGATACGCTGGAGTTGTTCAGCGGCTCCACTGTGCCGGTCGCCCATGACTTTTCCGGCCTGAAAATGACTATCCGCGCCGGAAAATTCGCCGATTACGATAAATACCACGCCATGCGTGCGTTTACCTCCTACAGCAACAGCATCGCTCCGCTGGGGCTCTACAGCTTTGGCGAATCTCAGGTCGGCGACATCTATCAGGCGATCAATCTGCGCAGCTACACCAGGCGCAACCGGATCGGCTGGGTCGGATTCCCGGAACTCAAGGCGCACTCCAGCAATAAAGAGGGTGCGTATTACTCGCATCTGGCGGGTCAGGATGCCACTTTCCGCCGCAGCAATCTGCGCCCGGGATTTTATATTGTCACAGTGGGCGCCGGAAACGGCAGCGGTACCGGGAACAACTTCTCAGTTTCGGTCAACGGTCAGGAACTGCAGAAAAACATTTCCGTAAAGCCCAACACCATCCATTTGGCCAGCAAGGTGTTCCATGTGGGCAACGATGGGATCATCGATATAAAATTTGACGGCAAATTTATTGTTTCAACCATCGGGCTGCAGTTTTTGATCGCCGATGCCGAAGATTTCTCCTGCCACCGGGGGTTCTGGGTGGTCGATGGCTTTGAACCGGCTTCCATCTACCGCAATATCGACTACAAAAAAGCTCCGGTATGGAGTCTGGCCGCTGATACATTCGCATTGCCGGTGCCCGGCAAAGAAGCAAGCAACGCAGCAAATAATATCAAAAAAGAGGTTCTGCTGCCCGACAGCTCCGCTCCAGAATTAGCCTGGACCCGCGGCGGTCACTGGTTCAAAGTGCTGAGCAACTCCTCCACCCTTTCCGAGGCTGATACCCCCGAAAAAGCCGAACGGCTGCTGAAAAGCAAAACTGACGGCAAAAAATATTCGGCAGTGATGTTTTCGGGTATGCACAGCCGCCATACCTATATCAACCACCTCCAGCGGGGTTTGGATGCGTTTAAGGTAATGTGCGCTGCGGCAGACAAGTTCGATCTCAAGGTGATCGACCACCACGATGCCACATTGTGCTGGAACATCGATGCCGGGTTCCGGGCCATGGGCGAATTGCTGCACGAATGTTGCCGTGACATCAAAACCATGCTGCCGGATCCTCAGCTCTGCCCCTCGTCGCCGGAATTCAGCGATCGCTACAGCAACTACCTGATCGAACTGGTCAAAAACGGCGTGGACGGCTTCCAGATCGACGAATTGCACTACTGGCCGACCGGATGCAGCTGCGAGCATTGCCGGGAAAAATTCCTCGCCGCCACCGGCTGCTATTTCCCGGTCAATGAATTGGATAAAAACGTCGATAATAAATTCAGCGAACTTATGCGCTATTGGTTTGAATGGCGCAAAGCTGCTGTGGCCGACTGGTTTGTGGAGCTGCGCAAACGCTGTATGCCCTACAACAAAAATCTTTTGTTGAGCATGTATACCACGCACTGGGGATTCTCGCGTTCGCTGGTACGTTACAATGCCTGCCACGACCTCTTTGAACTGGCCCGGGCCATCAATTACTTTGGTACCGAAGTAATGAGCCGCAATCCACTGATGACTTTCCGTTCGCTGCTGCCGTTCCGCCGGATGAAAAATGTGCTGACTCTGACCTACCAATCTCCGGTGTGGGCGTGGATCTATGCCAGCGGCCACCCGCAGATCTATGCCGGATGGGCCGCCAGCAACATGGCCAATCAAGTGGCATTGCTGCCGGAACTGGTCTGCAAACCCGGTCAGGCGGATTTTATGCAGTTCGATACCTCTAAAGCCAACATGCCCCGTACCGGCGTAACTGCTCATGCCAAAATAGCGGTGCTCTTTTCGCAGGCCAGCCGGGATTGGGGCACCGGAATAAGCTTTGAAAACGAGCTTTTCGGGCTGGCCCAAACGCTGGATGCCGAAAATATCTCCTACGAATTTATCTGCGATAATCAACTCAACAGCAAGGACTTGAGCAAATATTCCGCATTGCTGCTGGCTACCAGCACTGCCTTGTCCAATAAATCAGTCAAAGTCATCAAAGATTTTGCCGCCGCCGGCAATGTGGTGGTCATCACCACGCTGAGCGGATTTTATGATGAAATGGGCCGCAAGCAGAAAGTCTGGCCGTTCAAAGAGGTTTTCAACTTTACGCCGCATTTGAGCAAATCCATTAAAGTTGAGCAGCTTATGGACTCCAAACTGATGCGCCCGGTTGCCCTGCGCAAGCTGAATGGTCAGGTCAGCGATGTTACACGTTACGGCGTGACCAAACAGGGCGGCAAACTGCCGCTGACTGTGGAAAAAGCTTTCGGCAAGGGCAAATTCATCTACATAAGCGCCGTACTGGGCGCCGAACTTTATGAGCGCGAAGCCTCGCACCGCTTCCCCTATCGTGCAGTGGAATTTGATCCGGCGGTGGATAAGGTCTACCGCCAGATCCTCACTCAGATTCTCGCCGATGCCCGGGTGTGGGAGCTGCAGGCTCCGGAACAAGTCTACAGCGCACTCTGGAGCAATCAGGATACGATCTATGTGCATTTGTTCAACGCCACCGGCGTACACATCAAAGCAGGCGAAAAGCTCGATCCCAAAGCTCCGGCCATACCGTATCCGGCCATTGCGGAGGATATGAGTTTTACGCTCAAATTGCCTGCTGCGCCCGCCGAAGTTACAGCTTACAGCCCCGACTTTGCGGGCGGCAAAGCGCTGGCCGCCAGCTTCCGGGATGGCCAACTGCAAGTCAAACTGCCCAGGGAGCTGCTCAAGAGCTACACCCTTATCCATGTAAAAAAATAACCCCGGTTCCTGCGGTTGATCCTGGCAGTCAACCGCAGGACCTTTTGTCAAAAAAATGCGTTTATTTTTTCTGATTTTATACAAATTAAAGAAGTTGACCGGCAAGTTGAGCAACCGCTGGCGAAGTGCATATTATGCATATATATTTTCAAGCTGCGGCCGCAAGCGTCCCCGCATTGCCCGTCAGGTGGTATTTTCTTATCCGCAAAACATCGCCTGCGGCGAAGCATTGATTGTCAATCCGCAGGTATATTTTGCCGCCAAAGGCGGTATTGAACTGGGCGACAACGTTACCATCAGCGCCGGAGCAAAAATTTTAAGCAGCTCCTTACAAGCTGTTGACGGAGCGGTCAGCCGCAAACATATCCACAAAAAAGTCACTATCGGCAGCAACGTCTGGCTGGGTGCCGGCTGCATAATCTGCCCGGGTGTGACCATTGGCGACAACGTGATAGTCGCCGCCGGTGCCATCGTGACCAAAGATTTGCCCGGCGATCACATCTACGCCGGGATCCCTGCTAAAATGCTGCGGCCGTTGGCGGAAAAAAATCCGGAAAATTTGTAAAGCAAACGCTGAAAAGTCATCATCAACATCCGTTGGGCCGCCTGATCGGGCCGGACGGATGTTTTTTATTGCAAGTACATGCTCTTGAAAGTTCTTATGCCGGGCTGGCCGGTGGGCACCTGCAGCGGAGCAGCTTTATCGATCCGGCCCCAGCGGCGGGACAGCGGCCAGAAAATCACCGCCGGACGCCCGATCAAATTTTGCCGGGGCACCGGTCCCCATACCCGGCTGTCGGCACTGAAGCGGGTATTGTCGCCCAGCATAAAGTAGTGATCCTGCGGCACGGTGTATTCTTCATTGCTGCTGCGCAAAAAATGCGTCAACCCCGGTATCTGCGTACAGTGTCCCTGATAACCGCCCAAACCGGAATAAAGCTTTTTCATATTGGGAGCCAACTCATAAACCGGCACAAACTTTTCAGCGCCATGCGGTTTGACCATCAATACCTGATCAACGATCTTGAGGATATCCAGCGGCAGACCGACCAGCCGTTTGATGTAATAACCGCCGCTGTCGCTGGGGCGTTCGCCGCCCGGGCCGACGATGTTTTCGGTGGCAAAGACCATTACATCGCCCCGCTGCGGCGGACGCAAATGCAAACTCAAGCGGTTGACAAACAAATGGTCGCCATCCGAAAGAAATCCATCCAGCACCTTGCCGCGCCACACCACCCCTGGTGCCAGATCGGCATATTCAGCGACTTTGCCCGGCGCGCCCGGCAGCACCACTTGCGAACCGTTGGAAAGCGGGATCAAAGTGGAGTCAAAAATCGCCAATTCTTTGACGGGATAGATCTCGCTGCCGATGGCGGCGATCTGCGTTTTAAGATCCACCTTGGCTTCCCGGATCGAAAAGGCCAGATAGTTGCCCAATTTGCCCAATTTGCCGAACCACGGCAGCACGCCATCGCTGGAGCGGGCTTTATCGGTATTGATATAATGTATACCATAAAGTGTTGGCTGCATGGAGCTTGTAGGAATCTTAAATGGTTGGAAAAATAGCGCCCGGATCCCGAACGCCACCATCAGTGCCACGGCCAGAATATCAAGGATCTCCCGCATGGAACTGTGTGGTGAATACTTTTTGAGGGTATTTTCGGCACTTTCCATCCACTGACTGCAGGCATTTTTTTCGGGTTGAGCAGCAAGTTTCCGGCCCGCTTCCAGCAGAGCGTCCAGCTCCTGAACAGCGTTTTCCGGCAGAATATCTTCGTCGGTGTGCTGAAAATTTTTCAAAGTTGCACAACGTTTTCTGATATTTTTGCGCAGCCGCCAATTTTTTATATATTCTGAAATTTTCACCGCTGTAACCTTATTTTCCAACTGTCAATTATCGTCATCACTGTTGCGCAGTACGGCTACGAATGCTTCCTGCGGAATATTGACCTGCCCGATCATTTTCATGCGCTTTTTACCCTCTTTCTGCTTTTCCAGCAGCTTGCGTTTACGGGTAATATCGCCGCCGTAGCACTTGGCCAGCACGTTTTTGCGCAGCTGCCGGATCGTTTCCCGGGCCACGACTTTGCCGCCGATAGCGGCCTGAATGGCAATCTGGAACTGCTGAGCCGGGATCACATCTTTGAGCCGTTCGCAGATCTGGCGGCCCCGGCCGTAGGCCATATCGGCGTGGACGATCGATGCAAAGGCATCCACCGGTTCGCCGTTGACCAGAATATCGAGCTTGACGAGTTTATCGGCCCGGTATCCGGCGGGTTCATAATCCATACTGCCATAGCCGCGGGTAATGCTTTTGAGCTTATCATGGAAATCGATAAGTATTTCGTGCATCGGCAATTCAGCAGTAATGATAACGTGATTGGCATCTACAGAATCCGTGCGGGTGCAAATCCCGCGCTTGCTCATGATCAGATTCATCACATCGCCGATATAAGTATTGGGCAGCATCAAACGGGCCACGATCAGCGGTTCTTCGATGCGGTCGATCCCGGAGGGATCCGGCAGATAGACCGGGTTATCGACTTCCACCATCGAGCCGTCTTTCAAATAAACGTGATAGATCACGCTGGGATAAGTGGCAATAATATCCATATTGTATTCCCGGCGCAGCCGCTCCTGGATGATTTCCATGTGCAGCAGCCCCAGAAATCCGCAGCGGAAGCCGAAGCCCAAAGCCGCCGAACTTTCGGCCTGATAGATAAATGCAGCATCGTTGAGCTGCAGTTTGCTCATCGAAAATTTCAGCTGGTCATAGTCCGCACTGTCGATCGGATAGATCCCGCTGAAAACCATCGGCCGCACCTCTTTAAAACCCGGCAGCGGTTCTTCGCACGGGGTTTTGGCCAAAGTTACAGTATCGCCGATTTTGGTATCGGAAGGGCTTTTGATATTGGGGATCAGGTAGCCGACTTCACCGGCGCTGAGGCTTTCGGCGGGGCGCATTTCGGGGCTGAAAAAGCCGACTTCTTTGATTTCGCTTTCCAAACCGGAGCTGAACAATTTCAGCCGGTCGCCGCGTTTGAATGCTCCGGACATCACCCGCACATAAACCACCACGCCCCGGAACGCATCGTAAGTGGAGTCAAAAATCAACGCCCGCGGCCCGCCGGGCACTTCCTCCGGCGGCGGGATCCGGTTGACCACCGCTTCAAACAACTCCGGCACCCCCTCGCCGGTTTTGCCGGAAACGCACAACGCTTCTTCCCGGGGGATGGCCAGAACTTCTTCCATTTGTTCGTAACAAAGTTCCAGATTGGCGGCGGGCAAGTCGATCTTGTTGATCAAAGGTATGATATGCAGATTTTCCTTGAATGCCAGATTCACATTGGCCACCGTTTGCGCCTGCACACCCTGCGTGGCATCGATCAGCAGCAGAGCGCCTTCGCAAGCGCCCAGCGAACGGCTGACTTCGTAGTTGAAGTCAACGTGTCCGGGGGTATCGATCAGATTGATCTGATATTCTTCGCCGTCACTTGCGGTGTAACGCATCCGCACGGGGTGGGATTTGATGGTGATCCCCCGTTCCCGTTCCAGATCCATACCGTCAAGGAGCTGGTCTTGCATTTCCCGTTTTTCCACCGTGCCGGTGTATTCCAGCAGCCGGTCGGCCAACGTGGATTTGCCGTGGTCGATATGCGCAATGATCGAAAAATTACGGATATGTTTCAATGGTATTTCTCCCGATTTAGCAAATTTTTCTGTACACAACAACAATTCCTTATAATATAGCACAAAATCGGCTATTTTCAAAAACTTACTTTACGTCAAAGTAGTTCTTACCGCTGCTGAGCGATACTTTCAGCGGAACTTTTAAAGTCATGGCATTTTCCATAGCGCTGCGCAGCAGTCCGGCGGCGGTATCTTGCTCCGTTTCCGGCACAGTCAGCAGCAGCTCGTCATGCACCTGCAGCAGCAAACCGCCGGCTATGCGGATTTGCTTCAGCGCCCGATCCACTTTGATCATCGCAAGTTTCATAAGCTCAGCTGCGGTACCCTGAATGGGGGTATTCAAAGCGGCCCGTTCGCCGAAACTGCGCACGGCAAAAATCTTGCTTTTCAGCTCGGGCAGCTGGCGGCGCCGCCCGAACAAAGTTTCCACATAGCCTTGCTGTTTAGCAGTTTTGATAGTTTTTTCGAGATAATTTTTTACCGCCGAATACTTGGCAAAATAGTTGTCGATATATTCCTGCGCCGCCTTTTGCGGAATTTGCAGATCGTTGCCCAGCGCAAATGCCGACATACCGTAAACAATGCCGAAGTTGACTGCCTTGGCCTGACGGCGCATTTCAGGAGTAACTGCTTCGGGGGCAACGTCAAAGATCTGCGATGCGGTCACAGTGTGGATATCTTCGTTGCGCTGAAAAGCAGCGATCATCACCGGATCATCGGCCATGTGCGCAAGGATGCGCAATTCGATCTGCGAGTAATCTGCATCCAGAAATACATAGCCATCCTGCGCATGAAAAAACTTTCTGATCACCCCGCCGTATTCGTTGCTGCCGGGCAGGTTCTGCAGATTCGGTTCCGAACTGGAAAGCCGCCCGGTAGCCGTATTGGTCTGATTGAAAACGGTGTGGATCCTGCCGTCGCTGTCCAGATATTTGAGCAATCCTTCCACATAGGTGGAATTGAGTTTGCTCAATTTGCGGTAGTGCAGGATCCGGTCGATGACCGGGTGCTGAGTGCTGATTTTTTTCAACGCTTCCGCATCCGTGGAGCGGGCATTTTTACCTTTTTTGCCGACGGGTTCCAAGGCGAGTTTTTCAAACAACACCTCGCTGAGCTGCTTGGGCGAATTGAGGTTGAACTGGCAGCTGCACTGCTGAAAAATTTCTGTTTCCAGCTGCCTGATGGAGTTGGTCAACTCGCCGCCGAATTGCCGCAATGCTTTATCATCCAGCGCAATGCCTGTTTTTTCCATATCGTTTAATATGCTGATCAACGGCATTTCGATATTTTGAAACAAATCGTTACCGGCGAGTTTTTCGCTCAAAACCTTGTAGAGCTGCCAGAGCATTCCGGCGGCATCTTCCTCCGGCGCGGCATCGGGAAAAAACTTGGCCCAACACTCCGGCAGCGCAGCATCGCCCAGCGTATGATCAAGCAGATGACAGGCTATATTCACATCAAACCAGCGATCGATATCATCAATGACCAGTTCCGGATAGTTTTTCAACAGCTTTTTCAGGTCAAAAACGATATATTTTTCCGCTTTTTGCGCAATAAATCCCGGCAATTCTGCCGCTGTCAATGTTTGCGGACAGCCCGCATCGGCCCCAGACTCAAACACCACAGCCTGCAACGTTTTTCCGGCCGGCTCCTCCAGCAGCACTGCATACATAAGGCGATACCTCACAATCCGGTCGGCAAATCCAGAAAGAGCGTCGCCACATCAAGTTTTCCGTCCGCAAGCTTCTGCAGCGCCTGCACGCCGTGGACTTCGCTGTTGTAGTGGCCGAGCGCAATCACATGGATCTTATTTTCCTGCACAACGTGGTACATTACATGGTCAAATTCACCGGTGATCAGCACATCGGCTCCGGAAGCAATGGCGCACTCCAAACCATCCACGCCGCCGCCACCGGAAACAACAGCAACCTTGCTTACGAGGTCATTTTTCAGCGGTGATGCGTAAATTTTAAATTCTTTACCGACGGCAGTTTTCTGCGCCAATTCGGCTAATTGCACCGGAGCAGTCTGCCCCAGCACGCCAATATCCATGCCGTGATAAGGAAAAAACATCTGCCGGTCGCTCAAACCTGCCAGATCGGCCAGCACTGCGTTGTTGCCATATTCCTTGTGCGCATCCAGCGGCAGATGCACTGCATAAAGCGCCAGATCGTTTTTGTAGAGTCCGGCCAGCCGCTGCCCGTTGACTCCGGATAAATATTTGAGCCCGCCCCCCCAGCTTAAACCGTGATGCACCAATAACATATCAGCTCCGGCCCGGGCGGCGGCTTCGATACTTTTGCCGCAGGCATCCACCGCAAAAGCGATTTTGCGGCAGACCCGACTGGCATCGCCGCACACCTGCAAACCGTTATTGGAGGGATCGGCGGCAAAATTTTCAAGCTGCAGTATCTGGTTATAAAAATCAGCGACTTGGGCTATATTCATAGTGTTTTTGCTCCTTCTTCGAGTCGTTGGTTGATCAGTTGCCAGCGCAGATCGTTACCCTGCGGCATAACTCCGGCGGCCAGCGATTGGATCTCCTGCACTGTCATACGGAAAAGTACGGCATCGGGTTTTTGGACATGGTTACGCAGCAAAAAGCTCCGGGCTTTGCGCATGATCAAAGCTATATACCAGCAGCGGCGCAAAAGATAAATGGGATAAATCGCCGCCGCCACCCAGAATATCCACATAGGCAACAATATAATACCCAATATGTTAAGCATCTGCACCACCGGCAGCAGCAGGATCGGCAGCAAAAACAGCAATGCATCATATTTGCCGATAAAACAGCTGCCGAAAAATCTGCGCAATTTGGATCGGGCTGTCTGGTAGGCAAAGTATTCTTCAAAAAGCCATTCATCAACATGCTGATGCGCAGCGTGGGTAAGTTCATGCGCCGTCAATTCCCGCCGGTCATAGACCAGAAATTTTTGCTGACGGCGGAAAATCTTGCGGATAATAAACAGCGTAAGGTTGCTGGCCGGATCGCTCAAGGCGCAGCCGCCCCAGAGCGCACCGTTTTTTTCGTTGGCAAAAAATCCCGGCACCCAATCCGGCTGTACATCGTAAAGCTCTCCGGTCAGGCGCAAGGCTTCGTTGATGATCGGGCGGGGGATCCGGTTTTTGCCGGATATCATTATCCCCGGAGCGGGTTCGTAATCAACCGACTGCTGCAGATTTTTTTCCAATTCCTGCAACGCATTTTCCAAGCGCTCCAAACGCTGCGCAAACTCCGGAGCCGTTTCGTTAACTGCCGGGATCAAGCCCCGTTTATCCAGACGGCTCAGGAACTTGAGATCGCCGTTGGCTACGGCTGCAAGTTGTTGTTGATCAATCAATATCCTACCACTCATAAATCAATTCACCTGGCTCGCACAATATTTTTCAATCCTGCTCATCCTGATCGTAATGGTAGTTCCGGCGATTGGATTGATCGTCGTTCTGCGGGCGTTGGCCTTTGCGGCGGTTGTTATTTTTGCGATGGTTCCGGCGATTATTTTTCTGATTGCGCTTATCGGAATTTTTCTGATTTTTTCCGTTGCTGCTGTTATGCGCTTCAGAAATATTTTCATTTTCTTCCGGAACAGCAGCCGCCGGTTCAGCGGCAAAGGTTTTAGCTCCGGCAATGATCGGTATTTCAAATACCGGTTTTTCTTCCTGCTGAACTTTTTTGGGTTCCGGCGCTTTGCCGCGCAGCCGGTATTTGAGTTCTGAAGCATGCAAAGTCACACTGCCGCCATCTTCCAATGACAGCGTGACCATTTGAGTAAGCATATTGCGGTCGGCGACCCGGCCCCGGCCTTTTTCGCACTCGCAGAGTTCGCCGCGGCGGGGCATGGATTTTTCCATTTCCACATAGCCTTCGTGTTCAAACTTCAGACAGCACTTGAGCCGTCCGCAAACTCCGGAAATGGTCGAAGGCGTCAGCGAGAGATCCTGATCTTTGGCCATTTTGACATTGATTGAATTAAATTCCCGCAGAAAACGGCTGCAGCACAGCACCTGTCCGCAAACGGCAATGCCGCCGCAAATGCTGGTTTCGTCCCGCACGCCGATCTGGCGCAGATCCAGCCGGGTACCCAATGCGTGTGACAACTCTTTGACCAGTTCCCGGAAATCCACCCGGCCGTCGGCTGTGAACTGGATAGTCACCAACTTGCGGTCAAACGAGTAGCTGGCATTCAATAATTTCATGGGCAGGCCCATCTTTTCCACCATCTGGCAGGCAGTCCGGTAGGCACTCTTGGCATGTGCCTCATTTTCGGTGGCAGTGGCCCGGTCGATCACTGTGGCGATACGCTGGATCTCCGGCAGCGGCGAGGTCTGTTCAGTTGGCGCATCATTGAGCAGCACTCGCACTATCTGGACATATTCCAGCGAATAATCCCGCTTCAGAATGGCAAAATCGCCGGGTTTGAGAATCAAATCAACTGCGGCAAATGCTTCGCAAGTCATGCCGTTGGGCAGCCGGGTCAAATATATATTATTCATAAACTCATCCTTCTATTTTTAATGAACATGGACCTTTTACACAGCCGCCCGGACAGCACATAACTTCCAGAAAATTGGCCGGAAGTTTGCCGGCGGCATATAATTTGAGCATGGCAATAGTTTTTTTGTTTATACCGTTGATCGACTTGGCGTCGAGCTTGAAATCCTCCGGCATACCGTCCAGCTCCGCAAGTACGGCATCGGTTACGCCGCAGCTTTGAGCAAAATTCCGGGCGGCAACAGCGGCCGGCCGGGATATTGGCGAGGGTTTGCACTTGGATACTTGAATATTTTTGGCACCGAGCATGGCAAAAAGTTCTTCAAAACTCAGCACAAAATCGATATTTTTGCGGGCGGCCTCAATACGTTTGGCTACGCAAGGACCGATGAACGCCACTTTGCAGTTGGGGTGGGCGGCCCGGGCAATGGCGGCGGCAAAGACCATCGGACTGGGAGTTTCGGAAACATAGGGCAGAAAATCCGGCATGAACTTTCTGACCAATTCCACATAAGCCGGACAGCACGAACTGGTCATAAGTTTTTGACCGTTGTTCATGCGTTCTTTAAATTCTTCAGCTTCATGGGCGGCGGTTTCTTCGGCGCCTAAAGCCACTTCAATAACATCAGCGAAACCCAGTTTGCGGACGGCCGTAAAAAGCTGTTCGATAGTGCCGGAGATCTGGCTGGCGGCGGCCGGTGCGATCATAGCTACGACCTTTTCGCCATTTTGCAGCGCTTTGAGCACATCCAGCAGACTTGACCGTTCGATAATGGCACTGAACGGGCATTTGGAATAGCAATTACCGCAGGAGATGCACTTTTTCATATTGATCCGGGTGTGGCCCTTGTCATCTTTGTGGATGGCCCCGGTCGGGCAGGCATCTTCGCACGGAACTTTGGTTTTGACAATAGCGTGGAACGAGCAGACCGTGGTGCATTTGCCGCATTTTATACATTTATCGTAGTCGATGGTCGAAACCTGATTGACCACCGAAATCGCTTTTTGCGGGCAGCTGTACATACAGGGCCGGGAAAAACATCCCCGGCAGTTGTGCGTGATGACGACCCGGGAACTCGGACAGCTCGAACAACCGGCTTCGCAGACCGAAAGCGGCAGTTTTTCGGATAGATCGCAAGGTTTTTCCCGCTGGATGGCTTCCCGGTAGTAAGATGCCAGCGTGCGGGATTCGTCGGTTTCTTCTTCGCAGGAAAATCCCAACAGATTCATCAAGCGGTATTTAAGCACCGCCCGGTCACGGTAGATACAGCAGCGGCTGGAGTGATTGTACTTGGGGCGCATGATAATCGGCAGCCGGTCGAGATCTTCTTCCAGCGTGCCGTTGTAAAAGGAACGGACAAAACGCACCTTCAGTTCCCGCCGCAAAAATATGGAACCATCGATCATATTTCATCCCTTCCCGGGTTGGAAATCATATTTTTCTGCATAAAATTTACTCCTGATTGTCAGCTTGCCGGTGCAGCCGCAGCTGACCGCAGGCACTGGCGGCGGAACTGCCTTTTTCCAACCGCATAGTCACGGTGGTGGCAAATTCTTCGACCGCACTTTTAAACATTTTAAGCTGCTTATCCGCTGGACGGGCGTAACGGCCATCCACCGGATTGCAGGCGATCAAATTAACTTTGGCATGGAGTTTACGGGCGATTCTGCCCAGCTCCCGTCCCATGGCCGGATCATCGTTGATACCCGCAATAAGAGTATATTCAAAGGTCGGCATCCGGCCGGTTTTTCCGGCACAGAGTGCGCAAGCTTCAAGTATATCTTTGATCGGATAGCGGCAATGATCCGGAATCAGCTGACTGCGGGTAACATCGTCCACTGCATGCAGACTTACGGCCAGATTAAATGGTCTTTGCCAGGCGGCAAATTGCTCCATACCCGGCACATAGCCGCTGGTGGAAACCGTTATCCGCCGGGGCGACATGCCAAAACCTTCCGGAACCGGTGCCGCAAGCACGGTCAGCGCCCGCTGCAGATTTTTCCAATTCAGCAAACCTTCGCCGATCCCCATAAAAACGATATTATCCGGCAAACTGCCGTGGATCTGTACGCCATGATAAAACTCTTCCAATATCTCATCACTGCGGAGGTTGCGCACCAGCCCGTGCGCTCCGCTGGCACAAAATCGGCAGCGCACCGGGCAGCCGACCTGAGTGCTCAAACAAAAGGTCATCCGCTCCGGAGCCGGGATCAAAACCATTTCAATTATTTCGTTATCTTCCAGCTTGATCAGCAGTTTTTGCGTGCCGCCGGAACCGGCAGCTTTTTCCACAACACAAGAGCGCGGCGATGCCGCATCCTGCCGCAAAGTTTCCCGGAGCCGACCGGACAGATTGAGCATTTTCCCCGGATCAAACTCGCACTTGCCATATAGCCAATCGGCGATCTGTCTGGCCCGGAAGGGTTTTTCGTTGATGCCGGTTAAATACTCCTGCAATTCAGCTATGCCGATGCCCGGCAGGATCAATTCTCCGCTCATAAATTGCCTCCCTGCCCGGGCTGGCGTTTGAGTTCATCCAGCAGCGGCGTACGTTTGCGTTCCGCCGGAACCTGATTTTCCTGCCACTGTCCCCGCCAGAGGTTGAATTTGCGCCCCCGGGTTTCCAGCGGTTCCGGCAGCAGACTGCGCCATGAACGTTCCGGACAGTTGGGAAAACTGCCCGCCAGCAGATAGACCACCGGTTCTCCGTTCCCGGGCAGCATGGTCAGCGAAGTAACCTTCTGAACCGGCGATTTGAGGTAAACAGCTTCCACAAAAAGATCGTTCAATTCATATTTATAAAGCAGTACCCCCCGGGCCGCTCCATCCTGCAGCAGCGCCTGCTGCAGGATCTGCGCCTGATCGCGCCGGGGATGCTCCAGCGCCCGATAGGGCTGGATAATGCAGTTATAGACCAGCAGCGGAGCAAAACTTATGATCAGCCAATAACACCAGACCGGCGGCTTGCGGCGCATTTTCCACAACAATGCCCCGCTGACAAGCAGCATCACGGCGGCCGTTATGCCCAGGATCTTCCGGCCGAAATCGCTGCCGTAATCCCAGAAGCGTTCCAGCTCCAAAGTTTCCGTGATCAAGTCACCCGGCAGCAGAAAGAACGCCAGCAGCACCACCCCGGCCCCCGGCAGCAGCACCGCAGCCAGCGTATTGGCCAGATGCAGAAAAAAGTTTCCGTAACGCCGGATGACGATCTCGTAATTCAATCCGGTCATGATCGCCAGCGGCGGCAGCAGTATCAGCCAGTCATAAACTTCATCCAGCGGCGTGATCCACAGCATGAAGAAGTCCACCAGAAAGAGCGTCCGCAAAAATCGGCTGAACATCGGTGTGGCATCCAGTGTCTGCAGCTGCACACAAAACGGCGCCCACGCCAGCAATGCCCACGGCAGCAGACGCAGCCCCAGATCCAGCGGAAAAGTCAGCAAATGTTTTATATATTCGCTGCCGTCAAGGATATTCGTTGCCGGATAAACCGACGCTATCTGCACGCCTGCAAAGTGATACGGCAAATACCACAACAGCACCGCCGCCGCCAGCAAGCCCACGCCCACAGCAGTACCCCGGTTGCGCAGTCGTCCGAATATACCCAGCGGACGGCGCATAAAAATCAGCGGCACCAAAAAGAATATCAGCGAAACGATCCCAACCAGATAAAACCCCAGCGCACAGGCCGCAAATCCGCAGATCCACGCTTTGCTCCAATCGCCCTTGAGCGCCGCATAATAGTACCAGCTGAGGTGTCCGCCCAGCAATATAAGCACCAGCAGCCAATGGCCGAAACCATCCGGTGTTTTATCCACCGCCAGCAGCGAAGTAAGCATCATTGCACCGGCGGCGGCACCGGCAGCCACGCTGCTCCGGGTGCGGAAACTGACAATAAACACCACCGCTGCGATCCCCAGCAAGCTGGCCATACTCAGCATCCGCATCGCCAGTTCCAGCGGACAGCCCAGCAAACTGGCCACCCGTCCGAGCATGGGGAAAAGCGGTTGAGCATTGGGGATAGCTTCGCCATGCGCCTTGACCAGCATCAACGGCGTAAAGGTCATATCCTGAGCTTGAGCGATAATGTAACCCTCTTTCCACGAGAGTTCCCGTTCGCCAGCCGCCCAGGGCGCAAAGGCTATAAAAAACGCAAACACCAACAAGGCAACTGTTGGCGCAAGCGGCAGGATTTTTTCACGGTAGCGTGCCATGAAGAACCTTTCCGATTTCCGGCAGACAGCCCGGGCAGGTGCTGCCGGTTATGGAATCTTCAGTAAATGAGCAGTGATCCGGCACTGGAAAAATTATTTCCAGTTATCATCGGCCAGGTCATATCCGAAGATCTGGCAGATAAAATCCGGCAATTCCCGCAGATGCACATCCACTGCTGCGCCGACTATGAACGCCAGCTTGCCGCCGATGGCCCAGAAGTCGATGGCGTCGCTTTTGTAGGCATCAGCGTAACATTCGACCAGATTGAACGAGCTGTCTTCCAAAGCGAACGAGGGGGTTTTGCCGCAGGTCTGCGATACATACACACTGTCGCTGGAAAAGCACATAAACGCTCCCCGCAGCGCTTCCCGGCGGCCGGCAGCAAACACATGCTGCGGAGCGATCCCGGCAAAGTAAGTATCGCTGTTTTCAAGTGCAAAATTCAAAGCGTAAGTAGCGTGGGCATCCACCGCAAAGCTGTTGCCGAAGCTGAACTCAACGCTGACGACATCGAAAGCATCGGCCAGCAGATTGGGCAAATACAGCATAACAAAGCGACCGGCTTTGCTGCAGAATCCCGGTTCATTTTCTCCGGTGGAAGCTTTGGGAGCATCCGCCGCCATTGCCGCCGGCAAATTGAGCATACAAGCCAACAACAGAGCAGAAAAAACTTTGAGCATTTTCATAAAATCCATTCCTTAATTGTTAAAGTTGATAAATCCGCACCGTAATATACTCCAAACTGCATGATTCTGCAAACTCCAAAACGCTTTTCCGGCAATGATTTTTGCAAAATTCCGTCAATTTTTACCGCTTATAGCGTACCTGATGGTTTTTCCGGCCCGGCGCAGGCTGTTTTGACCGCTTGGGGGAATCGGCTGCGCCGATCGGAAGCAGGTTTTCCCGGGCGTGGGTGAGCTTCCAATCCGGATCCCGCAAATTTCCGTTGGCGTAAACCATCACCCAGTAGGGGTTTATATCCTTTTGAGTGATGCGGCGGCCATTGCCGGAATTTTCGTAAATTTCCCAGCGGAAAGTGGCCCGGCCGCGCTTGTTGCCTTCGTAGATGATCCGTTCGTAGGGCGCAAGTTCCCAAAACACCGCCTGCAAATGTTCCGGCACGGCTTTGCCTTTGATGGCCAGAATTTTGGCGTTGTTGCGCAAGGCGATCCGTTCTTTTTCGTCCAATTCCTCGTAATACTCCGGAGCGGTGGCCAAACAGCCGCCAGCTAAAATACTTACGAGCATCAGCACCAGAGTGCAAACGATAAACTGAAGTTTATTTTTCATTATTTTTCTCCTGTTTTTGCCGGGCAGTGCGCCATGGCCAGCGAGGCACAGAGCCGTTCAAAAGATATATTCATGCACGCCGCAGCTTTGGGCACCAGACTGGTGGCGGTAAAACCAGGCAAACTGTTGCCTTCGAGTATGTAAGGAACATTATCGTCATTGCCGATGATAAAGTCCACCCGCACCATATCCCGGCAGTTGAAGGCGTGGTAAAACTTCACCGCCAGTTCCTGCAGCAGCTTTTGTTCCGCTGCGGTGATCCTGACCGGCGGACAAAAGTATTCGGTGTGGCCGTTGGCATAGATGTATTTGGCGTCGTAGTCATAAAAACCGCCGGGCGGGCGGATCTCCACCACGCTCATAGCCTGACCGAGGATCACCGGAACGGTACATTCCCGCCCGGCAATAAACTTTTCGGCCAACAGCACATCGGCTGCCTGCAGAAGTTTCGGCAATTTGCTGCGCCAGGCGGCAAGATCATCGATTTTTTCGATCCCCACCGTGGAGCCTTCGCATGGAACTTTAACTACCACCGGGAAAGTCATATCTTGTGGCGGAGCATCAAGATGCTCACGGGTTATCTGCCAATCCTCCGCCGTGGGCAGCTGCAGAGATTTGAGCAGTTTTTTGGTCTGCAGTTTATCCATCACCAATTCCGATGCCTGACTGCCGGAGCCGACAAATTCCAGCTTTGCTTCCTCCATAACCTTCTGCAAGCCGCCGCCTTCGCCCCAACCGCCATGCAGCACCGGAAAAACCAGATCGCACTTTTTGGCCGCCTCCGGTACGGCGCATTCTTTGAGGTCAAACACCTGCACCGGATAGCCGCTGCGGCGCAAAGCTCCGGCGACTGCCGAACCGCTGCGCAGCGAAACTTCCCGCTCCGAACTGTCCCCGCCCATAAACAGCGCCACCGACGGCGGAACTGCCGCCTGATAAAATTCTTCCGTATGCGCAGGCACAATGAATTTGACCTCCCAATCCAGATAGATACCAAACTTTTGTGCCACGCTTTTGCGCACGGCGCAGGCCGCCTGCAGAAAATCTTTTTCGCTGCCGCCGCCGCGGTTGACCAGATAATTTCCATGCTGTCTGCTGACGTAAACGGCGCCAAATTCCTGCCCCTTCAAACCCGCCTGATCGATCAGCCGTCCCGCCGGTTCCGCTGCGCCGGGATTGCGGAAAATACATCCGGCAGTGCGCCCCTGCGGCTCCCGGTTTTTGCGGGCAATAAGTTCGGCATTGAGCAAAGCTTCTTCCTGCTCAACGCTGCTGGAAGGCAGCTGAAATTCCGCTGCGGTGATGATTTTATCCACCGGCAGACCGCAGTCCCGGTAGCGCCACTCGATCGTGTTGGCTTCTGCGCTCCAGGGATTTCCGTTCAAATCGTATCCCCGCAGCCGCACAATGTGATCGCTGATATTTGCCCCGTTGGCACCGGCATTCATGCGCAAAGCTCCGCCGATGGAGCCGGGTATGCCGCAAAGTTTGCTCAAACCGCCAAAGCCCCGGGCGGCGGCAAAGCGGGCAGTTTCGGGCAGTTTGGCGCCGCCGCCGGCGATCAACCGGCCGGAGTCATCCAGATTCATCAGCATAAAATCGCCCCGCAGCCGCACGATGATGCCGTTGTATGGTTCATCGCTGCCGACCAGATTGCTGCCGGCTCCGATCAAAAACACCGCAATATCGTTTTGCGAGGTATATTTGAGCAGCTCCACCAGCTGCATATCGCTGGTTACATCAGCCACCAGCGGCGCCGTGGAGCCTACGCCCAGCGTGGTCAGCTGAAAATAGTTCACATTGGTGCGGAACTTTATATCGTAAAGATCCTGTTTGATCGCTTCAATATTCATATCAACTCCGCTCAGGCTTTGGAGGAGTAAACTTTATCGGCATCAAAAACCGGGTCACTGATTTCTTCAAGCTGACCATTTTCCAAACGCCGGTAAAAACAGCTGCGATGACCGGTGTGGCAGGCGCCGGGGCCCAGCTGTTCGACCTTGAAAATGACTGTATCCAGATCGCAGTCCACCAGAATTTCTTTGATTTTCTGCAGATGGCCGGAGCTTTCGCCCTTCTTCCACAGCTGCTGCCGACTGCGTGAAAAGTAGGTTGCACAGCCGCTTTTGAGCGTTTCCGCCCACGATTCCGGACTGATATAAGCCATCATAAGCACTTCGTTGGTAAGATGATCCTGAGCAATAGCGGGGATCAGGCCGCCGCATTTTTCAAAATCGAGTTCTACTGACATACGATCACTCCCTTTTGCAGCGCCAGATAAAACAGCGGCGCATTATATATGAAACTGTCGATAACATCCAATATTCCGCCCATGCCGGGGATCCAGCTGCCGGAATCCTTGATCCCGGCCACCCGTTTGAGCTGCGATTCAGTCAAATCCCCGGCAAAACTGCCCAGAAAAGCCAGAAATCCAAAGATCACCAGCTCAATCGCACCTAATTTTATGCAGTTGTAATGTACCAGCAGTGCCGCCACGGCAATAGAAAAAACTGCTCCGCCGATGGTGCCTTCCCACGATTTTTTGGGGCTGATGGAAGGCACGATCTTGTGGTTGCCGTTTTTCATAAGTTTGGCCGAAAGCATCCCGAATATGTAACCGCCGGTATCCGAAGCTTTGGTTGCCAGCACCAGCGACAGAAAAATCAGTGCCCCATATTCAAAGTAAATGCGCATCAAACACATAAGCGGCAGCAGCGCAAAAATCAGCACCCCCGGCGTAGTGATCGCTCCGGCAGCAGCGCTGAGTCGTTTTTCTTCGCTGACAAAAAGCATCTGCAGCATCGTTACCGTAAAAAACAATACCGCAGTCAATGCCAGATCCGGCAGCCAAGCCGCCACGCCGGGAAATTTGGCGCCGATGCCGTACTTAAGAAAAATCAATATCCCGGCCAGCAGTGCCAATCTCCAATGCACACTCAAATTGAGTTTGCGGGCAATGATGCAGCTTTCCAAAATCGCCGACAGCGTGACCGGAACGGCCAGCACCATGAATATGTACGGCCCCCAGTCGGCACTGAACACGACCAGAAAGGCCAGAAAGAGCAGCAGCGGGAAGCTGATCAGGCGTTGTTTGAACATAATTTTTCTCTCCATATTTTATCGGTTAAAACGGGCGGCGGCAGCGTTCCGTCACTTGCCGGAATCACTCCGTCACTTTGCCGTCACTTTTACTTTTCAAGCTCAAAAACCATCCGTCACTTTGCCGCAATACCGCCAAAACGACGGTTGCGGCTGCCAAAAGAATCCAAAGCTTTCTGCAACTCTTTTTTATCAAAATCCGGCCACATCACATCGCTTATATAAAGCTCAGAATAAGCCATCTGCCACAACAGAAAATTGCTTATGCGCAGCTCGCCGGACGTGCGGATCACCAGTTCCGGATCCGGCAGTTCCGGGTCATAAAGATAACTTTTCAGCGTATCTTCAGTAACATCTTCCACGGCGATCTTGCCTTGTTTGACATCCTGCGCCAGCTTTTTGGCCGCATCGGTCAGCTCGGCCCTTCCGCCGTAATTCAATGCCAGCGTCAACACGCCGCCGGTGTTGTTCCGGGTGGCTTTGATCGCACCCAACAGGGCCAGACGGGCGGCATCCGGCAGCGCATCCAAACGGCCGATGGCATTGAGCCGCACATTTTCCTTCTGCAGATCCGGCAGCTTATGAAAAATAAAATCATGCAGCAGCTTCATCAAAGCTCCGACTTCCGCAGCGGGCCGTTTCCAGTTTTCGGTGCTGAAAGCGTAAAGCGTCAAATATTTGATCCCCAGCTCCCGACAAGCTTGCATAATGCGCAACACATTGTCAGCTCCGGCCTTATGTCCGGCAGTGCGTTCCAGATCCCGGCGCTGCGCCCAGCGGCCGTTGCCATCCATAATAATCGCCAGATGCTGAACTGCAGAAGGTTTTTCACTCATGATACAACGCCTCCTCTACAGCCATACAAAGCGTATGATAAATAGGCAGATGCAGTTCCTGGATCTTGTAAGTTTCCCGCTCCGGAGCGGCGATCACCACATCGGCATATTCGCAGCAGCAGCCGTTTTTGCTGCCGGTCAGCAGAATGGATTTGACTCCGGCCGCCCGGGCGGCGATCAACGCCAGCCGGATATTTTCGGCATTGCCGCCGGTGGAGATACCAATAAAAACATCGCCCGGCCGGGCCAGCGCCCACAAGTGCTGGGCAAAGGCCGCCTGCGGATTGACATCGTTGCCAAAGGCGCTGACCAGCGCCTGCGCATTGCCCAGATTAACGGCGGCAATCCCCATTTGCAGCGAGGATGCCAGCTCAACAGCTCCGGGCTTATTTTGTTTGGCAAAGCGTTCAATCAGTTCAGCAGCAAGCGGGCGCTTCTTGATAAAGCCTTTCAGCAATTCTCCGGTTATATGGTCGGCATCAGCGGCACTGCCGCCATTACCGGCAGTCATGATCGTGTGCTGTTTGACTGCACAATCGATCAACAGCTCAGCGGCCTGATCAATGGCCGGAGCGATCGCTTGCAGCTGCGGATAACGCCCGATAAGTTCTTCAACAAATCTGTTCATAAAAATAAATCCTGCATTTGATATACACAAAAATACTGTTCACGGGTAATTTAACACCGAACCGGGCAGCTTGCAAGGTGCAAAAGTGGAAAATCACAGCTTTTCTTGCCATATATGGCAGAGTTTTTGCTTTTTTACTTGTAAAATTTGCAAAAGCGTGTTAAATTAAGTATTTTCAAGAGTAATTGTATCACTAAAATTATCAATATTTTTAAAAAAACAATTTTTCACATAGCAAGGAGATGGTTCTATGAGTTACAACGGCAGTGAAAAATCTTTTGAACTTTTCAAAAATTATGTGCTTCAGACCTACAGCCCGGCGCAGTATTTTGTGCGCGGCGAAGGCGCTTACCTTTATGACGATAAAGGCAAACAATTTCTGGACTTTGCCTCCGGTATCAGCGTCTGCAACCTCGGCCACGCCCATCCGGCAGTGACCAAAGCCGTCGCTGAACAGGCGGCCACGCTGGTGCATATATCCAACTTGTATCTGAACGATGTAACGCCCCGTCTGGCCGAAAAGCTTATTTCCAAGTGCTTTGACGGAGCCGTGTTCTTTGCCAACAGCGGTGCCGAAGCCAACGAAGGTTTGATCAAGCTGGCCCGCAAATTCGGCAACGCCACCGGCCGCAACGAAATCATTTCCATGGACAACAGCTTCCACGGCCGCACCCTGGCCACGCTGGCGGCCACCGGCCGGGCCAAGTACCGCAAGGGTTTTGAACCGGATATGCCCGGTTTCCGGCAGGTTCCGTACAACGATATCGAAGCTCTCAAAGGTGCCATAACCGATAAAACCTGCGCCATTTTGCTGGAACCGGTACAGGGCGAAGGCGGTATTCTGCCGGCCGACCCGGGGTATCTCAAGCAGGTGCGGGCACTTTGCGACGAAAAGAATCTGCTGCTTTTGTTCGACGAAGTGCAGTGCGGCATGGGCCGTATCGGCACGCTTTACGCCTGGCAGAGCTTCGGCGTGCAGCCGGATGCCTTCTCCATGGCCAAAGCATTGGCCAACGGTCTGCCCATGGGGGCGATCGTAGTCAGCAGAAAATATGCCGATGTGCTTAAAGTCGGCGAACACGCCAGCACCTTCGGCGGTACGCCGCTGGTCAGCGCGGCCGCTTTGGCCGTGCAGGAAGTTTTTGAAAAAGAAAATATTCTGGAAAATTGCCGCACGCAGGGCGAATATCTGATGCGCGAACTCGGCAAGCTGGCCGGCAAATACAGCTTTGTCAAGGCAGTCCGGGGCCGTGGTTTGATGATCGGCGTGGTGCTTGACCGCCCGGCCGGCCCGCTTTCGGCGGCGATTCTCAAGCATGATTTGATCACGCTGACCGCCGGCGAAACGGTTTTGCGGCTGCTGCCGCCGCTGAACATCACCCGCAAAGAAGCCGATCTGGCACTGGAACGCATCGCTGCCGGGATGGCGGACTTTGCGGCCTCTTTGCAGGAATAAAACAAATTATCAACCCTAACGAGGTCTTTATAATATGTACAAGGATTTGTTGACACTGCGGGATGTATCCTGCGGGGAATTGGAAGAGATTTTTGAATTGAGTACCCGGCTCAAGAAAGAGCGGGGCACTTTTGAAGGCAATGTGCTTAAAGGCAAAAGCATCGGGATGATCTTCGCCAAGAGTTCCACCCGTACCCGGGTATCCTTTGAAGTGGGCATCCACGAGCTGGGCGGCCATCCGATGTATCTGGATCAGGGCCGGATGCAGATCGGCCGGGGCGAAACCGTAGCCGATACGGCGCACGTTCTCAGCCGCTACATCCACGGTCTGGTGATCCGCA
The DNA here is from genome assembly GCA_015061575.1 of Lentisphaerota bacterium. Lineage (GTDB taxonomy): Bacteria > Verrucomicrobiota > Lentisphaeria > Victivallales > Victivallaceae > SIG78. Next base: position 48,724 of record SUWF01000013.1, read on the forward strand.
CCTATTCGCAGGCGGACGTCGAAGAGTTGGCCAAAGAAGCCAACTTCCCGGTGATCAACGCTTTGACCGATGAATACCACCCCTGCCAGATCCTGGCGGATTTGTTCACGATCAAAGAACACAGCGGCACGACCAAAGTCAAGACCGTCTTCATCGGTGACGGCGCCAGCAATATTGCCAACAGTTTGATGCTGGGCGCCAAGCTTTCCGGCATGGAACTGGTGGTGGCCAGTCCCCGGGAGTATATGCCCGATGCCAAAATTCTGGCCGAATGTGCGCCCTTTGCCAAGTGGTGCGAAGACCCCATCGAAGCAGTAAAAGGTGCCGATTATGTCTACACCGACGTCTGGGTGAGCATGGGTTTTGAAGAAGAACGGGCCAAACGCATGGCCACGCTGGCACCCTATCAAGTCAACGCAGCGTTGATGAGTCATGCCGGCAAAAATGTCAAGTTTCTGCACTGTCTGCCAGCGCACCGGGGCGAAGAAGTAGCCGCCGATGTGATGGATTCAAATATGTCCATTGTCTTTGACGAAGCCGAAAACCGTCTGCATGTGCAGAAGGCAGTCATGAGCATGATTTACCGGAATCTTGATAAATAAGCTGTTCAGGATTTGACTTTTACAAAATAAGCGAGTATTATATAACGGATCAACGTTTCGTTGTGGATCAGGAAAAAAGAGGTTGAATTATGAGTGTTATACCCGAAAAGATGTTGGCGTGGCCGCTGTTCGGCACCGGTTTTGAAGCTTTTGGCAAAGATGACAAACCCTGCACAGTCGATGTGCCGGAAATCAAAGATGATGAACTGCTGGTGCGTATTGATGCCATCGGGTTGTGCTTTTCTGACGTTAAATTGATCCGGGCCGGTGAAAGTCATCCGCGGGTCATTTCGGAAGATCTCTCCAAAGATCCGGTCATCCCCGGCCATGAAGCAGTCATGAGCGTGGTCAAGGTCGGTGCCAAGCTGGCCAAGCAGTACGAAGTCGGTCAGCGTTTCATCATTCAGGCCGATATTTACGTCAACGGCAAGGGTTTTGCCTACGGTTACGCCATCGACGGCGGTATGGCGCAGTACAGCGTGCTGGATCAGCGGGTACTCAACGGCGACGAAGGCTGTTATCTGCTGCCGGTGGCCGAACACATGCCCAGCGCCGTGGCCGCTCTGCTGGAACCCTGGACCTGCGTGCAGGCCGCTTATATGATCGAAAACCGCACCACCCCCAAAGCCAACGGCAAATTGCTGGTGGTCGGCAAAGCGGGCAACACCTACACAGCCGGTAAGTTGTTTGCCGAAAACAAACCCGCCAGCCTGACCGTTTGCGGTCTGGATGATGCCGCTGTCAAGGCGTTGGAAGCTGAATTGGGTCTGAAAGCCGCTGTGGTCGATGCGTTACCGGAAGATGAAAAATTTGACGATATTTTTGTGGCCGACCGTTGCGCCGAAACCACGGCCAAAGCGGCCAAGCTCGGTGCTTTCGGTGCCGTAGTCAGCTTCGGCGGCGAACTGCCGGCCGAAAAGCTCTCCTTCGACGTGGGCAGCATCCACTATCAGGGCTGGTTCTATCAGGGCACGACCTCCCGTGATCTGAGCAGCGCCTACGGCCGCAACGTGCGCAGCACGCTCAAAGCCGGCGGCAGCTGCTGGCTGCCCGGCGGCGCCGGTGCCATGGGGCAGATGCACACCCAGATGGCGGTGGAAAATCCCAACGGCCCCAAGCGGATCCTGGTTTCCGATATGGACCAGACCCGTATCGACAACGTCAAACGCCTGCTGGCCGATAAGATCGCCGAACGCGGCATTGAATTTGTGGCCGTCAACCCCACGACCATGACGCCGGAAGAATTTGAAAAGGTACTCAACGACTTTGCTCCGGAAGGTTTTGACGATATCGTCATGCTCGTACCGGTGGTGCCGGTGCTGATGCAGTCGGCAGCTCATCTGGGCAAAGATGGTTTGATGAATATTTTTGCCGGTATCCCGGCGGGCAAAGAAGGCGAACTGGATCTGGCAGCGATCGCCCACAACGGCGGCCGCTACATCGGTTCTTCGGGCAGCAAGACCGCCCATCTGCGCCACACGCTGGAACTGGCTACTACCGGCAAACTCAAGCCGGTGACTGCGCTGGCGGCCATCGGCGGTATGCAGGATCTCAAAAAAGGTCTGGACGCTGTGGCCAATGCCAAGTTCCCGGGCAAAACGGTGATCTTCCCGAATTGCGAAGATATGCCGCTGACCCCCATCAGCCAGCTGAGCAGCATCCTTGAAAATGCGTCCGAAACGCTGGATGAACAAGGTTTCTATACCACGGCAACGGAAAAAGCTCTGTTGGAAAAATTTGAAAAGTAATAATTTATGTCAATAAGTCATTCCATCAAAAAGTTTTCAGTTCTGCTGCTGGCGGCGGCTCCGCTGCTGCTGTCAGCCGCCGAGAGCGATACTGCCATGTTTGCCAAGCACTTCGATCCGGGAATCGAATTGCCCAAACACAACGGCAAACAGCTGCACCATGCCCGGGCCGACAAATGGCGCCTGAGCGGACGGACGCTTTTTGTGGAAGGCAATGTGTACATACCCTACGGCAATCTGACCGTGCGGGCCGATTCGGCGATGATCGACCTGGAAAGCCGGGATATTGAAGCCAAAGGCAACATAACGTTCAGTGCGCTCAAACGCACGCCGCTGACAGTGACGCTGGATGAACTCAATGCGCTGCTGACCACGCCGGATGTTGCCGTGGAAATAACCGGTCAGGAGGTCGATCCGCTGGGAAACAAAAAGGTCAGGATCGATCTGATAAACTTCGGCAGTACGCTTTCCGCCAACCGCATGAGCGGCAATCTGGCGACCGGAAATCTGACTTTCAGCGATATAATCATGCAGGTCAAAACTTTTACCTGCCGGGCCAAACGGGGCATCCGGCAGCCGGGCGGCGAGATCCGTTTGGAAGATCTGGAAGTATCCAGCTGCGAATATCTGCGGGAAGATCAGGGACACTACAGTTTGGGCATGAGCAGTGCCAACATATATCCGCACGAAAGCAACGGCTTCGGTTTCAGCAATTTGGAACGTGACTACACCGAATACAGTCTGTGGGGATACAATGCTACTTTGCGGGCTTACGGTGTGCCGTTTTTGTGGCTGCCGATGGTCTACACGCCCAAGGACGAAAGTCCGGGTTTGTTCCAGATGCAGCTGGGCAAAAGCGGCGACTGGGGATACTATGCGCTCTTTTCCAAGAAGTTTGATTTGATCGATTATCCGGCGGTATCGCTCGTGCTGGATCTGGATTGGTACAGTCTGCGGGGCATCGGTTACGGTGCGCACAGCTCCATCCAGACCGAAAATTCCCGCACCGAACTGGTCGCTTATGCCATCGATGATCATCGTCCCTACGAAAGCAGCAGCGATAAACCCGGCCGTGCGGACAGCGACGCCCGGTTGAATATTCCGCATGACCGCTTTGATTTCCGCATTACGCACATGACGCATCTGACGCCGCGCCTGGACTTCCGTGGCCAGGTGGAGTGGATGAGTGATGCTTACATGCTCGATGATTATTTCTCTGACCGGGCCAGTACCATGACCGAACCGCCGAGTTATGCGGCGTTGGAATATCAGGGCGACCGCTATTCCACAGCGCTGTACACCCGTTTTCAGGTGAACGACTTCTTCACCACGGTGGAAAAACTGCCGGAATTCCGTCTGGATATGCCCCGGCAGGAGATATTGCCCAATACCAATTTGTATTATCAGGGCTCGCACAGCGCAGCTTACATGCGCATGAACTGGATCGAATTTGACCGCAAGCTCAAAAATCCGCTCAGCAAGCTGGCGGATTACGATACCGGCCGCTTTGATACGGTCAATTTCCTCTACTATCCGCTGCGGACAAGCTTCATCAACATCGTGCCCCGGGCCGGTTTGCGGCTGACGGGCTACAGCAATACTTCACGCACCAAGCTGGATGAACAGGATGTGTTTGCACTGCAGGTAGCCGCCGATCGGGGCGATGACTATGGTGTGGAAGTCAAAAATTACGATGACCGCGGCGGCGCCAAACTGCGGGTGATCGCCGAGTTTGGCGTGGAAGCCAACACCAAGATCTACCGTACCTGGCAGGATGTGCGCAGCGAATTTCTGGGTTTGGACGGGTTGCGGCATATTTGCGAACCTTATATCAACTACACGTTTATAACCGATCCGACGGTCGATCGCGAAAAACTGCTCTGCTTTGACGATATTGACCGGATCAAAGAGTTGAACTTCATCCGCTTTGGCTTGCGCAACCGTTTACAGACCCGGCGGGGCACGTTCCAGAATTCCCAGATGTATGAGTGGTTTTCGATGGAAAACTACTGGGATCTGTACTTTAACGACGATGACGATTTCAACCACATCGGCGACTTCTGCACCAAGTTGACCTTCAACCCGACCGAACAGCTGTCGCTGAGCGGATTTGTTTCTATCGACGCCGGGCAGAATCAGGCCCACAACCTTACCAGCACCCGGGGCACCCGGGATGCCGGACGGCCCGGGCTGGATGGAACGTTTTTCAACCGGCTCTATGTGCAGTTGCTGTACAGACCGATCGAAGATATTACCTTCAACATATCCTACGACTACAAAGACGGTTACATCGGTCGTGCCGCCTACAGCATGGGCAGCACGCTTACTGAAATCGACTCCGGCAGTGCCTTTGACCAGTATTATGTGACTGATCGTACCCAGACGTTGAGTTTCGGCGTATCGGCCCCGCTGACGCCTGACCGCCGCACATTTGGCGCTTACAGCATTGCGTATGACTTTGAAGAAGGAGCATTCACCAAGCACAGTTTTGCGCTGTCAAGGCTTTTCCACTGCATCAAGGTCAGCGCCATGGTAGAAATCGAGCGTGAACGCAATGACGAAAACGAAGCGGAAGTGGAAACATCGTTTGCCATTTACGCCACGCTGGTGGGGTTGGAAAACCCGGTGGATTCCGTGCGCCGCAGTGCGGTATCCAAAATTACAGGACAATAAGGAGTTAAAAAGATGTGGATCGTTACAGGCGGTGCCGGTTTGATCGGCAGTGCAGTGGTATGGTATTGGAATAAACAGAATATCAGCGATATATTGATCGTTGACCATTTGGGCGAGTCCGATAAATGGAAAAATCTGCGGGCGCTGCGTTACAGCAATTATATGGAAAAAGAAGATTTCCAAACTGCCTTGCGATCCGGTAAATTTGATCAGACTCCGATCGAAGGGATCATGCACCTGGGGGCGTGTTCTTCGACCACCGAACGTGACGCAACCTATCTGGTACACAATAACTTTGAATACACCTGCATGTTGGCGGAATTTGCCATCAAACGCAATATCCGCATGGTTTACGCCTCCAGCTGCGCTACTTACGGCGATGGCGCACTGGGCTACAAAGATGACGAAAGCTGCATTGAACAGCTGCGTCCGCTGAATATGTACGGCTACAGCAAACAGATGTTTGATCTTTATGCCAAACAGCGGGGCTGGCTGAATAAACTTGTGGGGTGCAAATTTTCCAATGTTTACGGTCCCAATGAATTTCACAAAGCCGGGATGCGCAGTGTGGTGCTGCGGGCCTACGAGCAGATTTCCTCAAGCGGCACGATGGAACTTTTCCGCAGTTACAAAAAAGAGTACGCCGACGGCGAACAGATGCGGGACTTTTTGTATGTCAAAGACGCAGTAAAAATGCTGTGGCATCTGGCGTGTGTGAACACTCAGGCAGCCGGCCTTTTCAACATCGGCAGCGGCCGTGCCGAAACGTGGAACGCACTGGTGGATGCAGCGTTTGCCGCTTTGAACAAGCCCCGCAACGTGAAGTTCATCGATATGCCCGAACATCTGCGTGACCGCTATCAATACTACACCTGCGCCGAGATGGAAAAACTCCACGCCGCCGGATACACCGAACCGGCCATGTCGTTAAAAGAAGCCATCTACGACTATCTGGTGAATTACTGCGCTCAGGATAAATATCTGGGCGACGAGTAATACCGCCTCCGGCTCAGCAGCGGGAGTGCGGCAAAAGACAAAGTTTCTGCCACAGCTCCCGGGTATAGCTTTTTATGATCGCCAGCAATGTTATGAGCGATCATTATTTTTTTGTATTTGCCTGAAAATTTCTCTATCAGCATATATCTGGTCGTTATCCATACTGCGTTCCTTTATCAGTTCCAGCCGCTCGGCAAAAACTGCCGCATTATCGCTCAGATATTTGCTGAAAAGCCGATTCAGCATCGTTGCTTGTTGATTGCTGAGCACTACGCCGGAATGTCCGCCGTTCCAATCAAAGCCGGGGATGTTTTCTTCCAGCACGCAGCGTTCAAGGATCGGCAGAGTTTCGGGATTGACCATAAACGAACACTCGTAGTCAGCATAATAGACTTTGCGTCCCCGTCCGCTCCAATCCTCCCCGACCGCCGGATCGCCGGTGATTCTGCCCGCCGCCACGATTCCGAAGTACCGATGCCGACTTTAAGCATAAAAAACTGATCTCCGGCTTTCACCCGGTCATAGTCATAAATGCTCCAATCGGATTCCGGTTCACTCCACGAAATATTGTTCAGAAAACGGCACATACTGTAAGAAGAAATGGCCGGATTCCATTTAAGAATAACACAATTTTTTTTCATAACAATCTGCTCCAGGTCAAATTTTTCTTATTTTTGATGATTTTTTGGTTGAATTGGTGTTAAAACCCGGGTGTTTTTTCCGCCAATGCAAATAACTTTGACACTGTTCGTGCTGTAATATTTTTTCCAGCGTATTCAAATGTAATTTCAGATAACTTTCTGAAAATACCGCATGCAGGAAAGTGTGACAACTGCCGCACAAATCAACGGTTTTTCCCACCTTGAACTTATCCTTGCAGCGCGGTATCAAATGATGTCTGGTCAGTTGGGAATCAATATTGCACATCTGACAAATCATCGTTCACCCCTTGATCACCGCCAGCGGCGTCAGGCGGACTTGAACTTCCACCAGATCGCTTTCGGAAGCGATCACATCTTCGATATCCTTGTACGCCTGCGGAGCTTCAGAGAGATCCAGCACCTTCCTGCCCTTGCCGTACCGGGTCACCGGGTGCCAGCGGTCGCAGACGATGCCCTTCATGGCTTCGTTGCACTCGTCAACGTTCAGTGTGTTGCAGGCAACGGTACGGCTCATGCGCCGTCCGGCTCCGTGCGAACAGCTCATAAAGCTGGCCGGATTTCCCAATCCACGCACGATGTAACTGGCAGTACCCATAGAGCCGGGAATGATCCCGATTTCATCAAGTTTGGCACTGGTGGCACCCTTGCGGTGGATGCACAGAGTTTCGTTGAAGTGTTCTTCAAAAGCGGCGTAGTTGTGATGGATATTCACTTCCCGCAAAAAGTTGACTTCCGGCACAAATTCCGCCAGAACTTCCTTGCATTTTGTCATCATCCGCTGACGGTTTTCAAAGGCATACTTCAAAGCAAAATTCATATCTCTGAAGTAGTTATGTCCAGCCTCCTCCTGAATCGGCAGAAATGCCAGATCACTGCAGGGCAGCGGAGAGTAAAACCGTTCGCACAGCTGCATAGCCTTTTCCTGATACACTTCTTCGATGCGTTTACCCAGATTGCGGCTTCCGGAATGGATCATCAACCAGACAAAACCGGAATCACTTTTCTGGATTTCGATAAAGTGGTTTCCGCCGCCTAAAGTACCGAGATTTTGCCGATCGAGGCTGGTAACAAATTGCGTATCAACTCCCGGAGTATCCAAGTATTCAGCAAAACCATCCCACGTTTGTGGTTCTTTGTGCCGGTTGCCGTCGCCCACCGGGATAAGTTCCCTGATGCGGGTGTGGATAGCTCGCCGCAACCGCATATCTTCCAGTTTTTCGGAAGGAATATCCGTTTCCACGGCGATCATTCCGCAGCCGATATCCACGCCGACCGCCGCCGGGATCACCGCATCCTTGGCGGCTATCACTCCGCCAATGGGCATACCGATACCGCAATGACAGTCCGGCATGAGCGCCACAAAGTGCCGCAGTGCCGGATGGCGGGCCAGGTTTTCGGCTTGCACCATTGCCGTATCTTCAACATCCCGGCACCAGCTTCTGATATGTATGGGCAATCCATCACTTTTTACAAATTCCATTTTTATATCCTTTCAGTTTACAGTTGAAAAAGAGCCCGGGGAAGCAGCCATCCGGCTGAACTTCCACCGGGAGAGAAACTCCCGGCCGCAAAAAAAGTTTTAAGTCTTGAGGAGTGATGATTGATCTTTAAGTCCTTAACCCTTAAATCTTGATTGCAGAATCACTCTGCAAAGCAGTATCAATATCAGGCTCCGGAGTCGGGATACAAGCCCGACACTTTATCGGCCGGAAAATTTCTCTCAGCCCAACCGGCAGGATGCCAGTTTGACTTTTATACCCCGCCAGTTATTTAAGCGGAGTATCAAACTCGATCTTATGAGTTGCATTATATTCATCGAGTGCATCCTGCAGCTGGTTGCATTTTATCTGCAAACTCTTCTGCAATTTGAGCACTTCACTGGTTTTGATAATGCAGGTTTTGCTCAGTGTGCGGTCTTCGTTTTCGCCCAGATAACGCACTTCTTCATCGGTATCGATATTACCGTATTTGCTGATCTGACTTTTGTACTCTTCGAGCGCATACATATTTTCGAGATTACCGGCGTTGGCTTTACCGATTTTGGTTTTAAGCTCAATAAGTTTTTGGGTGTACTCATTGATCGTCTGCATCGTTTCGTTGACATCAATACTGCGGGTGCGGTTTTCCCAGCAGGCATTTTCGCGCCGTACCAGGTTCCACAAATTACTGATTTCGCCCACCAGACGATTTTTTTCTTTGAGTGCTTGTGCCAATGTTATAAGCATAGTCACGATCCTTTCATCTTTTTTATTTTTGCGCAAGGTTTTCTTTTCTGCCAATATATTCAGCAAAAGGCGTGCCAACTTGGGATAAAATGTAAAAAAAATTAAAAAAATCCTATTTTTGAGCGTAAATTTTTTTTTATCGGCCAACCGAATTTGTATTTGACCGATTTGCGATTATATTAAAAGATATAAAATATTATATATAAATATAGGATTTTATATTATGAACATCCTGATTTCGCTTTTGGGTTCGACTTTGGACGGAGCGGGCAAGCCCCGCGGTCTGAGCCGCTGGCACGTTTGGCGGCCGTCAGTAGCACTTGCCATGCAGAACGATCTGCACTTTGACCGTTATCACCTCATATATCAGCCTAAATTTGAGAGTCTGAAAGAGCGGATCGTTGAGGATATAAAGCAGTGTTCGCCCGCTACCGAGGTGATTCCGGAAGCGATCGTTATGGACGATCCCTGGGATTTTGAGGAGGTTTACAGCAAACTTTACGAATACAGCCGCAGCCATGATTTTTCCGGCGAAGAAGATAATTATTATATACATATAACTACCGGTTCGCATGTGGCGCAAATTTGTCTGTTTCTGCTCACTGAATCGCATCATCTGCCGGGCAAACTCATCCAAACCCATCCGGGGATGAGTCCGGAAGGCTCTTACAATATCATTGATCTTGACCTTTCGCGCTACGATATGCTGGCCAAACGCTTTGCGGTGGAGCGGAAAAACGATTTGGATTTTCTGAAAAACAACATTGCCACCAGGAATCAACAGTTCAACGAGTTGATCGAAACCATCGAGCGGGTGGCGATCCGTTCTGCCGAACCGATTTTGCTGACCGGCCCCACCGGAGCGGGCAAATCGCAGCTGGCCAGGCGTATTTATGAATTGAAAAAGCTCAACAATCAAATACGGGGTGAATTTGTCAATGTCAACTGCGCAACTTTGCGTGGCGATCAAGCCATGAGCGTGCTTTTCGGGCACAAAAAAGGCGCCTTTACGGGTGCGGTCGCTGACCGTCCGGGTCTGCTCAAAAAGGCCGATGGCGGAATACTTTTTCTGGATGAGATCGGCGAATTGGGGCTTGACGAACAGGCAATGCTGCTGCGTGCGATCGAAGAAAAGAAGTTTTTTCCGTTGGGCGCCGACAGCGAAAGCGAGAGCAATTTTGAGCTGATTTGCGGCACCAACCGCAATTTGGAAACAGCGGTAAACGCAGGTGGTTTCCGTTCGGACTTGCTGGCCCGGATCAATTTATGGGATTTTCAGCTGCCGGGACTGGCGGAGCGTCGTGAAGATATTGAGCCGAACGTGGACTACGAGCTGCAATGTTTTACCGAAAAAAGCGGCAAACGCATAACCTTCAACAAAGAAGCCAAATCTGAATTCATGCGTTTTGCGCTGGATCCCTCGACCAGCTGGCGCGGGAACTTTCGGGATTTGAACGCCATGATCACCCGGATGGCGACCTTATCGAACGGCGGCCGGATCGACGAAAAGGTGGTAAAAGGCGAAATCGCCCGCGTGCGTAAGAGTCAGCAAAGTTCTTCTGCAGACGAGTTATTAGCGGGGTTGCTGGGAAGTGATTATCAAGCGCGATTCGATGAATTTGACCTGTGCCAACTTGTCAAAGTAGTGGAAGTGTGCCGCCAGAGCCGGAGTCGTGCCGAAGCGGGAAAAAAACTGTTTGCAGTATCGCGCAAGCAGCGCAACACGACCAACGACTCCGACCGTCTGGGCAAATATCTGGAAAGATTCGGCCTGACGTTCCAAATGTGCAAAAACTCCTGAACCCAACGCAGGCGCTGCCAAAGAGCCGGTTTGAGACCCCTATAAAACTGCACTACGAGTTCAAATAAAAATTTATTCAAATCGTTGACCTCGGTCAAATGCACGTTGGTGCAATTTTTGAATGATTCCAAACTCCTTTTTGACGTAAAATTGCTCAGTTTTTTGTTCACAGTGTTATCTCCCGGTTATGAAACGTTCTTAATATAATAGCTGAGAGTGGACTTTTTATGTCCTCTCTATTCATTTTCAGCAGTTTTCAAGCATTTTTTTTAACTTTTCTTTCAGCTCGGATTTCAGTTCCGGGGGCTCAAGCAGCTTTACGTTGCCCTCTTGCGATAAAATAAAGGGAAATAATACCTCTTTGGATACCGCCGGAATATCTACGGTGCCGTCGGCGTGGATCTCTTGCTGACTGTGCAAAGGCGCTGCTCGCAAACGGTCAAGTGCGCAATTGGAAGCGTGGAGTTTTACGTTTTCTATCTTCTCAAATCCCAGAAAATCATCCGTGTTTACTGACGATATGATCGATCGGTCGGGCTCAAAAGTCCCATTCAGCAGCTCGGCGCTTTTTATCCGCTGCAGCGCAAAAGTCCGCGCCTGATTCTTCAAATGACAAAAACCTTTGGTGTACCACGAGTTGTTGAAAAATACCAGCGTGTGCGGTTCGATGGTGCGTTCTGTAACTTCGCCCTGCCAGTCGGCGTAGGCGATTTTTACGCAGTGATTAGTTTGCCAACCTTGAAAAAGGGTTTGAAAAATCTGCGGTTCCAAATTGGCGTACAACCCCGAAAGAATATTCAAGCCATCCATGTTGGCCGTGTCCAGAAAATCCGGGTTGTTGTTCTGCAAAAGATAATCCACGGCGTTGCGGATCTTGTTTTTCAGCGGAGAAGGAAAGATCTCTTCGGCGATCCTTGCTCCGATCACCGCTGCGAGCATTTCGTTTTCGTCCAGCAATGCCGGTACCACAAAGTCCCAGCCGTGATGTTTAAGATAGTAGCCGTTGCGGGCGCGGTCAAAAGCCAGCGGACAGTTGTATTCATTTTTCAACGTCTTCATATCCCGCAGGATAGTTTTTTTGCCGCACTCGATGTTCAAACCTTCCTCCTGAGCAATGCGCTGAAACTCCAAAATCAATGTTTCAGAGTTCGGATAGCGGTTTTCTTTCAGCAAGGCGGCGATCCGCATCAGGCGGTGCAGCTGGGATTTGTGAGTTGGCATAATAAGTATCTCCTCAAAAGAATTTTGGATTTTTTTCACATTTTAAACCAGACAGGACACAAAATGTCCACTTGCGTGTAATATATTATCATCAAAAGCAAAATGCAAGTTATCAAATGAAAGGAGTTTGCCTTATGTTGAAAAAAATCATTGCCATGTTCAGCCGCCCTGCCGCAGAAAAAACTTATACTCCGCCAGCACCAGTGCGGTGTTATCAACCTGATTTACCCTTTGAGTGAAGTTGTGTTTACGGAGCAATACGTCTGTTGGGCGCTCTCCAATGATGACGGCAACAGCGCACCGGGCTCAGGTATTTTGCCGGTGTATCACCTCAAAAAAAAATTCATAAAAACTGCACACCATTACGCCCGCAAGGGCGCACTTCCCTATTGAGGCAGTCAAACTGAAAATATGCGTACAGTCATAATTATATTCAAAGGCAGTATCAGCAGCAACGGTATGATTCCAAACAGCAGAAAGTAAAAGTTGGGAACATGGTAGCTGGTGGTCAAAGTCACCACACAGCCGACCAGCAGATAAACGGTAAAGACAATACCGGGAATGACTGTTTTAAGCAGCTTTTTCAGTTTGCAGCAAAAGGCCCCCGTTACCCAAACCAGCAGGATGGAAAAAAGCAGAATTTCCACTTGCAGAAACATCATTGCCATGCCTTCCATGCCGCTTATGTCGTTGATTTGATCCACCAGCAGCATCGCTCCGGCGGCCACGACCGCAGCTGCCGGCAATAATCCGGTCATGCGCAGATAATCCCATTTGTTTCCGTAAAATGCCGGATAAAAAAGTGCCGGTGCAAGCACGCAAATCCCCATGCCGCAACTCATCAATAAACCATCCCGGCATAAAATAAGCACCGGAGCGGCAACTGCCAACCCTATAAATATATACTTGAATATCTCCCGCATAAGTTCTGCAACTCTCCGATGCTCAACGTTAAAAAACAACAAGATCTGCTGCAAGTGCACATTGCAATTACAATTTTGCTGTTACTACTTCCACTATTACATAATACACTGCAACAATAAAAAGTCAAATGAGTAAATGAAATATCCTGGCTGTTTCAATCATTTTTAAAGCAAGCAGAGCAAATTCAGCAGTCAGATGTCAATAGAAATAATTCAGGGAAACTGTGAATACTGCCCCAACGATTCTGCCTGCGCCAGTTACGAATATTGCAAATGAATGGTCAGCATTCCGGTCGCGGACGCTCCTTGTTGAACGAATTTACGGTGTTTGCTGACTTTTTTTATTACGGCAAAATTACTCTTTACAAAATCAATAAGTTGATGTACACTGACGTTGCGGTCGGCTGGCAGGCCGACATTATCAGGACTTGTTTCCTGAGTCTACCCCGCATACTGAGGCCGCTTTTTTATGCTTACAACCCTAAGCTGGCAAAATGGAAAATCTGCGATTTTTTTCTGACCGTTTCATGCCGCCAGACCTTTTTGCTTTGGAAAACACACTTTATTAATTTTTAAGCTTATTATTTAGAAAAAACTGGATTTTCTTGTATTTTCTTCTTATTTTAATTTGATTTCCGCTTTTTATGTGTTATTTTAAAGGCCAGATAGATTTATTTATTAATTTATTCAGTTAAAAAATAATAACAAGCTAATTATAAATATCTGAAAAAAGTTTTCTGAATAAACGGAGTATTTGAGATATGAAGTCTGATTTTCAGAATCTTACAGATCAGGAATTGATCAGGCTGTTTCAGGCTGGCCAAACCATAGTTTTTGATGAAATCGTCCACCGCTACGAGGAACAGCTGATTGCTTACGCCGGAAAAATGCTCCATACTGATAATGACATTCAAGAAGTTGTGCAAAACACTATGGTTACAGCATTTGAACACTTGCACAAGTTCCGTTCGGAAGCTAATTTATTCACCTGGCTCTACAAGATAATGCACAATCAAACTATCAGTTATTACCGTTCCAAATATTATAAAAACAGTTTGATTACCCAAACTATTTTTGCAGAAAATTCAATTTGTGACATAAAAAATGAAGCAGTCACATATTTCAGCAATGATTGCCCGGAAAGGAGTTTTATGAATAAAGAAATTAAGTTGTTTATTAATTCAATTATTAAAAAATTGCCGCAAACGTTACAAACAACCGCCGATTTGTATTTTAATCAGGATTTATCGCCAAAAGAAATAGCACAAAAACTCTCCTGCCCCCGTGGTACCGTGCGTTCCCATCTCCACCGGATCAGAAAGATCCTGATACCCTTAATGCAGGATTTCCTGAACGAAAATCACTCCCGCCCTCTGAACCTTGAAGAAAAAAAATAACACCGGCACACTCTGCTGGTGTTATTAAGACAAAAAAAATGGCATCCCTACAGGGATTCGAACCCTGGTTGCCGGGATGAAAACCCGGTGTCCTAGGCCTCTAGACGATAGGGACGCATCGAGCATTGCTGCTGTCTGTTACATAAGATACATCATTTTTCACAAAATGCAAATTTTAAACGTAAAAAAAACGCATTTTCGCCAATTTATTGACATCACAAGCTGCAGAACCGTTATGTAATTTGGCAAGATGCAAGCAAGCGAACTTTGTCACAGAATCCCGCAAGGGTCTATTAAAAAGTTCGCTCCGTTAGCAGCGGCTCCGGGCGCTGCTAACGGAGCCTTGCCGAAATAAAAAAAGCCGGTTTTCAAAGTTTTGCCATTAGCATTACCACATAACCACAGTTATATTCAGGAAAGTCCCCAAAGAAGCTTTTCAATATGTCAAAACATATAATTCCCGGATTTTTTGTGTTTGCCCCCCGAAAAATTGCCAATTATTCGTAAAATATTTCCAGAGTGGACGCAAAAAGTCCACTTGAAGGGTGTATATTTACTGTAATTAAGAAAAAATACTTTTATGGAGATGAAAATGAACGATTTGCCGGTTTTGCGATTGACGGAGTTGCTGACATCTGAAGAAATAAAAAATGTTCAGGGGGTACATAAGACTCATGATGTCGGCTTCTGTCCGATCGGCGTGTGTATGCCCGGGGAAAGCCGCATCACTCCCAGAGTCGATGATTATGGGGAGCAATTCGGTGAAAAATACTACACTCCTTTGGCATATTACGCAGTTTCAGTGTGGAAAGAAGCGGTAAAACGTCTGGCGGCTGCCCCGGAATTTGCCGATGCGTTGGCAATTGAATGGTATCCGGTTGCCGCAACATTCCGCTCGATCCGGTATATCAATGATAAACGCCGGCAATATATTCAAGCGTTCTGGCAAATTGCCGCTGAAATTGCCAATATACAGAATATAAAAATTCATTACGGCAGATTTGATTCTCCCGCACCTGCAGAATATCCGGATTATCCAGTGCGCACTTATGTTATGACCAAAGAGCTTTTCAAGGCCAAATGCGGTTATAGAATGAAGAATGAGGTCGCGGATTTGCCAAAAGATGAAACATTTTCCTATTCATGGGATGAAATCAAGGATTTTTTTGTGGAACTTTCTCCGCAGCAGTTGGCATTCAATGCCGGAAATTTGATGAATAACCGTGGTTCTGAATTGGATCAGCAGTTTATTGCGGCTTGCGGCAAATGCGATCTGCCGCTGATGAAAAAACTTTTTGCTCAAGGCGCCAACATCCATGCGGTAAATGATTACGGGGATATGGCGGCACAAAATCTTGTCATACGTTCGTTCGATGGGTTTTATTCCGCTGCAGAAAACATGTCGGCAGCAGAAAAAGAAAATTTAAAGGAAAATATAACTGCCTTGAAATGGCTTATAGAGCAAGGTTATGATTTGAATATCTGTGCATACGATGCAGGTACTGCATTGTATTACAGTATAGATAATTCGGGAATCCCTTTGATGGAGTTTTTACTTAAAAACGGAGCAGATCCCAATATTGCCTGTTATATCACCAATGATGGTGAAGATACAACTTGCGCATTGGTAAATCTTTGGGATAATTATAATATCTGTGATGAATCAGACTTTCCGTTGCTCGATGAAATGGAAAAATTGTTGAAACAGTATGGGGCGGAACAAAAGATTAACCACTGAAAATGATGGGAAAGGAAGTGTCATGAAAGGTCAAACAGAGCCAACAAATAGTTGGGATTGGATGGAACTTTTGCGGGAACACCCTGAGAAGGCTTCTGAATGTCCCTGTTGGGGGGAATTTTCCCCCGTGGAATGGATGATGATTCTGGAAATGCACCCGCAGTTTGCCGACAAGTGTCCGTGGGAAGAATTTGACGGATACAGTTGGAGTACTTTATTGAGATCGCAGCCGCAATTTGCTGACAAATGCAACTGGGATGAACTTGACGGTGCTTATTGGTGGTGGCTGTTGGATAAGCAGCCGCAGTTTGCTGACAGATGTGCATGGGAAAAACTTTCCGGGCATGATTGGGCATTGGTTTTGAACTTTATGCCGGAAGCGGTCAAGCATTGCCGTTGGGAAACTCTTTCTGCGCAAGACTGGAGCGAATTATTGCGTATGCATCCGCAATTTGCCGACAAGTGTCAGTGTTGGGATGAGTTTACAGAATATGATTGGGAGTGGCTGAAAGAGTTTCAGGAACAACTGGTCGATAAATACCGGAGAATCTCCGATGAATAACGCTGTATACGGTGATGTTCATATTGTCCGGCAGGGAACGGCAATACACTAAAAAAAGAGCCTAAAAGTAATCCCGGCGTGGTATCAAAAATGGTACTGCACCGGGATTTTTTTGTTGTCCCCCCTTGCTTTATGACTTCTTTGCCAATTCTAAAAGACGCGGCAATTCTCCCAACAGATAAAGTGGGACATTCAACAATCCATCATCAAAACGCAGATTTTTCATAGATGCTCTTATAGCGATTTCCGGATTATATTTTTCTCTGTATACTTTCAATGATTTTGCATTGAGGCTCATTCCAGACTTGACTTCCACCGGAATAATTCTGTTGGCATCCTGAATAAGAAGATCGACTTCTGCTTTTCCTTTCTCATTATACCAGTAGCATACTGGAGAAATTCCAAGTGCATAAAACTGTTCCAAAACCAGATTTTCAGCAAGTTTCCCTTTGAAATCCGAAAAAATATCCATACTTTCAGCAATAACGGCAGGAGATATTTTTGCTAATTTACGCAAAATACCAACATCGCTTGGATAAAGTTTGAAAAATTTCTGTTCCATTACTGCTGTCAACGGTGCTTGCGGTGTTTCAACCGCATTAACTTTTTGCACCATTGAGGCATTGATAAGCCAGCGTAATGCATCTTCCAAATCTTTGGCTCTTGCTCCTTCCCGAACTTCACCATAGATAAAGCGACGGTTTTCTTTGGCAAATTGGGCAGGAATAGCTTTCCATAGCATAAAAAGTTTCGGAATATCTCTTGCTTCAATATGCTTGGAAAAATCGGCTTCGTATGCTTGCAGAATAGAGTCCAATTCTTGCTCCACAATATTGAAATCCCGTGTTTCCAGAAAAGCTGTAATAACCGCAGGCATACCTCCTACGGTGAGATACTCGTGCAGATAATTGCTCAATTTATTGCAAAATGCTTCAGGTAGAGGTTCCAGCGGAATTGTCTTGATATACTCATGCAAAGCCGGATCGACCGCACGAAGATACTCATCAAAAGAACATGGCGTTAACTCTTTGATATCAACCTTACCTACCGGGAATCCAGTTTTATCTTTGGCGGCGAGGGTAAGACCTATCAGAGAACCGGCAGAAGCAATAGCATATTCAGGAGCATCTTCACAAAAATATTTTAATGCGTTGAGTGCATTGGGGCAAGTTTGTATCTCGTCAAAAATAATAAGTGTTTCTTGGGGGGAAATTTTCTGCCCGCAGTACGCACTTAATTGAGAGATGATACGCTTTGAATCAAAACTACCATTGAAAAATGATGACAATGTGGAGTCTTTATCAAAATTGAACTCAACAGTATTGTCAAAATATTTTTTTCCGAAATGCCGAAGAATCCATGTTTTTCCGCATTGCCGGACACCCTTCAGCAATAATGGCTTCCGGCGTGGTGAATTTTTCCACTCCAACAAATTTTTGATAATGTTTCTCTCTATATTCATATTTAAGCGTTTTCCTTTCAGTTACACAACAAATATAATACCTCGTTCGAAAAATGCAAGTTATTTTGCAAAAGTCAATCGAGAAATGCAATATTTTTACGCAAAATTCGATGGAGATTTATTTTTGTACTCCTATAGAAGTAGTAGCAAGGACTTGTCACTGGTTGCGAAATAGCGGAATATGCCCCACCAACCAAGGCTAAAAACCGTTTTGACAGGTGATTTTTATTTTACAGTGATTATCAACAAATTATAACTTTTTGTCAATAGAAGGAGTACTCCTTTCTGTCCCCCATCAAACAGAGAATCAGAGACTCCTTCGCCGAGGATACGGAGTCTAAGGAGGGTTTTAGAGAATTTCCGTTCTTTTGCAAAGTCCTTTGTGGTAAGCACTTTTACGGCACAAAAAAAGCCAGTCGGGTGACTGGCTGAAATTCATTTGGTAGCGGTTATGTAAAAAAACTAAAGACCCTACTACGTTTTCTACGTTTTTCGCCCTTCTGACAGACAAAAATCCTCTCTGTTGTCCTTCACTTTTTACCCGTTTAATCCCCGTCAGGTAATATACAGCGGCCTCGATCCGTTTCTAACGTTTTCTGGTGCAATTTTCGATCTACACAAGCTCCATTGAGCGATTATTATCGTAGGATAAAGATGTGTCTAATAGAGAAAAACAGCAAAACTTGCAAAAATCTCGAATAGGAACAGGCGTTTATGGTTGATCCGGAAACAACGAAAGTTACTTTGCGCCGAATTTCAATTCTTTTTGAAATATTCTATGCTTCTCTCTTGTATTATAGATATTGTGATGTATATTAACTATACGAATATGATGATAAAGGACAATACAATGACCAATATTGATTTTAATTTGAAATCTCCCGTTGACGTGATGCTTTCGATTGCCCAACGCGCTAAAGCTCTCCGTCTGGAACAAAATATCACTCAGCAGGAGCTTGCCGATAAAGTTGGCATTGCGATCGGAACAGTAAAACGTTTTGAAAAAAGCGGCGAGATACAATTTAATCATTTGCTTCGGATAGCTCTGGTGCTGGGGAGATTGGATGAATTTTCTGATATTTTTGCACCCGCCGATATACCGTATTCTCTTTATGAACTAAAAAATGATAAGCCCCGGCAGAGAGCGAGGAAAAAATGAAACTTAAAGTTTTTTTGAATATGTATGGCAGCCGACAGGAAGTTGGCTTACTGTATCAGGATAAGCAACGGATTTTCTTTGAATATGCACCTGCATTTCTGAATAGCAGCATTGAGTTGTCGCCTTTCAAACTGCCTTTGAAGTCAGGTGTATTTGAAGAAAAATCTCACGTGTTTGATGGACTTTTCGGGCTCTTTAACGACAGTTTGCCAGATGGCTGGGGATGTTTGCTTCTTGACCGTAAACTTCGCAAGTTGGGCAAATCTTATGCTGAAATAACTCCCCTTGACCGGCTTTCACTTATTGGAGCAAATCCGATGGGGGCGTTGGAATACGAACCAGCCGCGGAGGATTCTGAGCTTTATGGCGATATCGAACTCGATTCTCTCTCCGGTGAAGTTGACCGGATTCTTGCGGGCGAAGAAAGCCTTGTTCTGGATGAACTGCTGAAACTCAATGGTTCATCCGGTGGAGCCCGCCCCAAGATCGTGGCGTGTGTGTCGCCAGACCGCAAACATATTATTTATGGAGGTAAGGATGTTCCGGAAGGCTACACTTCCTGGATCATCAAGTTTTCTGAAAAGCACGATCCGCAAACTTCTGGAGAGTTGGAATACCGCTATTCTCTGGCGGCAAAGGCTGCCGGGATCACGATGCCTGAAACTCACCTGTTTCCCCTGAAGGATGGACGGGGTTGTTTTGGAGTTCAGAGATTTGATCGTATTCCTGAAGGCAAAGTCCATACCCATACCGCCTGTGGATTGCTTCATGCGTCGCATCGCTTTGCTTCGCTCGATTACGAAAATCTGTTGAAGCTCACTTGGATTCTGACCAGAAATCACGCCGATGTGGTGGAGATGGTGCGCAGGATGATCTTCAATGTCAAAAGCGGAAATAAAGATGATCACAGCAAGAACTTTTCATTTCTGCTAAACGAACGGAACCAGTGGCAACTCGCTCCTGCTTATGACTTGACACCAAGCGCCGGTATCAATGGCGAACAAACTTGCATGGTCAACAGCAAAGGGCGCAACATCGCCGATGCCGACTTGATAAAAACCGCTGCCACAGCGGATATTTCTGAAACGGAAAGCAAAGATATGATAGAGCAGATCAATACTGCGTTGTTCCAGCATAACATCCTATATTAAGAAGTTTTACTCGAAGAAGCAACATGAAATATCTTTTTCTTGATTCAAATATTTGGTTGTCATTATACCACTTTAGCAGCGATGACCTGGAGCAATTTGCCAAATTAAAAGATTTGCTGAAAACCAAAGATATCACATTAATGATTCCTCGCCAAGTTCGCGATGAAGTCTGGCGGAATCGTGATAATAAGTTGTTTGATTGTATGAAAGAGTTTGATAGAATCAAATTTAATCTTCCGGTATTCTGCAAAAATTATGACGAATATGCCGTGTTTGATGAAAAACTTAGTGATTTAAACAAACTTATATCCGCTTGGAAAGGTAAAATAGAAGGCGATATAAATCAACTTACATTACCAGCTGATTCAGTAATAAGAAGTTTTTTTACGGAAGAAAATTTAATATCGTGTACTGAATTTGTCGCAGAAGCTCAAATAAGATTTACACTCGGTAATCCGCCAGGCAAAGATGGCAAATTTGGTGATGCAATTAACTGGACGTGTCTTTTGAAAACAATTCCGATGGGAGAAGATCTTTATTTTGTCAGCGCAGATAAAGATTATGTATCTCCATTCGCAAAAGATAAATTCAGCGTTTTTCTAAGGCGCGAATGGGAAATAAGTAAAAAATCAAATATACATTTTTTTAAGAACTTGCAATCTTTCTTGTTTGCGCATGTGAAAGAAATAAAACTGCTACAAGAAGAGGAGAAGAATAACATCATAAGATCATTAGCAGCAAGTCGATCATACAGCAGCACACATGCAATTGTTGAAAAATTATCAAAAATCGTTTCATGGAGCGACGACCAGATTGATGAGCTTTGTTCCATCGTTTGGGAAAATTCTCAAGTCGGAGATATTTTTGAGGATGATGATATAATTGCTTTTTATAGAAAATTGGTGTCTAAATGCACAATAAAAACAGAATCCATAGATGCTGTTCGCGGGAAAATCGAAGCCGCCAGAGATGATGACGAAATAGACTTAAGTTAAAGTTTCAACGTCTGATTTTTCTGGAAATAAAATTGCCTGAATAACGTCAAAAATTAACGAAAAGTGCGAAAGATCAAAATTGTCAAAACCTGGTTTGCAATCATAGATTTTTCTTGTAAAAGTATATTTTGAATGCGCGACCTTATTCCCCAAGTGATCCTCAATGAGATCACATTGCTCGTCATAAATATATTTCACAGCCATCCCATAACTTTTCTATAAAGTAGCTGTAAAAACAGATTTTGCAAATAATTTGCAGATTTTTTTATCTGACAGGCGAGCAGTTTTACCTGCCCCCTGTCATTAGGACTTTTTCTATCTTTGCTCTAAATCTGCCAGAAATTTGCTGATATGCTTTCTGATTCTGAAAGTCCTT
>SUWF01000065.1 GCA_015061575.1 Lentisphaerota bacterium
TTTTTTCCTCAAAAAAAGTTTCTCTTCCCCCAAGCATCTCCATTATCATCGAACTTTATCAGCGCAGGGCAGCAGCCAGCCGCCCAGTGAGTTGCCGAGGGTCATCAGCAGGATGGTAAGGAGTGTGTTTATGTTCCAGAGGTTGGCTGCTGAGAAGTAGTACATATTGGCTATGCAGTGTTCAAATCCGCTTAAAATAAACACGGATACGCAGAGGAAGATGGCGGCGAAGCGGAAGATTTTGCCTAATTCTTTACGGCGGTATGTTTCTACGGCCAGGTACATGAGTATGCCGCAAAAGAACGACAATATCAGCAAGCTCAGCGGTGAATCGGCGAGTTTATCGGCGCAGATGCTATTTACTTTACCGGCGATTTTGTCGTAAGTTCTGCTGTATCGAACCAGCGTTCCGACGATCCAGCAGCCGAGCAGATTGCCCAACCATATAAGGATCAAAGTCACAATATACGGGAAAAAATCGTTATGCTTTTTGGTCACCAGATAACCGATGGCGCCGGTGTATAATTTAAATCCGTAACAGAGAATAGTCATCAAGCCGAACGCAAACAAAAACGCTCCCAACATTCCATTGGGCGTGGCCAGATAGACCGTACCGGCCAGGCCGATAAACAAGCCTGCCATAATTGCATTGATAAAAGTTTTGCAGCAAGTTAAAAATCGCATGGTTCCCATCCTGTTGTTACACTATATTGCAGAAATACTTCAGAAACAGTTTTGCCCGATGATCGCAAAGTGATTTCGAGTTTTGCCTGACTTGGGTGAAATTTTGTGTTATAACTGCGACAGACAGGATCGAAACATGCCGCCATCACGGCAAAAAAAATGGCTCCGGCGCCTGGATTCGAACCAGGGACCAAGTGGTTAACAGCCACCTACTCTACCGCTGAGCTACGCCGGAGCATGAATGAATCATTTCCAATGCTTTTTAATATAATAGCATTTTATCAAAAAGCAAATTTTTTTTAAAAGGTTTTTTGAAAAAAAATTCCTGTGTGTCGATTGTAAGACAGCGTGCGTTTAACCTTTGAAAATTTTTTATTTTATGAACCGTTGCTGACCGGTTGATTTTTACAGGAGTCTGGCGGCGAGGGCGGCCAATTCACTGCGTTCACTCTTGCGCAAGGTCACATGTCCGTGGATCTTTTCGTTTTTGAACTGCTCGGCGGCTACGCTCAAACCGTTGCTGGAGGCATCCAGATATGGGTTGTCGATTTGCTGCGGATCGCCGGTAAGCACGATCTTGGTACCTTCTCCGGCCCGGCTGACAATGGTCTTTACTTCGTGCGGAGTAAGGTTTTGCGCTTCATCGATGATCACAAAGTGTTCCGGAATGCTGCGGCCTCTTATGTAGGTAATAGCTTCCAGCTGCAATGTACCTTTGCTGATAAGGTTGCTGACCTGGCGCTCCGGATTTTGCCGGGGATCTTTGTTGCTGCCTTCCAGCAGAAATTCCAAATTGTCAAAAATCGGCTGCATCCAGCTTTGCAGTTTGTTGTTTTTATCGCCCGGCAGATAACCTATATCGTTGCCCAGCGGCACGATCGGCCGGGATACCAGCAGCTTTTCGTAATGTTTGCGTTCAAATATTTCGTAAAGTCCGGCGGCCAGCGCCAGCAGCGTTTTGCCGGTACCGGCCCCGCCCAGCAGCGTGACCAGCTTGACTTGCGGATCGCACAAAAGTTCCAGCGCCATACGCTGTTCCCGATTGCGGGGAGCAATATTGCCGATGTGGAAGTCTTCGGGCAGGTTCAACGCTTTTAAAACTTCTCCGGAGCTGTATCTTGCCAGCATGCTGCGCTGGGGATCATCGGGACTTTGCAGAACGGCAAATTCGTTGGGAGCTAACTTTATATCGCCTTTTTTCAACACTTTGTCCCGGGCAAACTGATCAAGTTTTTCATCGGGTGTTTCGATGATCTGAAAACCGGTGAAAAGGCGCTCAACATCAACTTTATCCTGCTCAAAATCGCTTACTTTCAGCCCCAGCATATCTGCCTTGAGCCGCAAATTTATATCTTTGCTGACAAAAACTACCGGTTCGCTGAGTTCCGCTTGCAGCTGCAAGGCTGCTACCAAGATCCGGTTGTCGGCCTTATCGGCATCCCAGCCGAAGGATTCCAGCTGCTGCCAATATTTATTGCTGGCGGTTCCGGCGCTGACGATCCGCAGTTTGCCGGAGTTGCTGTTGCGGAGGTTTTTCATGCTTACGCCCTCCGCCAGATTGCCCTGGATGCGCAGCGAATCCAATGCCCGGATCACCCGGCGGGCGTGACGGCCCAGCTCATCGTGGCTTTTTTTGAACTTGTCAAGTTCCTCGATTACCGCCATGGGAATAGCTATGTTGTTGTCCTGAAAAGCATTCAACGATTGGCTGCTGTGCAGCAGCACATTGGTGTCAAGTACAAAAGTTTTGACCATAGCTTGCCCTTTCCGTTATCTGACTATATACTAATGCCCAATTTGGCCATAACCAATTTCAAATCATGCCAGGCTTCCCGCTTGGCGGAGGGATTGCGCAGCAGGTAGGCCGGATGAAATGTGGCCATAACTGCAATGTTGTTGAAATCCAGCCAGCGCCCCCGATGCCGGGTTATGCCATCGACTTTCAGCAGAAAATGCAGCGCAGTACCACCCAGCAGCACGATGACCTCCGGCTTGATCAGCTCGATTTGTCTGTGCAGATAGCCTATGCAGCAGGCGGCTTCTTCCTCGCCCGGCATCCGGTTGCCCGGCGGACGGCATTTGACGACATTGGCTATATATACCTCTGAACGGTTCAAGTGCATGGCGGAAATCATTTTATCCAGCAGCTGTCCGGCGGCCCCGACAAAGGGGCGCCCCGTAGCATCTTCGTCGGCTCCGGGGCCTTCGCCGATAAACATCAAACGGGCATTTTCGGCTCCTTCGCCAAAGACCGCATTGGTGCGGTGCGCTGCAAGCGGACAACTCTGGCAGTTCAAAACCATTTGCCGCAAAGCCGTCCAGTCTGCCGGTAAGGCTGCCGGTACTGCAGGAGCCGGGGAGGGCACCGGTACATCCCCGGCGGGATTTCCGGCAAAAGCCGATACCGCCGGGAATGACTCCATGGCTGCCTGAGAAATATTTCTGTCCGGCGGTGCTTGTTCATTATGTGCAGCTGCCGCTGCGGGCGTCCGGGCCGGAGCAGGCGCACTTGCACTTAAAAACTGCTGCCAAACTTTATCGCTGCAGCGGACGCTGTGTCGGGTGCCGTTGCGGGCAATAGCGGCGGTCAAATCATCAAAAAAATCCATAAAAATATCCTTTCATTATGTAATATAACCTTTTTTTTGCCTGACGCAAACTATATAGATAAAAAAATACTTGCTTAATTGGCATTTTGGTGGTATTTTATATATAGTATGGAAAAAGAACTATTTTAACCCGAAAATTTTTTTCAAGGAGAAAACAAAATGAAAGTTGTAGTCGCGTATTCCGGCGGTCTTGACACCTCGGTTATCGTGAAGTGGGTCAAAGAAACCTACAATGCTGAAGTTATCTGCTATTGCGCCGACGTCGGCCAGCAGGAAGAACTGGAAGGTTTGGAAGCCAAGGCTATCGCCACCGGTGCCAGCAAATGCATTATTGATGACCTCAACGAAGAATTTGCCCGTGATTTCATCTTCCCGATGCTTCAGGGCGAAGCTATTTACGAAAACAACTATCTTTTGGGTACCTCGATCGCCCGTCCGCTTATTGCCAAACGGCTGGTCGAAGTCGCCAAGGCAGAAGGTGCCGATGCCATCTGCCACGGTGCCACCGGCAAAGGCAATGACCAGGTGCGTTTTGAGCTCAACGCCAATGCCATCGATCCCACCATCAAGATCATTGCGGCCTGGCGCGATCCCAACTGGCACTTTACCGGGCGGTTGGATATGATCGAATATGCCAAAAAGCACAACATTCCGGTAAGTGTTTCGGCCAAGAAACCTTACAGTATGGACCGCAACCTTTTGCACATCAGCTTTGAAGGCGGTATTCTGGAAGATCCCTGGGAAGAATTTCCCGAAGAGATCGCTGTGATGACCGAACCGCTTTCCAAGGCAGCCGATGAAGCTGAAGATGTAGTAATTACCTTTGAAAAGGGTATCCCGGTCAAGATCAACGGTGTGGAATACTCCCCCGCCAACATCATGCGCAAACTCAACGAAATGGGCAAAAAACACGCTGTCGGCCGGGTCGATATCGTGGAAAACCGCTTTGTGGGCATGAAGAGCCGCGGCGTGTACGAAACTCCCGCCGGTACCATCATTGCCAAAGCGCACCGCGGTTTGGAAGAAATCACGCTGGATCGTGAAGTCATGCACTTGCGCGACAGCTTGATCCCCCGTTATGCGGATATGATCTACAACGGCTTCTGGTTTGCTCCGGAACGGGAAATGCTGCAGGTCATGATCACCGAAAGTCAGAAGTTTGTCACTGGCGATGTCCGGGTCAAGCTCTTCAAGGGCGCCTGCTACGTTACCGGCCGCCGCAGCGAATACAGCCTCTACGATGACAACATCGCCAGCTTTGAAGGTGCCGATAACTACGATCACAAAGATGCCGCCGGCTTCATCAGACTCAACGCCCTGCGTTTGCGGGTGCGGGCTATGAGCAAGCAGCGCATGTACTGAGGTTTACGGACAATTGTTATCGGCCGGGCCGGGGCAACTGTGGCTTGGCTGATACTGTCCGGGGCTTCAAATGAACAAAAATACGGAGTTTGCAGTCGGTATCAAAGAAATGCAGCTCCGTATTTTTTATTGGCAGCGGCAGACCGGAGAACGGTTTGCCCGGAAAAAGGTGACTATTATGAAAAATCTGCTTGGTCGGTGCGTTTGCGCAATATTGCTGCTGACAGTTTTAACCGGATGTGTTTCTGCTGAATACCGGGGCGAAAGTTTTCCGGCGACATTGTACATAAATACCTATCAGGCAGGACAGAAGCTGCCGGAAAATTGCGTCTTTATCGGCCGGGGAGTCGCCTCCGGCGAATACTCCGGCACCACCGAATCGCAGCTGCTGCACAAACTTCAGCAGCTGGGGCTTGCTCATGGCGCCGATGCCTTAGTAGTCATGGGCTGCCGGATCGTGCCGGACGGCAATGTGGCCGACAGCGCCCGGGAGGATTTTATCAGCGCAACCGATGCGCCGGATCAGGCGTCTACTGAAATTGAATTCAACAATATTATCGAAGATCAAGCCGCTCAGCAAAGCAGCTTTATCCGCATAATGTATGCAGATTTTTTGCGTTATAAACGCAATCTTCCAAGTGCAAAATGACTTTTTGATACTATGATTATAGATTTTCATACCCATTTTTATCCGGAAAAGATAGTGGAACGGGCGTTGGCGACCGCCCGGGAAAAAGCCAAACTGGAACCGGCCCTCAACGGAACCCGCAAGGATCTGCTCCGCTCCATGCAGCACGCCGGAATCGATTACTCCGTGAGTTTGCCGATAGTAACTTCTCCGGGCAAGGGCGCGGGCTTGATCAAGTGGGCCGCCGGAGAAAATACTCCGCCGATCATCATGCTGGGCAGTGTGCATCCCCGGGATAAAGAGTTTGCCGAAACGCTGCAGCTGGCGCAAAACGCCGGGTTGTGCGGCATAAAAGTGCATCCGGAATATCAATCATTCAGCTTTGACGAAATTGAGTTGGATCCGGTTTGGGATATGATCAGCAATATGGGGTTGTTTTTGATAACCCATGCCGGAGAAGATGCGGGATTTGCGCCGCCATTCCACAGTGATCCCAAGAGCTTGCGCAAACTGCACGAGCGGCATCCGCACCTCAAACTGGTGCTGGCGCATGGCGGATCGTGGAAGATGTGGGACGAGGTAAAGCAATATCTGGCCGGATGCGATATTTTCTTTGATCTTTCCTTTGTCGGCGAATCGATGCCCTGCAGTCAATACCGGGATTTGATCTCACTGTTGGGAGTGGAAAATTGTCTGTTTGGTACCGACAGTCCCTGGTGTGATCAGGTACATGCACTGGAATTGCTGCACGATACTGAAATAGGCAGCGCCGCCGAGGAGATGATCCACGCCGGAAACGCCGTGAAACTGCTTAAAATATAAATTTCAGCACTCAATAAGTCTGCTCAAAACCCTGGCGCCGTATTCGGGAAGCTGGATGGTTTGATTTTGCCAATCATCTGGCAATTCAAGTGTTTGTTTGACTCCGGATTGATTGATGATAAAAAGCCATTGCCGGTTGTCTTTGCTCCGGAGCTGCAGCTGTACGCCATCGGGGGGGAATACGCCGGGAACTACCTGAGTGATACATTTTTCATCGATCAGCTGCCGGATAAAATCCTTATAAAATCCATCATCCGGCAACCCGGCAAAATAGTAGACTTTTCCGGCTGCGTATTTATGAATACTCAGTGCGGGGGAACCGGCAAAAAATTCGTCCTGCCACCATGCCAGCGGTTCGGCGCCTTCCAAATGTACCAGTTCTGCTACGGCCCGGGAGCTGTAAAGCTTGTCCGGAGCGTTGATCAAACTGAAAAAACAGCGCGAGGAGTTGCGTCCCGGATACTCTGCACTCTGCATGGCTTGAGCAATCGAACCCAATTCTCCATCATCGGCGGCATCACAGCTTTCCACCCGCAAGCCGGCGAGTTTGCGCAGTAAGCCTGGGAATGAATCTGTAACGCTCAAGCCGTGTTCGTCGCTCCAGCCGGAAAAAGCGGTCAGCAAGAGAGTGCCGCCGGATCGCACAAAGTTTTCCAGCTTTTCGGCCACCGCTTTACTCATAATATACGCGGAGGGAACAATGATAAATTTGTAAGTTGAAGTGATCTGTTCCGGCTGCGAAATAACATCCGCAGCTGCGCCGTTGCGCAAAACCGCCCGCATCGCTCCTACTGCTTCGGGCAGCAAACTGAAATTTTTGAGCGGCAGTCTGGCGGCATCGATCAACCAGGAATTTTCGGGATCGAACCAGATCGCACAGTCAGCTTTGACCCGGGCACCGCGCACGTCGGCAATGTCCTGCAGTTTCTGATTGACTGTTTTTACATCCACTGCGGTACGGGTGTCGCTGCGTCCATCGTGGGTGATGATCGCACCGTGGTATTGCTCCAAACCGCCGCGTCCGGCCCGCCACTGAAAATAGCTGATCAAATCTGCACCATTGGCCACGGCTTCAAAGATATTGCTTTCCAGCTGTCCGGGGCGTTTCAAACGGCAGGAAGGGGTGACAAAACTGTATGACGGAGTTGTTTCCATCAGGGCAAAATTGCCGTGGCTTTTCATATTGCGGTAGAGGCTGTAAAGCAGCGTGTAATAAGACATTTGCTGCCAATCGCCGCTCTGCAGCTGATACTGCATATAGACATCCGCCGATACAAAATCCAGTTCCGGAGCAAATTTGCGCCAATCAAAATTGCCGAAAACCCGCCAGGAATTGTGAGTCACCGGCAAATCATGCGTCCAATAAGTTACGGCTTCTTTTTCGCACAATAAATAGTCCAGCTGCCGGAGCGTGACAAACCGCTGCCAATCCAGATACATGCCCGGCAGCACTTTATATCCTTCGCTTGCGGGCGGAATTTCGCTCCAATCCGCAAAACGGTTGCTGGAAAAATCGCTCCACCAGGCATGGTTGAGTTTATCCAGAGAGCGATATTTGCTGCGCAAAAACTTTCTCCACTCGCTGATGCACAATTCGCAGCAGCATTCGCCGGAGAGTTCATTATTCAAATGCCAGCCCAGCAACCCGGGCCGGTACCGTACTTCCCGGGCCAGTTTATCACAAATAAGCATCAGGCGTTTGCGCAAAACCGGCGACGTCAGGCAGTAATTGTTGCGGTCAACGATCTGGTGCCGGTTGCCCCGGCGGTCTACCCGCAGGATTTCCGGATAAATATGCGCCAGATAGGGCGGGAATGCCGCCCCGGGAGTGGCCATAAAATAGGCGATATTGGCCGCATCAAGTTTATCCAGCACCGCATTGAGCCAGGAAAAATCATACTCGCCCAACAGCGGTTCCAACCGGCTCCAGGAAAATATTCCCAAGTTGACTGTATTGATATTCAGCTGCTGCATAAGCTCAATATCCTGATCAATGATTTCCGGAGTTTCCAACCACTGATCAGGGTTATAATCGCAACCGCAGCCAAAGGCGTTATTCAACAGCCAGCTTGTCGGGGTCATAAAATATTTTACGCTCCGATCACAGCCTTGATACGTCTGACACCGCGGCTGGAGCTTTCTTCCTTCTGGATCTTGAAGCTCTTGAGTTCAGCGGTGTTATTGGCATGAGGTCCGCCGCAGATTTCTTTGCTGACATCGCCGATGGTGTAGACCTTGACCCGTTCGCCGTAGCGGTCGCCAAAGAGGCCGATCGCTCCGGATTCCCGGGCGGCTTCCACATCCATTTCTTCCATAACTACCGGCAATTCACGCTTGATGGCATCGTTGACCAAGGCTTCGACTTCGGCCAACTGTTCGGGAGTCATCTTTTCTTCGTGCGAAAAGTCAAAGCGCAGCCGTTCGGCGGTGATGTTGGAACCTTTCTGCCCCACATGGTCGCCCAAAACTTTGCGCAAAGCAGCGTGCAGCAAATGGGTGGCCGTGTGCAGCCGGGCCGTAGCTTCGGAATGGTCAGCCAGACCGCCTTTGAACTTCTGTTCGGCACCCTGCCGGGAGAGCTCCTGATGTTTGGCGTAAGCTTCGGCAAAACCTTTTTCATCGACTTCAAAGTTCTTTTCGTGCGCCATTTCGATGGTCAATTCCAGCGGGAATCCGTAAGTTTCGTACAGATTGAAAGCGTTTTTGCCGCTGATGACCTTTTTCTGAATATGTTCCGGTACCCGGGCGATGAGCTTTTCAAATTCGCGCGTGCCTTTTTCCAGCGCAGCGGCGAACTGTTTTTCTTCGATCTTCAACGCTTCGAGGATCTTATCGGCATTCTCTTTCAGTTCGGCGTAAACATCGCCGAATTCAGCGATCACCGCCTGCGCAATGCGGCCGGTAAATTCACCCTGCACGCCCAGCTTGCGGCCTTCGCGGATGGCCCGGCGGATCAGGCGGCGCAGCACATAGCCCTGATCAACATTGCTGGGGGTGATGCCGTCGCCGATGATAAAAGTAGCGGCCCGCAGGTGGTCGGCAATGATGCGTTCGGAGGCGGTGCGGTCAGCAGCCGGAACTGCTTCGACATTGCGGATGGCGTCGATTTCAGCAAAGATCGCCGCAAAAAGCTCAGTTTCGTAGCAGCTCTTTTTGCCCTGCAATACACAGGTGATGCGTTCCAAGCCCATGCCGGTATCCACATTCTGCTGAGCAAGCGGTTCAAAAGTGCCGTCAGCTTTTTTGTTATACTGCATAAAGACGTTGTTCCAGATTTCGACCCAGCGTTTATCTTTGGGATCAAAGACTTCCGGAGCTGCGCCGTCGCCGGTCCAGAAAAACATTTCCGTATCCGGTCCACAAGGACCGGTAACTCCGGCGGGTCCCCACCAGTTGTCGGCCTTAGGCAGCTTGGCAATGCGTTCGGCTTTTACGCCATGATCCAGCCACATCTGATAAGCTTCAGCATCAAAGGGCGCATCTTCGTCGCCGGCAAAAACGGTGAACGCCAGATTTTCCAGCGGAATATTCAAATTATCTTTGCCGGTGAGGAAATCAAAGCTCATATCGATGGCTTCTTTTTTGAAATAATCGCCCAGACTCCAGTTGCCGAGCATTTCAAAAAAGGTCAGATGCACGGGATCGCCCACATCGTCGATATCGCCGGTACGCACACACTTCTGCACATCGGTAAGGCGGTTGCCGGCGGGATGCTTGGCTCCCTGCAGAAAGGGAACCAACGGATGCATCCCGGCAGTGGTGAACAAGCAAGTGGGGTCATTATCAGGTACCAGCGGCGCACTTTTGATGACCGCATGACCGTGTTTAACAAAAAAGTCGAGATATTTCTGACGGATTTCTTTAGCTAACATGATAAAATTCCTTCCTGTTTAAAAAAACTATAATCTATATAATATGCCACAAGATTGATGATTTTACAAATCATTAAACCCTGTATGCAAAGAAAAATCGTTTTTTCCTGCAAATAAAACTTGACAAACCACTAATGTAATGGCAAATTATATAGCACAGACAATGCGGAAGAATGGTCGAGTGGTTTAAGGCAGCGGTCTTGAAAACCGCCGTAGCGCAAGCTACCCTGGGTTCGAATCCCAGTTCTTCCGCCATTTTTTTGTCCAAAAAAATGGCGAACGAAGACGTAAGTCTTCTCTTCACGCTTTTGTGCCAACAAAAGCTCTTCACTCAAAACCGAAGGTTTTCTTCACATCTTCACCAAACTCCAGAGAAGACTTACTTGCTTGTCCACCGTAGCCTTGTGCGAAGGTGGATGAAGTCGCTCCCTTTGCTCACTTGCTTGTCACGGCGTAATCTGCGGAGCAGATGAAGACGGATGAAGTTTTCTCCCTTCCTCCTTCGCCAAGGCTGCGGAGGACAAGCCGGGAGCAAGGATGGTGTTCCTGATTAAAGCGCACCTGCGGTGCTTACACGAGCGGCGTTGCCGCCTTGACTTTTTTCTTTTGCGGTGATATATTACTATCCGGAAGGGAGATAATCTTATGGCTGAAAGCAGCTGTTTTTGACCAAAGAGTGTAAAAAGGAATGTCTCATGAAGAATAAACTTGCAATTGTTTATGGTTCTGCGATCTTACTGCTTGTGCTTATCCATATTTTTACTTTTTTCTCAAACAGAAAGAGCGATAAACCAACTGTTCCTGCTGTATCCGTTAAAACATTGATGAATGCCTTGAATGTTCATTGTTTTGCTTTTGACATTGAAGGCATGACAAAGCAAATTGAAAAAGGTGTATTTTTTGAAGTTCTTGACGGCGATAAAGTTGTGCAATCGAAACAGATGGCGAGATTGACCGATATTCCCGCAGATAAAACATTATTTCTGTTCGTATGGAAAACTGAGGAGTTTTTCAACTTTTCGTTCGTAAACGGCGGCCGTAAATATTCATGGAAAGAAAAATTCCCTGTTAAATCAACTTTTGAAATGTGGAAGGGAACAAATGGAGTATTGAAATTCGGCGAAATCTTTTATCATGGTGTCCC
>SUWF01000066.1 GCA_015061575.1 Lentisphaerota bacterium
CGGCAGTCGGGCGGTCAAGCAGGCTTTGGATGAGGCTTGCAGAGAAAAGCGCAATTTGTACAGCTGCAAAATGCGCCATGCTCAAGCCGGGGTCACCGGGGCGGTTATTGGTGAGAGTATTTTCTCCGGCTCGCTGGCTTATGCGTTGTCAGCAGAGCTGCAGATCAACTGCCGGGTGATCGACCCGCTGAACGGCGACAAAAATTTGCTGGATATGGCAGTCGATAAACAAATAACCGGCGAAGATGCGATCGCTGCGGCTCTGGAAGATGTGCAGCTGGTGGTGGCGGATCCCATGTATGCACCGATTATTCCGGCAGGAAAAAAGTTTTTGCGACTGCCGCACGAAGCTTTTTCCGGGCGGTGCTATCACCGGGAACGGTTGAATTTGATAAATAAAGCAATGGCTGGACTTTTCAATATCCAAGGCAGTCCGGACATTATAAGTTGATAATTATGATGAATAAAAAGCGGTTTGGGAGAATATAATATTATGCAGAAAATAGCCATTTACGGCAAAGGCGGTATCGGCAAATCCACCGTTACCGGCAATCTGGCGGCAGCCATGGCACTGCTGGGTAAAAAGGTAATTCAAATCGGCTGCGACCCCAAAGCGGACTCCACGGTGAATCTGCTGGGCGGCGAAGCGTTGATGCCGGTGATGAATTTTATCCGGGAATATGACCGGGAGCCGGAAAGCATCGAAGAAATTTCCAAAGTCGGTTTCGGCAATGTGTTGTGTATCGAAACCGGCGGACCCACGCCGGGGTTGGGCTGTGCCGGACGGGGGATCATCACTACCTTTGCTTTGCTGGAGGATTTGAAACTTTTTGAACGCTTCCAGCCGGATGTGGTGCTGTATGATGTGCTGGGCGATGTGGTGTGCGGCGGCTTTGCCGCTCCCATCCGGGAAGGCTATGCTGAAAAGGTGCTGATCGTGACTTCCGGCGAAAAAATGGCACTTTATGCCGCCAATAATATCAACAGCGCGGTCAAAAACTTTGCCGACCGGGATTATGCCCGGGTGCGGGGGATTGTAATGAACCGGCGCAATGTGGAAAACGAAGAAAGCAAAGTGCGCAGTTTTGCCGAAAATAATCAGCTGGAAATCGTGGCCGATATTCCCCGCAGTGATGATATCATCCGCTGGGAAGATCAAGGCAAAACCGTGATCGAAGGCGACAGCACTCTGGAAGTCAGCCAGCGTTTTCTGGCTCTGGCCCGGCTGCTGTTAAGTGAAGATGAAGGATGAACAAAAATATGCAAGCTTACAGCATTACCGCTGCTGAACTGGTCAAATGCGGCAAAGATAACATACCTTCTGAACTGCAATCCGGCAAGAATCTTATTTACAGCTCGCCGGCCACGCTGGCGTTCAATTCGCCGGGGGCGCAGGGCTTTGGAGTCAAACGGGCCGGATTGGCGGTGCCGGAATCGGTGATGCTGCTGGTATCGCCGGGCTGCTGCGGGCGCAATACTTCTGCACTGGGGCGGGATCGGAAGTACCGTGACCGGTTTTATTATCTGCTGCAGGACGATACCGACATCGTTACCGGTCGGCATCTGAACCGGATCCCGGAAGCGGTCAAAGAAATTTGCGCTTCCCGGGCTGTGCCGCCTAAAGCGGTGATGATCTGCATAACTTGTGTGGATGCCCTGCTGGGGACTGATATGGAGCGGGTCTGCAAAAAATGTACAGAAGTATCCGGCGTGCCGACGGTACCCTGTTACATGTACGCTTTGACCCGGGAAGGGCGGCTGCCGCCCATGGCTTCGGTACGCCGTTCGGTGTACAGTTTGCTGAACAAACGCCCGAAAAAGAGCAGTGCATGTAATATTCTCGGGTATTTTTCGCCGCTGGCGGATGATTGCGAACTTTATGATCTGCTGCAGAGTGCCGGAGTCAAAACGATCCGGGAAATTGCCCGCTGTCAGACGTTTGAAGAATATCAGGCGATGGCGGAGGCCAATTTTAATTTGGTATTGAATCCCGAGGCCCGTTATGCAGCGCAGGATCTGAGTACCCGGCTGGCTATACCCTATATTGAGCTGACCAATTTGCACCGGGTGGAAAAAATCCACAATCAATATGCGGCTTTAAGCCGGGCGTTGAACATTACTTTGGATGATGAACCGCATAGAGCGGCCGCTGAAGCGGCGGTCAAAAAGTTCCGCCGGGACTACGGCAGTTTGAATATAGCGGTCGGCGAATGGCTCAATGCGGATGCGTTTGAAATGGCCCTGTCGCTGCTGGAAATGGGCTTCAAGGTTTCGGAAATATATGGTACGTTGGGTGAGGCAAACTATGTTTATCTGAAAAAACTGGCAGCTATCGCCCCGGATTGCAAAGTTTTTTCCAATTTATCGCCGACCATGCTCAATTACGATCCAGCCCGCTCTACCGTGCAGCTGACGCTGGGGCAGGATGCCATGTATTACCACCCCGGCAAACCGGGGATCTGTTGGAATGGCGAGATCCGTCAATTCGGCTATCAGGCTGTAAGGGATCTTTTTCAACAGTTTACGGAGGTGCTGAAATGAAAAGTCTGCTGAAGTATTTATCGCCGTTTGCACCGGATCTGGCAGGGGCGGTTTCGGTACTTTTTGAGCTGGACGGCTTGATCGTTATTTGCGATGCCGGCGGCTGTACCGGCAATATCTGCGGTTTTGATGAACCCAGGTGGTTCACGCAAAAAAGTGCCCTGTTCAGTGCCGGGCTGCGGGATATGGATGCGATTCTGGGGCGGGATCGGCTGCTGGCCGATAAACTTATTGCCGCCGCTCAAAGCAGTCAGCGCAAATTCGCAGTCATGATCGGTTCGCCGGTGCCGGCGGTGATCGCCACCGATTTTACGGCCCTCAAGCGCATGTGCCAGAAAAAGCTGGATATACCGGTAATGGCCATCGAAGCTTGCGGTACGCTTGATTACGAAGTCGGAGCTTCCGCAGCTTATTGCGAATTATTCAAAACCTTTGCTCAGGAAAAATATCCGGTAAAAGCCGATGCCGTTGGAGTCTTGGGCGTTACGCCGCTGGATTGCAGCACGCTGGAGGCGGCCGGAAAAATAACTCAAATGATCTCCGGCGATCTCCGGTGTTACGGCATGAACAGCACTTTGGCTGATATCGTCCGCGCGTCGGAAGTCAGCAAAAATCTGGTGGTGGCTCCGGCGGCGTTGAAGTGTGCGCAAATGCTGGAGCGCAAATTCGGTACGCCCTACGAAATTGCCGTACCGTTTTTGCCGGAAAATACCCTGCAGGCAGCCATAAACGCTGCCGGAAAAAATGTTTTGATCGTGCATCAGGTTTTTGCCGCCCGGGCTTTGCAGCAAAAACTGCAGGCGATTTTGCCGGACAGCCGGATCAGCAGCGGCAGCTTTTTCAATAAATATGCTCAGGGCGACTATAAGTTTGCGAGCGAAAACGACTTTGCGGAAACCGTTGCTGAGGGAAATTTTGATGTGATCATTGCCGATGATGCTTTCCGGCGCATCGTGGAAAAAAGCTTCCATGGACAATGGATCGATTTTACGCATTTCGCAGTTTCCGGCAAATTGCTGGAGGAGGAGTGAACTATGATGCTCCAGTCGGCAAAAACCATGATTTACCGGATCTTTGGGGTGGTGCAGGGCGTGGGATTCCGCCCCTTTGTTCATCGCATGGCCAGCCAATACGGTATTGCCGGGCAGGTGATAAATAAAGGTTCCTATGTGGAAGTAATTGCGCAAGGTACTCCGGAAGCACTGCAAAAGTTCAAAACGGCTTTGCGCAGCGAAGCTCCGGCACGCTCCAATATCATCCAACTGGAGGAAATGCCGGTGGATTGGCCGGTCATGCAAGACTTTGTGATTGCCGAAAGTCAGGCCGACAGCGGCGAGATATTTATTCCGCCGGATATCGCCATTTGTCCGGAGTGCCGCCGGGAGCTGTTTGACCCTCAGGATCGCCGCTATCTGCACGCTTTCAATAACTGTACGGCCTGCGGGCCGAGGTTGACTATTCTGGAATCGCTGCCGTATGACCGGGAACGCACCAGCATGAAAAAATTCCCCATGTGTAAAGCATGTGCAAGCGAGTATAACGATTTGGCCAGCCGCCGTTACGACGCCCAGCCGGTCTGCTGCAATGAGTGCGGGCCCGAAGTTTTTATCCTGGATAGCACTTTGCACAATCACGCAGCGATAACGCAAGTACGCCAGCTTATCATGGCGGGCCAAGTGGCAGCGATCAAAGGTATTGGGGGCTTTCATCTGGCGTGTGACGGGCGGAATGCTGAAGCCATCGAACGGCTGCGCCGGCTCAAACACCGTCCCCGCAAACCCTTTGCGGTAATGATGCGCAATCTGGCCACTGTCCGCCGGGAGTGCGTGCTGACTGCCGAGTGCGAAAAATGGCTGGACGGCAGCGAAAAACCGATTTTGCTTTTGGATAAACAAAGCAGTTCCACCTTGCCGGAAACTCTGGCTCCCGGCAATCCGACGCTGGGGGTGATGCTGCCTTATGCGCCGCTGCATTGTCTGCTGTTTGATCTGCCCGATGGTGTGGATTTTACGGATACACTGGTTATGACCAGCGGGAATTGTGCCGGGGCACCCATCTGCCGCAGTGCTGAAGATGCCCGGCAGGAGATCGGAACATTCTGCGATGTGATATTGTCGCACAACCGGGATATACGTTTGCGGGCCGATGACTCGGTTATGAGCTGTTTTGAAAATAAACCTTACATGATCCGCCGCTCCCGGGGCTTTGCGCCGCTGCCGCTGCGGTTGGGTAATTGCCCGAAAGGTTCAGTGCTGGCGATCGGGGCCGAATTGAAAAACGCCTTTTGTATTGTCCGCAACGATCTGGCTTATCTGGCTCCGCATCTCGGGGATATGGAAGATGTGCGCACGCTGGATGCCCTTAAAGAATCAATCAAACTTTTTACGCAGATGCTGGAGTGCCGTGTGGAACGGGTGGTTTGCGATATGCATCCGAAGTATCACACTACGGCGTTGGCGGAAAGTCTGGAGCTGCCGTTGTTGAAGGTTCAGCACCATTATGCGCATATTCTTTCGTGCATGGCCGAAAACAGCTGTTATGAGCCGGTCATCGGGGTAGCCATGGATGGCACCGGTTACGGCAGCGACGGCACCATCTGGGGCGGCGAAATATTGCTGGCTTCGCCGGAAAGTTTTGAACGTTGGGGCCACATTGATACTTTTCCGCAAGCCGGCGGGGACGCTGCGGCGCGGGAAGGCTGGCGCATTGCGGCAGGCTTGCTGCACAAACTTTATCCGGAGCAGGGCGGAAGTTATGTCGAAAAACTGTCGTTGTGTTCGCCGGTGGAATACCGGGTGCTGAGCAATATGATTGAAAAAAATATCAACTGTATTGCTTCCAGCAGTGCGGGCAGATTGTTTGATGCCGTGAGCGCAGTTTTGGGCATAACTGGCAGTTCTACTTTTGAGGGCGATGCGGCCATGAGTCTGGAATTTGCCGCCCGCCACTGGCGCAAAACGCATAACTTAAGTATAAATGATGATACTGTTTGGCCGGAAGCTCTTACCACAGGCAAAGCGGTATTGCCCACGGATAAATTGTTTGAGTATATACTGATGGAACGCTTGAACGGTGCAGACATTAATCAGCTGGCATGGAATTTTCACCGGGCGTTGGGTACGATGATCGTCAACAGCTGTGAATTGGCCCGGGAGCAAAGCGGCATAAATATTTGTGCGCTTTCCGGCGGGACTTTTCAGAATCAGTTGTTGCTGGAGTGCTGCGTAAAAGAGTTGCGCAGCAGGAATTTTAAGGTGTTGTTGCATTCGCTGGTGCCGCCTAATGATGGAGGTATATCTCTGGGGCAGGCCGCCGCGGGTAAATATCAAAAAATATGAGGTGCATTATGTGTGTAGGTTTGTCAGGCCGGGTCGTGGCCATTGAAGATGATATGGCGTTGGTGGATGCCTCCGGGGCCCGGCGCAAAGTTTCGGCCGAATTGCTGGATGATTTGGAGCCGGGGGATTATGTAATGGTTCATGCGGGAGTGGCGATCGCCAAGATCCAACCCGATGAAGAAACAGGAGTTTAAGGCTATGACCCAAGAGGATTATTTGCAGATATTGCGCAATTACTCCGGTCCGCCGGTGCGGATAATGGAAGTTTGCGGTACGCACACCCACGAGATCTTCCGGCTGGGGATCCGGTCGCTGCTGCCGGAAAATATGGAGCTGGTTTCCGGCCCGGGCTGTCCGGTCTGCGTGACGCCGCCGGGCTATATAGACAGTGCAGTGGTCCTGGCGTTGCAGCATCATGCGGTGATTGCGACTTTCGGAGATTTGATCCGGGTGCCCGGCTCCCATGGCAGTCTGGCCGACGCCCGACGGCAGGGGGCGGAGCTGAAAACGGTCTATTCGCCGCTGGATGCCGTGGCTCTGGCGCAGAGCAACCCCGATAAACAGGTGGTTTTTCTGGCTGTGGGGTTTGAAACGACCACGCCGTCGGCTTGTCTGGCGGTAAAAAAGGCGCAGGCGGCCGGACTGGATAATTTTTCCATCCTCTGCGCCAACAAGACCATGCCCGAAGCTTACAAGGCATTGAAGGGCAGTGCCGATGCCTTTTTGTACCCCGGACATGTTCATGCTATTATCGGAACCGGACTCTGTCAGGAGCTGTACAGGCAGGGCGTTTCCGGCGTGGTGGCCGGATTCACGGCCGATGCGCTGATCATGGCGATGGCCGTGATTGCTGAAAATCTGGAATCCGGAAAAGTATTTTTTGAAAATTGCTACCCCAAAGTAGTTAAAGCCGAAGGTAATCCTGCGGCACAAAAATTGTTGGCAGATATGATGGAACCTTGCGACTGCACCTGGCGCGGTTTGGGGGTTATCCCCGGTTCCGGCTTGCAGTTGCGCCAGGAGTTCGCTCGGTTTGATGCGGTGCATAAATTCGGCCTTACCCCCGATGACGGGCAGGTGAATTCGGCCTGCCGCTGCGGAGAGATCCTGCGGGGGGATTGCAAGCCCTGCGATTGTCCGCTGTTCGGCAAGGTGTGTACCCCGCTGCATCCGGTGGGGGCGTGCATGGTTTCCGGCGAGGGGGCCTGCTCAGCGTTTTATCAATATAACTGTTAAAGGTAATAAGAGTTTATGGAAAATAAAGTCATAACTTTAGCTCATGGTGCCGGCGGCCGGCAGACCAGTGAACTGATCGGCGGTATTTTCAAAAAATACTTTGCCAATAAAGATTTTACGCCCGACGATGCGGCAGTTTTGCAGATTGCCGCAGATAAAATAGCCGTTTCCACCGATGGATTTGTAGTGTCGCCGTGGCGTTTTCCCGGCGGCAATATCGGCAAACTCAGTATCTGCGGAACGGTCAATGATATTGCCTGTATGGGGGCTGTGCCGAAGTATCTGACGTGTGCGTTTGTGATCGAAGAGGGCTTTCCGATCGCCGATTTGGAAGAAATCGCTTCCGCTATGGCCGCCACTGCCGCCGAGGCCGGAGTGCATATTGTTGCCGGCGATACCAAAGTTGTCGGCAAAGGGCAGGTCGATCAAATTTTTATAACCACCGCCGGGGTGGGCGAAATGCTGAGCAATGTTCACACTTCCGGCACGCTGGCAGCGGTGGGCGATGCGGTGATCGTCAGCGGCGATATCGGACGGCACGGCTGTACTATTTTGCTGGAACGCAATGAGTTTGGCATTGAAGCAAATGTAAATAGCGATTGTGCTCCGCTGGGCAAAACGATTGTGGAAGTATTGCAGCAATACCCCGATATACACGTTATCCGGGATGCCACCCGGGGAGGGGTCGGCACCGTGCTTTACGAAATTTGCGACCAGAGTCAGGTTGGCATCGAGCTGGATGCCGCCGCCGTGCCGGTGGCGGAGCCGGTGCAGGGCGTATGCAGTATGCTGGGGTTGGATCCGCTCTATCTGGCGTGTGAAGGCCGGCTGGTGATCTTTGCTCCGGGTGCCGAAGCTGACGGTATTGTGGAGATCCTGCGCCGGCTGCCCGGTTCGCAGGATGCCGCCATTATTGGGCAAGTTACAGCTGACAGCGGCAAAGTGCTGGTCAAACATCCGTTTGGCGGCAAAACGATGCTGCCGCAGCCCACCGGGGAACTGCTGCCGCGGATCTGCTGAAAAGCTGACGTCTTTTTGAAACGCAAAAATACCGCCGGGAGTCTGAAGGATTTTTTATCATTCCCGGCGGTCGTTTTTTTAAAATAATACTTCCGAAATATCTTCGGCATCGGCGGCGATCATCACCAGCCGGTCAAAGCCTAATGCGCTGCCGCTGCAAACCGGCAAGGCATTGCGGCGCAGGACATCGTTGAACGCTTCCGGTGCGCCGTATTCGGCAGCTCCCCGCCGCCGCCGGAACTCCCGGGAGGCTTCAAAACGTGCTAATTGTTCTGCACCATCAGTCAATTCGCCGTAAGCGTTGGCCAGCTCCACTCCGGCAATGTACAGTTCCCAGCGTTCCGCAACCTGACTGTTATTTTTTGATAATTGTGCCAGACTGGCCCGGCTGGCCGGATAATCCGTAAGATAGGTCAAACGACCCTTGCCCAGCTGCGGTTCAATATTCATAACCATCAATTCATCAAAACAATCCCTGCGGTCAGCTTCAAACATATCCATGTCAGTGTAGCGTTTGAAGGCTTCTTCCACTGTTATAACTTCCGGCGGCAGACTCAGATCGATTGTCTGTTCATGGAATTTCAATGTGCTGCTCTGCAATAGTTTCTGCAGCGATTCCGTGATCATGCTGCTGGTAAAGTCCATCAGTTCACGGTAATTGCAGTTCTGCATGTAGTATTCCAGCATGGTGAATTCTTCCCGATGCTTCCAGCCGTGTTCATCGGCCCGGAAGCAGGGGCCGAACTGATATATTTTTTCATAGCCGTTGGCCAGCAGGACTTTCATTTCCAGCTCCGGTGACGGCCGCAGAAATTTTCCATCGCTGGGAATGCAGTCAATGTATTCTTCCGGGGCGGGACCGGCAATGCGTACCGGGGTTTCCACTTCCAGAAAATCCCGGGCGTCAAAAAACTCCCGCATATATTTTTTCAAGGCGGCCCGCAGTTGCAGATTTTTTTGCGGCGGGACATAAAAAACCGTTCCGGAATCAGCTTCCGGAACGGTTTTGCTGTGCTTGCAATCAGTCATAAGTCAAACTTATGCCTTGCTTACCCGTTCAGCATATTCACCGGTACGGGTATCGACCTTGACGGTATCGCCTTCATTGATGAAAAGCGGAACCATGATTTCGTAGCCGTTATCCAGCTTGGCCGGTTTCATAACGTTGGTGGCGGTATCACCGCGGGCACCGGGTTCAGTTTCGGCGATAACTTTTTCGATAAAGGTCGGCAGCGTGATTTCGATGGGCTGGCCGTTGAAGAGCAATATCTTGCAGAGGCTGTCTTCGATCAAAAAGTAGACCTGATCACCCAGCAGTTCGGAGTGAACACGCATTTCTTCATAGGTTTCGGCATCGCTGAAAACATACATATCGCCTTCGTTGTAGGAGTAGTACATTTCGCGTTCTTCCAGATCGGGCTTTTCGATTTTATCGGTGGGGCGGTAGGTTTTTTCCATCCCGGCACCGTTGATCATGTTCTTCATCTTGCAGCGATAGAGCGCAGTACCTTTGCCCGGCTTGCAGAATTCAAATTCAGTAATTGCCCACGGGGCACCGTCGATCTGGATCTTCAGACCTTTTTTGAGGTCAGATGCGTTGTACATAGTCTTTTCTCCATAAAGTTGGGTTGAATCATAAATTACAAAAGCTATTCTTTAATATACACCCGTTTACAGATTTTTTCAAGTCATAATGGCAAAAAACACAAAATGGTAGTATATTATTTAAATTTTCAAGAAAAATAATGGTGGATTTTAATGAGTAAAAAAGCAAATTATCTATCCGGTACCATTGGCAAGACCATGTTCAAAACCGCTTTGTCCATGCTGCCGGGCACGATTGCGGTATCCGGCTACAACCTGGCCGATACATATTTTGTGGCCATGCTGGGTACGCTGCCGCTGGCAGCTATGGGATTTACTTTTCCGGTGATCATGATCCTCGGATGTGTGTTTCACGGTTTGGGCGTAGGAGTTATGGCTACGGTTGCGCACGCTGTCGGCGGCAAAAAACGCACCAAGGCGGCCAAACTGGTTACGGCAGGAATGATGCTGGTCGTGTTGGTTGCGGCCCTGTTGGGCGTGGTGGGGTTTTGTTCAATGGAATGGACTTTCCGGCAATTCGGAGCCGTCGGCGAGGTGTGCAAACCCATTGAAGAATATATGAATATATGGTATCTGGGATGCGTTACCGGAGCT
This sequence comes from Lentisphaerota bacterium, assembly GCA_015061575.1. Classification (GTDB taxonomy): domain Bacteria; phylum Verrucomicrobiota; class Lentisphaeria; order Victivallales; family Victivallaceae; genus SIG78. The sequence continues at coordinate 10,335 of SUWF01000066.1, forward strand.
GTTACAATGGTCGGAAACAGTCTGCTGGTGGCCGTGGGGGATTCCAAGCTGGCGGGGATTTTTATGATGCTTGGATTGGTGTTGAATGTATTTTTGGATCCATTGTTTATCTTTGACTGGGGATTGGGTTTAGGTATTGCCGGGGCGGCGTGGGCCACGATCATTTCTCAATTCTGTGGAGCGGTTTTGATCGTTACAGCGCTGGGTAAACGGCACAAGTTGTGGAATTTGCATGTTGTTGAAAAAAAGCGGCTGATGTTTCCGGCCTGGAAGCAGATCGTGCGCTTTGCGCTGCCTTCGATGCTGGGCATGATCCTTATGCCTGCCGGCAACGGAGTGGTCACCCGGATCGTGGCCAGTTTCGGCGATGCGGCGGTGGCTGCTACGGCGGCAGCCGGACGGCTGGAAGCGGTGGCTTTTATGCTGCCTATGTCGCTGGGAATCGGCTTGATGCCTATGGTTGCGCAGAACTACGGAGGCAGACTTTACAGCCGGATCCTCCGGTGCCGCAAGATCGCCATGCAGTTTGCTTTTTATTACGAAATATTTATGGCGGTGGTCTATTTTATTGCCGCACCATATATAGTAAAGTTTTTTACCGGTGATCCGGTGGTGGCCGGAATTATGACCGCATATTTAAGAATTGTGCCCTGGGGCTTTGGCATGATTGAAATCCACCGTTATTGCGGATTTTTCTTTACCGGCTGCGAC
>SUWF01000067.1 GCA_015061575.1 Lentisphaerota bacterium
GACCTATAACGGTCGCGGAATACAGTTGCACAATGCCGCCTATTATAGAAATTACAACAATTATTTTTTTGAAGGAGATATTGAAGAGGAGACATTGAAAAAAGCTGCCATTTTGCAAGATTGGAAGTTTGAAGAAATTTCTAAAAGAATCACCATAGATTATACAGCCAGTGGCGAAATAGAATATCACAAAAACAAATTCCGTTCCAATAGCAGCATTTATGTAGATACTGGTCTTTTTTACAACAGTCGCCAAAATACTGACTGTGGAGATTTTGTTGTTTACGACAGAAAAAATAAACGTCTTTATTTTCACGCAAGTTTACGTTGATATTTATTGATTCTGAGTTTTTCTGAACAAAAGTGAAGCGATTTTCAGAATTTCATTTCACAGGACAATTCTGAGTTTTCAAGCTCAAAATGCGCTTCAGAATGGCGGGGGAGGATAAAAAATCCCGCCGCCATTTTTTTAAGCGGGCGAACGAAGACTTCCGACTACGCCCTTACCGGCTGCGCCGTTGCCTTGAAGCCCTGAATGTTGTGTTCTGCCGGGGGCATTTTGACCGGATTTTTATCTGTCAAACAGCCTTGCCCCCCCTCATTTTTCAGCCTGCAAAAATCAGGACCATCAGCCGAACCGATAGTCCTGATTTATGATTTTTTATGTTTTATTGGAGCTGCAGTGCTTCAGATCACCATGATACCGAAGACCAGCGCAAACAAGGCCACCGTTTCTACGATACCGCAGATGGTCAGGTAGTTCGTAAAGCCTTTACTGGTTTCGCCAAACGCATCGCAGCCTGCCGCAGCCGCTTTGCCCTGAAAAATCGCTGACATCATCAGGCCCATACCCGCAAAAATACCCATTCCAAGATAGAATATTCCGCTGCCCGTGCCGCCTTTGATCAGCATCATCAGAATCATTCCGTAAATCGTCTGCGAAAGCGGCGTACCCGCCAACGCTACCAGCAGAAACGGCGCCGGTTTGTTCTGCGCATAACAGCGTTTCCACGCCGCAATAGCTGCCTGACCGGCAATCCCCGAGCCGATCGCAGAACCAACTGCAGCCAGGGCTACGGACGCATAACCACCTACCATTGCAAGAGCTTTCAACAATTCTTCGTTCATTTTTTCAATCCTTTCTATTTGATGATATTTTTTTGATAACTGTTATTCAAATTTTTTCAACGGCTTAAATGCCTGACCGCCCCAGCGGATACCGGCGTGGTTGGAAAATTCCAGCGTGTTCAAGCGCACTCCGTGTACCAGCACGCTCATAAAAGCCAGCGCCGCATTCAGCGTATGTCCGAAAAGTATGACCACCAAGCCCACCGGGATCAGCCAGGGCGATATTTCCCAGAGCTGCACGCCCATGCTGTTGAAACTTTGCGCCATGTAGGTTCCGGACATGCCGACTGCAAAAAGCCGCACATAGCTTAATGTATCGGTAAATGAACCGATCAAATCAAATGGCAGGTTGCAGATCGCTCCCACATCGCGCCAATCCACGCCGCCGGCAAGCACCATCACCAGCCCGACGGCTCCGGCGATCAGCGCCCACGCCGGCAGTGCCATGCCCGGATAGACCAGCAAGCTCAGCACCACCATAAAATCCAGCAGCAGGATCGGTATCCAGCCTAATTGCCCGACGGCTTCCCGCACGCTTCCCACATTGACCAGACGCCAGCAATGCCCCAGTGACAAATGCACCAGCGCCAGCACAAAACAGACCAGCTGCAAATTGGCGGTTTGGTTTTTTCCGGCGGCAAAAAACTGCATCGGCGCAAACTCCATACCAAAGTATGCTCCGTTGCAAATACCCCATACTGAAGCACATAAACTTAAAATCAACGCCAGTCGGCACGGCATGGCAGCCTGGGGATTTTTGCGCAGCAGCACCGCCGCAGTAATGGACAACGCCAGCATCAGCAGCGCATAGCCGCCATCGTTGATGATCATGCTGAAAAAGATGCTGAAGAATATCAGCATTCCCGGGCTCATGTCAAATTCATCATAGCCCGGCGCAATGCCCAGAAACTGAAACAGCGGCAATATCGGTTTGACCCAGCGCGGCGGTTCCAGCAGCACCGGCACCACATCATTTTCGTCGGGGTCATTCACGGTCAATGCCCACGCATTTTCTTGAGCCGCCTGCAGCAGCGCATCCAACGCCACTTGCGGCACAAAACCCTTAAGAGCAACGAGTTCTCCGCACTCAGTCAAGCCATCTCTTACTTTCAAAAGTTCCGCTTCCGCTGCTTGCATATTCCGGAAATGTTTCAGTTCCGCCATGCGGGATTTCATGGCATCGAACACCTTATCCAGCTGAGCGATCCGGGCATTGACTTCGGCAATATCTTTTTCCACTTCCGCCAGCGGCCGTTCGCCCGGCACTACTTCCGGCAGCGCGCCCGGTTCCTGCGGCGTTGGGCTGATCACAACAAAACGCACCATGCCCTGAGCGGATTCCACGGTCTGCACGACGGCATCTTTCTGCTCCGCAGCAATATTTTCGTACTGTTCAATGCTCCCACTGCACAAATATACATAAATACCTTGCTGCGAGAGGTTTTGTATCGTCTGCGGATCATAATTGCCCCACGGCTGCAGTTCGCTGTATTCTTTGCGCAGGATGTCCAGATCGCGTTTGGCATTTTCCATTTGTTCCAGCTGCTGCAAGGCAAATTCCACCAGCTGCTGTTCGCCAACGGGCAAAACATCCGGCAGAGTATCGGAACTGTTGCGGCTGGATACTTCGGCAATCACCCGGTCAAGCAAATTGAGCATACCGGCAATTTTAGTGCGGTCAACGGTTTCGATCACATTTTCGGATACGACTTCCACCACGCCCAGCTTCTGCAGCTGCTGCAGCGAGCGGTCACGCTCGTTTTTGAGGGTCAGCAGCCAGATTTTTTTCATCGGTACGATCATGCTGCGGCCTCCTGCAGTTTGCGTTTGGCTATCTTGCTGCGCACCACAGCAGCGGTGGTGGCGTCGCCCAGATAGATTTGGATCTTGCGGATATTTTCCAGACATTCCGGGATCTTGACCTTTTCAAAGAGGTTGACCCGCTGCGTGGTGGCCATCAATTCGGCGTTCAAAAGCGCATATTGTTCTTCGAGTACTTTACCGGCTTCGATCAGCGAAATCAGCTGCTGTACAGTCTGCAAACCGCCGTCCAGCCAGAAATCCGCTTCAAACATATCGTAGGCGGCAGTTTCAAACTCCACTTTGTCAAATACCGGCACTGTTACCCCGGCGATATTTTCGCTGGAGCGCACCACTTGAGTTATCCGGAGGTTCTGCAAGATAAACTCCCGGGCTCCCGGATCGGCATACAATCCGGCAAAGCTGTCGAGTTTACTGCGCAGCAGTTTATACTCCCGGCGGTTGGCTTCGACCAGATCCCGGCTTTTGCGCAACTCCACTTGCAGCTGTTGTTTTTTCAGCTGCAGCGTCGGCAGAAAGCGGCGATACTGTTTGAGCGCATCGCTTTGAGTTTTCAGCTCAGTTTTAGTTAATTTAAGTTTACTCATAAAATCACGCCTGCGGCCAGAATTTATTTACCAGATCGCTCTTGATCCCCGTGTCGGCCGGTTCAAAGCAGTCGGCCAGGATCTTCCAGCCCAGATCCAGCGCAGCTTCCAGCGGAATATTCACCGAAAGATCCATCATTTCTTTTTCAAAACGTTTGCCGTATTTGAGCAGTTTTTTATCCCACGCACTCATCTGGAACCCCATGGATTGTTTTTCCAGCGTGGAGCGGTATTCGCTGTAAAGCCGGATCATGGCGTCCATGATCGCCCGATGGTCTTCGCGGGTACGGCTGTTGACCTGCTGTTTGAGGCGCGACAGCGACCCGAACGGCTCAATGCGGCCGTTGCGCAAATAGAACTGGCCTTCGGTGATGTAGCCGGTGTTGTCCGGCACCGGGTGGGTGACGTCGTCGCCGGGCATGGTGGTGACTGCCAGCACGGTAATGGAACCGGCACCGTCAAAGTCCACGGCTTTTTCGTAACGGCTGGCCAGCTGGCTGTAGAGGTCGCCGGGATAACCGCGGTTGGCCGGAACCTGTTCCATGGTAATGGCGATTTCTTTGAGCGAGTCGGCAAAGTTGGTCATATCGGTCAGCAGCACCAGCACCCGCTTGCCATTGATGGCGTATTGTTCGGCTACGGCCAGACTCATATCCGGTACAAGCATACACTCCACCGTGGGGTCGCTGGCGGTGTGGATAAACATTACAGTGCGGCTCAAAGCACCGGCTTCGTCCAGCGTATTTCTGAAATAGAGGTAGTCGTCATACTTCAAGCCCATGCCGCCGAGGATGATCACATCGACTTCTGCCTGCAGCGCGATCCGGGCCAGCAGCTGGTTGTAAGGCTCACCGGCGATGGAAAAGATCGGCAGTTTCTGCGATTCGACCAAAGTATTGAATACATCGATCATCGGGATCCCGGTACGGATCATATTGCGGGGGATGATCCGGCGGGCCGGATTGACTGATGGGCCGCCGATGGCGATCATATCGCTGTCGATTTCCGGGCGGTTGTCCCGGGGCACGCCCCGGCCGTTGAAAATCCGCCCCAGCAGATCTTCGGAGGCCGAAACCCGCATTTCCCGCCCCAGAAAACGCACCTGGTCGCCGGTGTTGATCCCCCGGCTCCCGGCAAAAACCTGCAAGTAAACTTTGCCGGAATCGATGCGGATGACCTGGGCCAGCGATACGCCCCGTTCGCCGGTGACTTCCGCCAATTCATTGTAAGCTACATTATCGGCTTCGACCGTGATTACCGAACCGGCAATACGGATGATCTTGTGGTAAACTTTCAGCATTATTTCACCTGCTTTCTGATCTGTTCATCAAGGGCGGCTTCGAGCTTTTTGAAGTCATCCGAGCCGACTTCTTCGTAGTTCCAGTCAATAAATTTCTGCCGCAGGCTCTGGAACCAGCTGCGGGCAGTTTCCTTATCTTCAAATTCAAATTCGCCGTCCAGCACGCTGACGACCTTGTCAAATGCGTAACGCTGCCGGTCGCTGCTGGTGGCTCCGTCAACTTTGTCAAAAGTGTTCTGCTGCAAATATACATAATCCAGAAATTCACTCTTGAGGTAGATTATATAATCTGCAATATCTGTACCGTCTTCGCCGATAACTTTCATCATCTGATTGACTTCGTTGCCCCGGCGGAGCGTCTGGCGGGCCCGGGCGAGTTTGTCACTATCCACCACGCTGGTGTATTTGCTCCACGATTCCAGCGGGTTGATCGCCGGATAACGCCGGGCATCGGAACGCTCACGGGAGAGGCCCAGAAATGCCCCCACCACTTTAAGCGTAGCCTGCGTAACGGGTTCTTCAAAGTTGCCGCCCGCCGGAGAAACCGAGCCGCCGATGGTGACTGAACCGATTGCGCCGTCACGCAGTTTGACCAGACCGGCCCGTTCGTAAAATGCGGCGATCAAGCTTTCCAGATAAGCCGGGAAGGCTTCTTCGCCGGGGATCTCTTCCAGACGGCCGGACATTTCGCGCAAGGCCTGCGCCCAGCGGGAGGTGGAATCAGCAAGCATCAAAACATTCAACCCCATCTGCCGGTAGTATTCAGCAAGCGTCACCGCCGTGTACACACTGGCTTCACGGGCGGCCACGGGCATACTGCTGGTATTGCAGATGATGATACTGCGGTCGATCAGAGTTTTGCCGGTGCGGGGGTCTTCCAACTCCGGAAATTCCCGCAGGATCTCCACCACTTCCCCGGCCCGCTCGCCGCAGGCGGCAATGATCACGATATCCGCTTCAGCAAACTGGCTCAAAGCATGCTGCAAAACAGTTTTGCCCGCTCCGAACGGCCCCGGAGTACAGAAAGTTCCGCCGGTGGCCACCGGGAAAAAGGTATCAATGATGCGCTGCTGGGTGATCATCGTTTCCTGCGGCAGCAGTTTTTCGGCATAGGCACTGATCGGGATCTTGACCGGCCAATGCTGAACCATCTTGATCTCGCGCTCCACGCCGTTGCCGTCTACGGCTTTGGCGATCACATCTTTAAGCGTGTAAGCTCCTGCAGCGGCAACAAAAGAGAGTTTCCACTCGCCCTGAAACGCAAACGGCAGCATGATGCGGTGTTTGAAAATACCTTCCGGAACCGTACCGATCGTATCGCCGGCTTTCAACACATCGCCGACTTGGGCCTGCGGAGTGAAATCCCAGTTTTTTTCGTAATCCAACGCTGCCAGATAGACGCCCCGCTGCAGAAAAAATCCGCCCTGTTCAGCCAATTCGTTCAGCGGGTTCTGCAAGCCGTCATAAACCTGAGTCAGCAGTCCGGGGCCCAGTTCCACGCTCAACAGCTCGCCGGTAAACTCCACCGGGTCGCCTTCTTTGAGGCCGTTGGTGCTTTCAAAAACCTGCATATCGGCCCGGTTGCCGCGGATGCGGATGACTTCGCACTTGAGCCGGACATCGCCGACGATGGCGTATGCCACTTCATTCTGCGTAACATTGTCGGGAAATTCCACAGAAATAATATTGCCGTTGACCCCGACGATCCGGCCGCATTTAGAATCCTGCATTGTGGTTGACTCCATATATGAATTAGTTTGTTTATTCAGCATTAAGCATCTGTTTGAGAATATCTTCCAGCACCAGATTACCGGCCTCAGCTGTCCGTTGACGGTATTTTTCCAGAATCAGCAGCTTGATACGGTAAAATGCCAGCATCGTAAAATCCGCATAGTGGCTGCAGCTCAAATTTTCCAGCGCATTCCAGCGGGCCTGATCGAGGATCTTTTCAGCCTCCAGCAGGTCGCTTGCGGCGGCCGCCGCAGCGGCAGCGGCAGAGATTTCAGAGTAAAAATCCGGGTTGTTGCGCTTAAAGTCCACGGCATCGGGCCGCACCTTTTTGCGCACATCCAGCAAGGCATTACGCAACGCATTTTCCCAATCATAAAATTTCCGCACCGGTTCAGGAAAATTTTTTGCATCAGCGCAATAGAGCGATACTTGTTTCAGCAGAGCGGCACTGGCACTGTCCATCAAACGGTCGGCATCTTCGTCAAATACCGCCAGCGTGACGGGCGGTTTTTCGCCGAAAAAAAGCATGGGCAGCGTGCCTGCAAAATAGATAAACTCTTTAGCCATCGTCTGATCCGCTTGGGTTAGCTCAATTATCCTGCGCAGTCAGCACGGCACTGACCCGGCTGCCGGCGTATTCGCAGATCATTTCCGTCAATGCTGTATCCGAAAGGTCAAAAAAGACTTGATCGCCTTCCACGCTGACCTTCAAGCCCCGTCCGGCCGCTGAACTCGGGAAAATGCTGCCGCCGGCTGCAAAATCAGCCCCCACGGCGGCGGTAAGTTGGGCGATAAGTTCTTTGCATTTGGCCGGAGCGACCATGACTTCCAGCTTGCCGGAGTCCGCAGAATTTTTATTGGCGGCTGCCGCAGCGATATCCCGGATGATTTCGGACATAAGTCCGGCATCCAAGGCGTTGTCCAGCGATTTGCGGGTGATATTTTCCAAGCGTTTTTTCAGTTCGCTTTTCAGTTCAAGCAAAATATCTCTGGCGGCCTGACGGATGGCGTTTTCGGAACGCTTCTGCATGGTTTCGGCATCTTTGGCGGCCTCGGAAAGGATCTTTTCGGCCCCGCTCCGGGCTTCGTCAATGATCGCCTGCGCCTGACTTTGGGCATCTGCCAATATTTTATCCCGCTCTGCAGAGGCTTTTTCGATACCTTCACGCTGGATTTTTTCCAGCAAACTTTGCAATTCTTCGGCCATAGTCCAGTTCTCTTTCTGTAATATTATGGAATATTTGACAATTATTCGGCGTAATATAATCTCATAACCATCGCAATGCAAATGAAAAAAAGACAATTTTTTCTAAAAAACTGTTTCGCCGGAACACTGGCAAAACACCGGGCATGGGGCAGCAAATATATAAAAACACCCTCTTGGAGCAAATTGTTCCAGGAGGGTGAGATTCAAAGCTTTTTTAAGCCGGAACTGAGAGATCGATCAATCAGCTACTACGCTCTTTTCATAGAAAAATCCGTACGGATTGTGTTCCAGATCCATGACCCAGGCCGGACGCATCATCGGCCCATAGCCCCAGCCGTAATCCTGCGGGTCATCGGTGCAGCCGGGCAGCGGCATCGGGAAAGTAACAATGTCGGCCACGCCCACACCAATACGGGCAATGGTAAAGCAGACGCCCCGCAGCACACCGTAAGTGATCGCCGGGATCGCACCCATATTCTGATTGACATCATAAGGATGCTTGAGCAGTTCCAGCGGCGAGAACGCCACATTGGCAATACCACGGCCCAACTTGGTCAGCGGACCGGACGAATCATAATCCTCAATTGCCATTGCGGGAATGGAGATCGAGGCAAACATAAAGATCACCAAAACGAGTTTCAATGCTTTTTTCATTACCATTTTCCTTGTTTTTGCCCGTCATGCTCCTTTTTTGCAGAGCCACGACAGCTTGATTTAAATTTACCACGCTTACAATATAAACACCATCTGCCAAAAAAGCAAGGGCTGAAATGAGTTTTTTTTGCAACTTTCAACAAAAAAAATGCTTCCGGGACTGTTTTTTCGCTATTTTGGTGCTATATTTACCAATAAAGACCGCTAATGTAAAAAAAAGGATGCAATATGAGCGAACAAAAAAATGCCGATCGGCTCAAAGGCTTGACGCTGCTTAATGCCAACGAAAAGCGTTATCCCAACGCCCCCGAAGAAGCCCGGCTGGAAACTTTTGAAAACATCCATCAGGATAATGATTATGTCATAACTTTTGACTGCCCGGAATACACCAGCTTGTGCCCGGTGACCGGCCAGCCGGATTTCGGACATATCATAATCAGATATGTGCCGGATAAACGCTGCGTGGAAAGCAAGTCACTGAAACTTTATCTGTTCAGCTTCCGCAACACCAATACCTTTCATGAAGAATCCGTAAACCGGATCATGAAAGATTTTATCGCCGCCTGTTCGCCGCGCAAGATCGAAGTCGTGGGCTTGTTCCGGCCCCGGGGCGGAATCGCCATCAATGTCAAAGCCACTCATGGAGGAAAAATAGATGAATAATTTTGCCTGGATCGAAAACGGATCCGTCACCAGCACCCCCGGATTCCGGGCCAGCGGTATCACCGCCGGACTCAAAAAGAGCGGAAATCCGGATATGGCGCTGGTCTATTCTGAGGCTCCGGCCAACTTTGCCGGAGTTTTCACCAGCTGCGTATTTGCCGCTGCGCCGGTACAAGTTTGCCGCCGCCGGGTGCGCACCAGCAGCAAAGCTTCGGCTTTTATCATCAACTCCGGCAACGCCAACGCCTGTACCGGAGCTGCCGGGCTGGAAAATGCCGAAAAAATGTGCGAATTGACCGCTGCTGAGCTGGGCATTGCCGGCGATGCGGTGCTGGTGGCCTCCACCGGACGTATCGGCGTGCAGATGCCGATGGATATCATCAGCAAAGGCATCAAGCTGGCCGCAGGTGCTTTGAGTGCCGAATCCGGCAACCAGGCCGCTCAGGCGATCATGACCACCGATACCGTGCCCAAGGCGTGCGCTTTGACCGTGGAGCTTTCCGGCGGCAAAGTCACCATCGGAGCCATCTGCAAAGGCGTGGGCATGATCGATCCGCACATGGTAACTGCCCCCCACGCAACCATGATCTGCTGTATCACTACCGATGCGGCATGCGACAATGCACTGCTGGAAAAACTGCTGGCCAACAACGCCGACAACAGCTTCAACCGCATCACCGTCGATGGCGATATGAGCACCAACGATACTTGCGTGATCTTTGCCAACGGCAAATCCAATATCACCTTGACCGAAGGCAGTGACGATACCGCCAAATTTCAGGCCGCCTTGCTGGCCTTGATGCAGAATCTGGCCCGCAAACAGGTTATGGACGGCGAAGGCGCCACCAAGTTTGTGGCCATCGAAATCGACGGTGCGCCCAGTACTGCAGCGGCCAGACAGCTGGCCGAAGCAGTGGCCAACAGCCTGCTCTGCAAAACGGCCTGGTTCGGCTGCGACCCCAACTGGGGGCGGATCGTGGCCGCTTTGGGTTATGCGGGTGTGGAGTTCGATCCCGCCAGGGTGGATATTTACTACGACGATATGATCGTGGTGCGTCAGGGCGGCGATGCCGGAACACCGGAAGCTGATTTGGCCAAGATCCTCAAGAACCGGGAATTTACCGTAAAAGTCCACATGAATCAGGGTGCTGGTGAATATTGGGTCTGGACGAGTGACGTATCTTACGAATACGTCAAGATCAATGCGGAATATCACACCTGATAAATTCTGACAAACGAAAAAATATAGCGCCGGGCCCAACCCGGCGCTATATTTTTTGCTGGAGAGTGTTTTAATTTTTCGGAATAGTTCTCTCAGGCTCAAAATGGTTGCCGATAATTCGATCTTGCTGAACAGTGATGTTTCTTCGGAAAACATCTCCTAAAGCATAAAAATCAAAATAAAGAACGACTTTCACCTCAAACGAAATTTCTGTAAATTCCGATAGAATAAAAACCGCACCGGAAAACAGTCGCGTTGCCGGCATTTATTTTAATCCGGCTTTTCTCATGCTTGACTTCCGTAAATTTTTTATTATTTACACGCAATATCGGGAACTCTATTCGTATATGTCATATCAATATGGTATGGAAACCATGTAAAACAAAAGGAAAAAGTATTGTGAAAATGACACTTGCTGATTGGCCGGTACTGATTGTATCCGGAGAATTTTCTGCAGACAGTAATGAGGGACACCGCTTGCGTGAGCTGCTGAATGAATTAAAGAAGACTTCCGGTTGCA
>SUWF01000014.1 GCA_015061575.1 Lentisphaerota bacterium
TTTGCCAAAACCCGGGGATTGGTTACGGCAAGCCGTTCACGTTCGGGCCGGAAAAGTATGCGCTTTCGGAATTGGCGTTTGAAGTTTACAATGAACTTGATATTGTGGATCCCAAGTTTCATTTCCGGGTTTCAGAAAACACGCCGCCTGATCTTTTGAAGCAAGTATCCAACCTTATCTGCAACGGACGTACGGCTGTGGTCATGGTCAACAATGATATGCAGAAATCCATGCTGCAAGCTAATGGAAAAACTCCGGAAGATGCCGATGATTATATACTCATTGGCTGTTATGAACCGGCTGTTATGGGTGTGGAACTGAATTGCTCCGGAGCCGGAACGCTGAATTTGGCCAAGGCCGTAGAGCAGGTGATTTTGAGTGCGCCGGAACATTGGCAATATGAAGATGTAAAACAAGCGTATTTTATACAGCTGCAAAAAAATCTTGAGCAGTGTATTGCCGATCTTAAACGCTTTGAGCGTTTGTGGAGCAGCAGTAATCCGGCTCCGCTTTTCTCCGGGCCAATGCAAAGCTGCCATGAGCGTGGCAAAGATATTTCGGAAGCCGGCGCCAAATACAATACTACCGGTATTTGCTGTGTGGGACTGCCGGATGCTGTGGATTCGCTGATTGCAGTCGGCGAACTGTTTAAGCGGAAGTTGATCACTTCGATTTCAGAGCTTAAAAACATCTTACTGGATAACTGGCAAAAACATGAGCTTTTGCGCCAGATCGTGCTGCATAAATTTCCATCCTGGGGCAACGATAATGCTGAAGTTGATGCGCTGGCGGTCGAAATTGCTGACGCTGTCGGCAGTTGGATCAATAAAACAGATAATACCCGCAACGGCAAATTTCAGGCGGCGCTTTATGCCATCTTGCCGACGGCACAGCTTATGGGTAAATATACTGGAGCGTTGCCCAACGGGCGATTGGCCAATACAGTTTTAACCATGAACACCAACTGCGAAAACGGTCGGGATCTGAATGGCGTGACCGCAATCCTGCGCTCGGCAGCCAAACTGCCGCTGCATTGGTTTGTCAATGGTACTACATTGGATATAACTCTGCACCCCAGCGTAGTAAGTGCCGGTAAGGGATCCGAAACGGTCTGCAGTTTGATTCGCAGTTATTTTCAGTTGGGCGGTACGACGCTGCAGTTCAATGTTTTTAACCGGAAAATGCTGCTGGAGGCTCAGCAAAATCCAGCTGCTTACGCCAATTTGCAAATACGGGTGTGCGGTTGGAATGTCCGTTTTATTGATTTGGCACCGGAAGAACAGCAAATTTTTATTGACCGGGCCAATGGAGGCAACTCATGCTGAAAGGTAATATTATTGATATAAAACATCTGGCTGTGCATGACGGCCCCGGCATCCGGACGACTGTATTTTTTAAAGGTTGTCCGCTGCGCTGCTGGTGGTGCCACAATCCGGAAAGCCAGGCTGTTAAAAAGGAACTGGGACTACTGCGGAATCGCTGCATAAACTGCCGCTTATGCAGTAATGTGTGCAGACTGCATACTTTTGACAGCGAGGGAAAACACCTTGTTGAGCGTGCCGGATGCAGCAGTTGCGGAAAATGCGTCGATGTATGTCCGGTAAATGCGCTGGAACTTTATGGACACAGCATTTCTCTGGAAAAAACTGTTGCAGAAGTATTGAAAGACCGGGTATTTTATGGTTCAAATGGCGGATGCACTCTTTCCGGCGGTGAACCTTTGCTGCAAAGTGAATTTGCTGCTGCCGTTTTGAATGAGTTGAAAAAGCTCCATATCCATACTGCTGTCGATACTTGCGGCGCAGTTCCATGGAGCAGCTTTGAAAAAGTTCTGCCGGTGACAGATATGTTTTTATTTGACCTGAAACATCCGGATCCAGAGGAACACCGGCGCATGACCGGAGTTGATAATAAGTTGCTGTTGGAAAATTTACAGCAACTTGATAGTTGCGGCAAGCCCATTGAAATTCGCATTCCGCTGATTCCGCAATACAACAGCACTCCGGAGGATTTGAACGGATTTTTGCTGATAATGGCAAGTTTGAAAAATCTGACTGCAGTTAAGATATTGCCATTTCATCATGCCCGATTCAAGTATCAGGCTTTGGATATAGCAGAACCGCTGGCTGGATTAGAGACGTGCAGCGATGAATTGTATCGGCAAGTGCAGGATTTTTTCAGAAAAAATAATATAAGTGTTTCCGAATAAAACAAAAAAACAAAAAAACAAAGGAGAGTATGCAATGAAGAACATCAGAAAATTCACCCTTATTGAACTTTTGGTCGTAATCGCCATCATCGCCATTCTGGCAGCCATGCTTCTGCCGGCATTATCCGCCGCCCGGGAACGGGCCAAAAGCGCAAACTGCATAAGCAACCTCAAACAGCTGGCGCTGGCCGGTACTATGTATGCTGCGGATAACGGCAATAACATGCTTATTGCCAAGGGTAAAACCTCCAGCGGTACTTACTGGTCAGACTGGTATATCCAACTGGGATATCTGCCCAACAGTGAAGCTTCGTCTATTCTCTGCCCGGCGGTCGAACCTTTTACCTACAGAGAAAGCGATGAATATGCCCGGCATTACTATACCTACGCCAGCCGTGCCGACAGTATTCCGGCCAATATCCGGCTGCGTACCACTGATTCTGCAAATATGCGTACAGATGCCATTAATATGGATAATTTGCAGAGCTCCCCTGATGATTTTCCGATTTTTCTCGACAGTTACAACACTACAGATAAAAGACAATCCTGCAAGATCGGGATCGTCAAAAACGGTACAAGTTTTATGTATGAAGTGCATGGCGGCAATATCAACGCGGCTTTTATGGATGGTCACGCTGAATCGCAGACAGGTAAAGGTATGATCAACAAATTTGCTCAGGAATATTTTCCTTACCAGGATAAAAATTATATAACAGTGTATTATCTGGATAAATCCCAGACGGTAGTCAGTCACAATGCTATAAAATAAAAACAGTATGGAGTTTTAAGATTATGGAATTTGACATAAAATCATTGAAAACACCTGATTTTATCAAGCGTTATCCGGGCAATCCCATTCTGGATTCATCCCAAGTACCTTATGAATCGGTATTGACTTATAATGCCGGTTTTGCCAAATTCAACGGCAAATATGTATCGGTTTTCCGTAACGATTACAATCGTAATAAGGAAAACTTCATGACAGCCACGGTCAAAATCAATTTGGGTCTTGCCACCAGCGATGACGGTATTCATTGGCAAGTAGCGTCCAAGCCGTGTTGGGAAATACACACCGATGAGATACGCCACGTTTATGATCCGCGCTTGACCGTGATCGATGGCAAATGTTACGTCTGTTTTGCTATGGATACCTGGCATGGAGTGCGCGGCGGTGTTGCTGTTACCGAAGATTTTGATAAGTTTGAAATTCTCAATCTGGCCGCCCCCGAAAATCGCAATATGGTGCTTTTCCCGGAAAAAATCAACGGCATGTATATGCGTCTGGAACGCCCCATGCCGGTCTATGGCCGGGTTCCGGATCGCAAGGAATCTTTTGATATCTGGAGTGCAAAATCGCCTGATTTGCGTTATTGGGGCGATAACACACTGGTGTTGCCAGCTGAAAAGATGCCCTGCTGCAACAGCAAGATCGGCCCCGGCGCCCCGCCAGTCAAGACGCCTTACGGCTGGCTGGCCTTGACCCATCTGGTCAACAAAGTTGATTATGAGCTTTACGCCTGGCACCGCAATTGGAACAAAATCTATTATGCCGGAGCCATGCTGCTGGATCTGGAAGATCCCAACAAAGTGTTGAGTATTGCCAAAACTCCGCTCCTGGTTCCCGAAATGCCCTACGAAAAAGAAGGGATGCGTGGCGATGTGATTTTTCCCGGTGGTATGATTTTGGAAGATAGCGGCGAAGTCAAAATTTATTACGGTTCCGCTGATACCTGCGAATGTCTTGCCACTTGCGACATCGTGGATCTTATCAAATTTGTCAAAAATGAAAATTGAGGTTGCCGATGCGTTTTATCTCTTTTTTATGCCTTATGCTGTTGAGCCATTTGGCCGCAGCTGAAAATCTGCTTGCCAATGGCGATTTCAACGGTAAAGAGTTGCAGCAGGAGTTATCGTTGATCAATCAGCATGGAGCAATCAAACTCATTGATTTTACCGAGGATATGACTTGGAATAAGTGTTTGAAAGCTGAGGTCGCATCCGTGCGCACTCTTAAAGACGGTACTCAGCTGCTGACTGCAGAGATCGTTTTCGGTAAAAATGCTCTGCCGGTGGAACCGGCTACTCTTTACAACTTCAGCTTTGATGTCAAAGGTGGGTTGCTTTTGTCGATGTTTGTCTATTGTGATCAAGCTCCGGTCAAAAACATTGCGGTCAAAGCAGCCAAAATTATCCGTCCGCAGCCCCGTTCGGTTAAAGGCGATGCGCAAAATTGGAGTACGGTCAAAGGATTTTTCAAAACTCCGTCTGATACCAGATATATACGTTTTGTTATCCGCTTTTGGGCAAACAGCAAGACACAGCGGCGGGTTACGGTTCGCCCCGGCGATCATATATTGCTGGACAATGTAAAGCTGGAAAAAAAGTCAACGCTCGACAGCATTTCTCTGGCGAGTCCGGCAGCGAAGGAAAAACGCAAAGTAAACGCTTATCTTGCTGAGGATTCAGTGAAGACGTCTTTGCCCTTTCTGCCCCGTCCGTGGTTGAAGAACAAGCCGGAGCTGCCGGTGGAACTCAAGTGGCAGCGGCAAGGTGAAAATATGCATTTTACTTTGAGCATAAAAGATATACACCCCAATCAAGTAACGGGTGTTGCCGAAAATGGGTTAAGTATATGGCAAGATAACGTTGCTGAAATCTTTTTTGCTCCAGTTGATGGCAGTGGCCGATTTTATCAGTTTGCCTGTTCTGCGTCCGGCGGCAGATACCGGGGCATCAACGGCAAAGCCCAGGGCGAATTTGACCGCTGGCAGGCTTCGGCTGAAAAAGTTGACGGCAAGATAATTTATGATTTTACTATTCCTTTTGCGCTATTTACGGATGCCGGGTATATGCCGGATGGGTCGCTTATCAAGTTTAATATCGGCTTCAAATACAACAAAGTCGATTACTCATTCATGCCGGTAACAACCGGATTCAGCGAGCTGGGCAAGTTTGCTTTGATGAACTTTGGCAGTATCCAGAGTTACCAGACTAAAGCCGCCGCAGAACTGAAAAACAACGTCCCGGAAAAACTGATCTCCGAAATCAATGCCTTTGCCGGAAAAAAATTTGATAATATAGCACAGGCGATCCAAGCCGCCGAAACTTTGCAAAACAAAATCCGCCATGAAAAAATGGGCAGCGCTCCGTTCGTTGCCGCAGTGATGCCGCTGGCTGGGGATTTTTCTTATCCGCTGGAAATCGGCTTGGAAAATATCATCACCCAACCGATCAAACTGCAAGCTGCTCAAAACGAAATCGCCATGCTGCCGCTGGTTATTTGCAACCGTACTGCGGCTCCAGCTGCCTATCGGGTGGTGGTGCATAACGATGCCAAGAACTTTTTTATGCACGAAAATCCCACTCTCGGCAATAATTTTCCGGCAGAAAATATCACTTTGCGCGAGGCTGTTCCGGTAAAGGATTCCGAAGGTAAAAATATCAGTCAGCTTTTTGATGCGCTGCCGATAATGAATCAAGCCAATACCGTGACTGTGCCCGCCCGTGGGTGCGGGATGGTCTGGATCGAGTTTGATACTGCAAAAACTGCTGCCGGGCACTATCCGGGCAGCATCCGCATCATACCGCTGGCCGAACCGGCTGAACACACCCACAAAAAATATTCCGGAGCCACGCAGGATTATCCGATAACGCTGGAAGTGCTGCCTTTTAAGCTTGGCCGGCCGGACAACAGTTGGCTTTGCGCCTACAGCGGCAGCACCGATCATCTTAAATACATGCTGCAGTTAGGAGGGAGCAGGATACACATTTCTCCTTACGTTTTCAAATTCAAATTTGACAGCAAAGGCAATTTGATCGATGATAACGGTTCTACTGAAAAAGCGGTGGAACTTTTCAAGACCGACTTGGAGCGTTTCAGACAAAATAATGCCATGCACGTCAAACCCAAGTTTATGTTTGCCTACGGTATTGCGGGGATTTTTAAACGCGTGGCTCTGCCCAAAACGATCAAACCGCTGACTCCGGAATGGGAAAATTGCTGGATAAATTACCTGAAAGCTGTCCATAATGCTATCTTGCAGAGCGGATTAACGCTGGAGGACGTAGTCTTTGAACTTTGGGATGAACCCAAAGGCGAAATCCATGCAGAACTTTTGCGGATGACCCAGCTGGCTCGCCAGACTTTGCCCAACGGCAGATTTACGATCACCTGGGCGGCGCAGAAATTTCAGTATAAAGCTGAACAAATGCAGGAATATGACGATTTGCTTGATGAACAAACATTCCACTGGATGCTGCGTAATGATCCGGCATATCTGCCGCAGATAAGAAAGATCCAGCAGAAAAAACATGTTATAAGTGGCATGTATCAATGTTCAACCAGTTTGCGTGAAGATCTTTACAGTTACTTCCGTCTGCACCCGTGGCGGGTATTTTATGGCAATTACGATATGATGGGCTTTTATGATTTCTGCGCCGTAAACTGGGGACAGGTCGGTGCCAGCGACTGGAAACGGGTACCTTATGGCGGGATTGTTTACCGCTCCGGCAATGCGTGCATACCTTCGATCCGGTTTATGCTGTTGCGCAGAGGTGTTGACGATGTGCGCTATCTGAAGCTGCTGCAAAAATATCAGCATCACGCCGAAGTAAGCCAGTTTCTCCGGGAAGCTCCGGGCAGGGTGGTCAACACCGCACATAATACCAGCCTCTCTGACGAAGTACGCAATCAGGCAATAAAACTGCTGCTTAAATACAGTAAATAAGATCCTCTATTGCAGTATACCTGAAACAGTCGGCTCTGACAGCAGTAAAAACTGACAGATCCGACTGTTTTTTTTCAGTTGCCGTCAAAAGTGCTCTGACGTTGGAAGTCGCTGGGGGATTGGCCGGTATTTTTTTTGAAGAAATAAGAAAAATAGTACTCACTGCTGAAATTGAGTTTTTCCGCAACCTGCCGGATGCTGGTGTTGGGCAGACGCAGCATATCCATGGCCTTGCTCAATAGTGAGTTGGTCAGAAATTGTTTAGGCGTTATGCCCAGATCCCGGGTAAAGTTGCGGCTGAAAACATTACTGCGGATTTTCATTATATCTGCAAGATCCTCCACTCTTGTGGAGGCGTCACCGTATTTTCTTACATGGTAAATAACTGATTCGTAGGCTTTCCAATGAACTGCATCCGGAGTGGAAAAAAGCGGATTGCGGGTACAAAGTTCGCCGACCAGATCATATATTATATGATTTAATTTGCAGAGTGATAACATTGCGCTCTGCTGGGCGGCCAACTGGTTAAGTTCCTCCAGATAGGGGGTTTTTTCCCACATCAAACTTTTGGGATAATTCCGGAAAATATCGAATCCGTAAAAAAACTCCATATTGAAATGTATGGAATAGAACCGGATCTCCGGCGACAGCTTCCAGTGATACATCCGGTTGCAAGGCAAAAAGTAACTGCTGTTTTCTTTGATCGGCAGAAGTGCATTGTCGGTCATATCCCGAATAAAAGAATCCTGATCGCTGCCGACAGATAATATCGTAAAAAAGATATTGACCGGCTTGGCAGCTTTGTGATTACAAGGCCAGCTGCCGACCGCTGCATGCAGCAGATGCAACCGCAAAAAAGCCTGATTATTAATCAATATAGTATTGTTTTTTACCGACATAGGTTCACCATAAAACCGACATTTGTAAATTTATATTACTTCCCGGCATTGGCAACCGGTACGGATTTGTACGGATTTGTACGGATATTAGCTCATACAATAAACTCTTTAAACTCTTTTTTACTGCTTATGCGGCGTTGGGTAAACTTGAGATAGAGTAAATCATCATTGAGCCACATCCGCCGGATGGGAGTAATAAATCTCCATTCTTTATCCGTACCCCTCCGTACTTCTCTGTATAAAATCACCGGTTTTCCGGAATGACTTCCAGCCAGTAGCCGTTGGGGTCGTTTACAAAGTAAATTCCCATAGCTTCATTTTCGTAACAGATGCAGCCCATTTCGGCGTGGCGTTTGTGGGCGCCTGCGTAGTCATCGACCTTGAACGCCAAGTGGATTTCATTGTCGCCAAGATCGTAGGGGCGATCCATTTCCCGCAGCCAGGTTAACTCCAGCTGATGGCTGCTGTTGCCGTCTTCCAGATACACGATAATGAAACTCCCGTCTTTAGCGTTAATGCGGCGCACTTCGTGCATGTCAAAAGCATCCTGATAAAATTTAATGCTTTTATCAAGGTCAAAAACGTTCAAGTTATTGTGAACCATACGGAATTTCATAGTATATTTCTCCTGTTTGTTTCTATTGTTTAGCAAGTAATATATAACATGTGCTTATAAAAAGCAAACCTGCAGAAACAAAAATACCTTTAAGTGATTCCCCTTCTGTAATCAAAATTATTTTTCTGCTGGTTGACTTTGCTGCTGGCGTCGGTATTGCAGCGGAGTAATGTTGTAGGTTCGCTTAAAGACAGTTGCCAGATAACTGCCGTTGGCAAAACCGCAGTCGCGGGCAATGTATTCCAGATCTTTGTTGCTTTCTTCCAGCAGCACGCAGGCTTTATGCAGCCGCTGATTGTTCAGAAACATCACCGGCGATACATTGTAATATTTCTTAAATTCCCGGAACAACACCGATCTGCTCATGCCGCACTCTTTACACATCTTTTCGATCGACCAATGTTTGCTGCAATGTTTGGACAGATTGATTGCCAGCATGGAAATGATTCGGGAGTTTCCACGTCCTGCGTGATCGCTGCGGATATTTTTTTCGGTCGCATGACACACTATTTGCAGAAAATCTATAAAAATCCCCACCATTGCCATCTGATAACCGGCAGGTTTCTGCATCTGCAGTTTGCCGAGCTTTTTTACCAACGGCAGCACCCGATCATAATCTTCGGTAGGCAATATATATCGCAAAGGCTGGCCGCTGCTGGTCAGATGGGATTGCGGAGCAAGCACAAAAAGATTTTGGAATCCGGCTGTGCTGCTCAAATCAAAAAGCGGCAGGCGCAGCCGCTCAAAATTTACCAATACATTGTAGTAATCAAGATCATACGGTTCGTAGTCATGGTGTATTCCGGGAGCGATCACCAATATTTCCTGCGGGTGCAGCTGATATTTTTTATTTTCGCAAATATGGTTGCCCTTGCCGGATACCACCAGCACAATCTCGTAAAACTGATCGTGACTGTGCCAGCCAGGCCGCGTGCCATGCTGCTGAAAAGATACCGATAATGGAAAATCGTTGATGCGGAAAACGTAATCATAAGGAACTACCGCATACAACCCTAAACTGTTGAGATTGGAAACTTGAGTTGTATTTTTTTTATTCATAAATGGGACTATTTTAAAGTTTTTAAGGACTTTTTCAGTTGAAAATCTCTATTTTTTTATGTATATTAGCAATGAATATAAGCATGTTGGTTATTATTTTTCTGTTATGGGATAAAAATAATACCAAAAATATAAAAATCAAATTTTGTTGATGACTTGATGAATAAAAAGTATAAAAATATTTTGTAATAAAACAAGAGAGGTACAACCATGTATTCAAACAAACTGTTTGCGGCTGTTCTGCTTTGCGGAACTTTGACTGCTGCCGGACTGTCGGCACTGGGGCAGGCTCCGCAGCTGGTAAGTAAAAACGGGAGTCGGTTTTTCCGGGAGAGTTATTTGGAAAAATATCCGCTGGTGGATTTTTATCCGATCGATAAAGCATACGGTTTTGTCGAGCCGCATCAGGCGGCGCAATTCCGGATCGAACTCAAAGCGTTGCCGGATTTGGAATATGCTCTTACAGTAAAAAATGAATTGGGCCAAACCGTTCATACCCAAAAACGCCAGCCGTGTGCCGAGTACGAAATCGTTACCATCCCCGGTCAGGAACGCGGCTATTATATAGCAACAGCGGAATTTTTTGTCAAAGAACAAAAGATCGCCATGGCGCAAAGTGCGTTTGTCAGCGTACCGGCAATAAAGGGCAAACGTGATACTTTTTTTCGGATAAATCAGTTTGGAGTCATGCCGGAGCTGCTGGCTGGTTACCGCATGATCGGTGCCGGTTCGGCAACCTTGCCGATACAAACTACACCCAAGGGGGCTGATGCTGCTAAAATTGCTAACACATTTTTTGGCAAGCACTATAAACCACTGCTGGATTCTGATTTGGAGATCCATGCACTTTTTGCCAGCGGACCTCTGCTGAAAACTAAAAATATGGAAGCTTTTAAACGGGGTTTGCCGATTTGCAATGACGATTACTTTTTGCGGGTGGAAAGTGCCGTGCTTGAAGCCACTAAATACCTTAAGGGCAAGGTTCGAAGTATCGGGTCGATAATGGAAGTGCCATCTCATGCCAATATCAAACATAAACACGCTGGAACATGGGTGGAAGCTATGAGCCAGCAGTTTTTCATAAGCCGAATTGTGGCTCAGGCAGTGCGCCGGATCGATCCCACGATCAGAATTACCGCAGGCGGCTGCAACATCATGCGTTACATCGATCCATACGAAAAGATCATTATGACAGATCTGGTTGATTACTTTGATGCGTATAACATTGATGCTTATTTTGGCAGCTGGAACTTGCGCAGCGGTAAATATGGCATTCCGGAAACATCTCTGCGGAAGTTTTATCTGCAAGCAAGCGAACTTGCTGCGTCGCTGGGCAAAAGCCCGCTGGTGGAAAATACCGAAGCTGGATACAATATCCATTACGGAGAACGTTTTGACCGCGGATTATCCATTACGCAGGCTGAATTGACCGCCCGGTCCATGATTATCAGTAAAGCTTCGCCAGTGGGGAGTGTGGCGATTTTCCGCATTGCCTACGGGTATGGCGTGAACGAAAATGATCCGATGAGTGATTGTATGGCTACGGTTTGGAAACCCGGCAAAGCTAAAAAACTAAAGTTGACTTTTACTCCGTTGCCGGGCGGGGCGGCATACGCAACTTTTGCCCGGGAACTGGCGTTTGTAAGATTTATTCGGGAAATCAAAACTGCCGATAATATAGTACACGCCTATGTTTTCAAGCGTCCGGACGGCAAAACCATGTTCTGCGCATGGACAGTCAAAGGCGAGCATAAACTGGATTGGGAATTTAAAAATCCAGCGCTCCATATCAGTATGTACGGGCGCGAAAAACAGATTGTCCCGGGCAAAGTGCAGCTCATGCTTACTACTGCCCCATTTTATATGATAACTGACGAAAAAGCTTCCGCAGTTGCCAATAAGCTGGAAAAAATGTTCAAAAATGTCGGCGAAAAATGCAGTGCCGGAGCCAAACTTATTGCTCAGGATGAAGCCATGCTTTTTATACGCAATCATACCAGTGGAAACATGACTGTGCAGCTTGCTGGCAAGAGTTTGCAGATCGTTCCGGGAAAAGTTGTCAGTTTGCCGGTAAAACTTGCTCCCGGTCAGCAAAATATCGATTTTACTGCCAATAATGAGAAAATCACCGCCAAAGTTATCCGCAACATGGTCAAGATCCCCAAGCTTACTGGGCAAGTAAAGTTTGACGGCAGCGGAGAGTTTGTTCTCAGCAATCCCACCGGCCAGCTGACGGTGCCGCAGCATGTGCGCCCGGTCAGTGCGCTGCATCCGGAATTGTATAACTTCAAAAGTTCCATGAATCCCAATGGCCACGATATGCTGGTAAAATACCGTCTGGCTTACGATAAAAAGTATATTTATCTGGCAGCCTGGGTGGATGATCCATTGCATGTTCAGAGATTCAAAAAAGATGATCTCTGGCGCGGCGACAATCTGCAGTTCGTCTTTGCCAACAGTCCGGCGGCACCGGCCGCTGTACGGAAATTCGGCGAGCCGCTGGATGCCTATCAGCAGGGACACAATTACAGCGTGGCGCTGACTGAACGCGGTACGGAAATCAAAAAATACAACACCAATCAGCCCACTCAAGTCAAGGCAAAGGTGATCCGCAAAGACGATAAAACGGTTTACGAAATCAAAATCCCGCGCAGCGAAGTCGGAGCCATACCCGGTCAGCCGCTCTATTTTAACTTTGTAGTATTTGACAACAAGGACAAAACATCCGCTGTCCCGGCTTATTGGCTGGATATGGGGGAAGGTTTGGCTGGGGAGCGAGATAATGCTCTGCTGCCGCTGGTATTATTTGAGTGATTTATACATATATATTATCAAAAAACAGGAGAAAAAAATGAAAAAGAGTTTTACTTTAATCGAGCTGCTGGTTGTAATTGCGATCATCGCCATTCTGGCGGCGATGCTTTTGCCGGCACTGTCTGCTGCCCGGGAAAGTGCCCGAGCCAACAATTGCCGCGGCAATCTGAAAAATCTGGGCAATGCCACAGTGCTGTACACTGACAGTTGGGATGGCTGGCTGCCGCAGGCCGCAGCTGCGATTGGCGGAACCAGCAGTTACCGTTACTGGCCGACTTGTCTGGCAGAAGGATTGAATGCGGAAGGCAGATGGGATCATATATGGCGGGATGATACTCCGCAAAGTACCAAGGCGTATTTTCAGTGTCCGACTTCCATAAGTTCCGGCAATGCCAAATCCGATCGTTCCGGCGGGGTCGTTTACAAAGAATTGACCTATCAATACAATACTCTTATCGGTAATGGCGCTGCCAAAACTCCGACTGCGCCCCGGATGCTGCACCGGGTGGCGTCGCCGGTCGAAGTATTGCTGATTATTGAAAGTGACCGCTATCCGGACTGGAAATTCAGCCTTAGTGGCAGCACTCCCTTTACTGGTAATACTTACTTTGGGGCGCCGCATGGTAAGAGCATGAACTGTCTTTATGCCGACGGTCATGTGGATTCGGTAACCGAGAGTACCTACGAAACTGCTGAAGCGCAAGCTCATCAAATCGAAATGCTGGGCGACTGAACGATACTTGGAATGGGTAGAATTATTAGCCAAATAATATAATTTGTCTGATTAATATCTTTTTCTGTATTTGCAATTATAAATATTTATGCTAAATTTTCTGAAACGGAACGAAAAAATTCTGAAGAAAATCCAATAAAAAAGGAGAATGAAAATGAAAAAAACAGCTCTCTTGCTTGCTATGCTGTTGGGGGTTTCGGCGGCAGTGTTGGCTGACAATCTGGTCAAAAACGGCGAATTTAAGAAAGTAACCACCAAAGGCGCTGCTTTTAATTGGTCACCTTATAAACCCAAAGATGCTGTAGTTAAATTTTTTACCAGCGGGGCCCCTGACGGCGGCTATGCGCAGTTTGTAATACCAACTGCCGGAAATTTTTCGCTGCGTCAGAACATGACTCCTGTACTCCGCCCCAATACCAAATACAAGGTGAGCTTCAAGATGCGCGGCCGTGATTTTACTGCCAAAGCTCTGGGGATGCTCTTTATCAACGATGGCTGGTCAAAGAATACCGGCGTGAAGAATCTGGTAGCTACTCCGGAATGGAAAGAACATAAACTGGTATTCGCTACTCCGGATTACAACCGTTATGTATTTCTTACTTTCTTTGGCTCGGAAGCTAAGGGAACGATCGAACTGGCAGATGTTGAAGTCGAATCGCTTGATGAAGATGATTGATCAGAAGATATATGTATATTTGCCGCAACTGCGAATGACCGCATGATTTAAGGCAAGATAATTTGATCGTCTGGCAGCTCTGTTCAACAATAATATTATTGCGAACAGAGCTGCATTTTTTTTATTATTCAGCTTTTTCTGCAATCTCCGGCTGAAAGTTTTCCGGCAGCGGTAATTTTTTATTCATTGCAAAAAAACTTTGTTTACAAAGTTACGCCGCTTTTGAAAATGGCTATTTCCCGGTATTGATTTTTTTCGTTGCAAGTTTGGAAAATACCGGATGCTACCTTAAGGATGTATTCGGCAAAATCCTCAACAGCCGGATTTTTCATGGCGTCATAATCGATCCAGTTGGCTTTATTTTCGGCCAAAGCCGTGTTGGTGGCCACTTTGATCGTGGGAATCACCGAGCCGTAGGGCGTGCCCCGGCCGGTGGTGAACAGCATCAAGTGACAGCCGGCCGCCGCCAGCGCAGTCGCCGCAATGGGGTCGTTGCCGGGACCGGAAAGCAGATTCAAACCGGGCGTTTTGAGCTGTTCGCCGTAAGCCAAAACATCCATAACCGGCGAAGTACCGCCCTTTTGCACACAGCCTAAAGACTTATCTTCCAGAGTGGTGATGCCGCCAGCTTTGTTTCCGGGCGAGGGATTTTCGTAAATCACCTGATCGTGTTTGGCGTAATAACTTTTGAAGTCATTGACCATCTTCACTGCTTTATCAAAGATTTCTTTATTGATACAGCGGTTGAACAGCAGTGTTTCGGCTCCGAACATTTCCGGTACTTCGGTCAGAACTGTAGTGCCGTTTTGGGCCACCAGCCAGTCCGAAAATCGTCCGCACAGCGGATTGGCAGTCAAGCCGGAAAAGCCATCGGAACCGCCGCATTTCAACCCGACTTTCAAGCGGCTGACCGGAATTTCGACACGCTTTCTTACCACATTTTCCTGCAATTTATCAATAAGCATTTTACCCGCAGCAAGCTCATCGCCGGAATCTTGCGCCAGCAGAAACTCAATGTTGAGTTTGCTGTAATCGCCCAATCGCTGCTTGAAACTCTCTAATGTATTGTTTTCGCACCCCAAAGCTACGATCAGCCCGCCTCCGGCATTGGGGTGGTGCGCCAATGCCGCCAGCACATTGGCGGTATTTTCGTGATCTAAGCCCAACTGCGAGCAGCCGTAGGGGTGTTCCAACGCCACGCCATGCGCATAATCAGCAAGCTGTTTGGCCAGTTTGTTCACACAAGCCACCGTGGGGATCACCCAAATATCATTGCGGATACCGATTTGACCATCGGAACGCATATAGCCCATAAACGTGCGGTCACAGTTTATGGCCGGAACCGTAAAATCGGGCGTGTAAGTATACTCCAATATTCCGGCAAGATCAGTTTTGCAGTTATGCGTATGCACATGTTCCCCCGGAGCAATGTCGCAAACAGCAGTACCTATAGGCATACCGTACTTGATCACCTTGCTGCCGCAGGGTATAGCGGTACGGGCGTATTTATGGCCGTTGGCGCGGATCTCCACATTGTCTTTTTCGTGAATTATCATAAGGCAGCCTCCTTAACGGCATCTGCCATGCCGGGGATTTCGTGCAGATCCATATCCCACAAATCTTTATCGGCCAGAAAATCATCTATGGAATAACTTCCGGCAAAACGGGCGGCAACTTCGGCGGTATCGCCACTGGCGTTATTTAAATTATAACGCTTGTAAAGTTCGCCCAATGAGCGGGATAAATAATACGGTAAAACTTTGCTGTCCAAAATCACCGGCAAAATACGCACCTTCCATTTAGCAGCACTGTTCAGCGCAATGGCTTCCAGTTTATGATGCGCAAAAGGATTGGCGAACCGCCGCAGTACGCTTTCGGCAAAGGCGCGTTTTTCTGCCTCAGCCAAAGCAATGGTGGGCAGGATCTCGTCAAAAAGAGTTTTTTCGATACGGCTGCGGAATTTTTCATCTGCCAAAAGCTGTTGAACTTCAGTGAATCCCGCCAGCAAGCCGCCGGAAACCATGCCGGTATGCGAGGCATTGAGTGCCCGCACTTTTCTTGTCCGGTAAGGAGTAAGATCATCGGTCAAAAGCACCACATCTTCCGGCAGCGGCAGCCGCTCCAGCAGCTCCGCAGTACCTTTGATCGCCAGAAATGCAAACGGTTCCACTGCCACCATCAGCTGATCATGCTCATCAAACCTTGCATAGTCGGCCGGAAATCCCGATACGATGCGGTCAACCAGTGTATCGTAAAAGCGGCACTCATTTTTCACATAATCATAAGCCGCATCACCGGTAAGGTAACGCAAAATATATTCTTTGAGGGTTTGACCGTTGTTTTCAATAAGCTCGCACGGCAGAATATCCACGCCGGGCAATTGGGCTTCAAAACGTTTTTTCAAAAGCCGGGCCAATTTGCCGGGAAAGGTATCAAGGTTGTTTGCCTCATAAGCGATGCCGGCTTCGGTGGTATTGCTGAAAATAAAACGTAAATCTTCGTCGCAGGCTATTGTTTCGATTTCGTTCCACTGTTCAGAGCTGGAAAGCACCTGTTTTAAAACAGTGATTTTTTCCACAGTTTCCACCGTTTCATTGCTTTCGGTAATCCCCCGCACCAGCAGATTGTATTGGCAATTTTGATCAATGAATTTTTGCGGAACAGCTCCGGCCCGGGGTTTTACGGCGTAAACTTCGCCATTGAAATTGCTTTCTTTATTCATCTGCTGGATCAACGGCTCAACAAAGCCGCGCAAAAAAACGCCTTCGCCAAACTGCAGTATTTTATTCGTTTTCATAAATCAAACCTCCTTGCAAATATTCACCGGAGCAGTACTGCTGCGCGGTATATAAATACATTTAAATATCTCAACCACAAACTCGTGATTGCTGTCTTTAATAATTGCTTCGCATTGATCAAGCACCTTTCGGGCAACTGCCGCCAACGGCCGGGCTATGGAACTCAATGACGGCACGGTCAGTGCTGCAGCATGAACATTGTCAAAACCAAGTACCGAATAATCCTGCGGAACTTTCCGGTTGCTCAAAAGCATATACTGCATAAGTTCCAAGGCGATAAAATCGTTGATGCAGAAAAATGCCGTGCAGGACTTTTTTTCGGTCAAAAGCTGTTCAAACCATTCCTGACTGCGTTCTTTGTAAAAATTACAGTCCACCAGATTTTCTTCCGGATACCGGGTAAGAAACGCATTCATACGCTGATCGATGCGCCACTCTTTGTTGCAAAGATAGCAAATATTTTTATGCCCCTTGCCAGCCAGATCATCCAGAGCTTCCAGCACGGCACTTTCGTAATCATAACGCAATGTCCGGCCGGGGATCTCCGCAGTTTTATTGGAATTTATCAGCAGAACTTTGGAGGCAAATTCAGATAATGCGCTGCAATCTTCATCCGTCAGATTTCCTGATATTATCACCATATCGCAACCTTGCGCCAGCAGCGTTTTGACTGCGCCGGGCAACCGCTCCGGACACTCGCCGGTGTATTGCACAAACAGCTGAAAACCACGCTGAACAGCTTCGTTGAACAATGCCAGCATTTCTGACTGATTGACTTCATAATTGAGCATGGTCGCCACCAAACCGATGATATTGCTTTTGCCGGTACGCAAAGTCCTTGCCGCCCATGATGGTTGATAATCCAACTCGCTCAGAGCCTTTTCGATCCGCGCCCGGGTGGCCTGACTCATGCGGGCGGCCTGATGATTGCGCAGATAATTGCTGACCAAAGCTATTGAAACTCCGGCCTGATCGGCAATATCTTTCAGACGCACTTTCATAAAAATCAATCTTTGGTTAAACGTTATAGCAGATTGTTTTTAATTTACTGCTTTTATTGGAAAATGCAAAAAATATTTTTGAAAAAGTTTAAAAGATACAAAGAACTGCTGCAAAACTTGACGTTTTGCAGCAGTTCTGAGTTATTCTAACGATTGACGATCAATCAATTATCTTTGTCGTCATCAAAGCGGTTGGGGATATTCTGCCAAGCTTTACCAAAAAAACTCATATCGGAGCTGGAAACCGGTACACTTTCCACATGGCCGCCCAATTTAAGCATATTCAAATTGGCCGGATGGTTGGGCAGGTTGGGGTTGGCTGCATCCAAGACGCCGCCGGGGTAGTCGGCCATGATTACCCGGCCGGGCTCATCGCGTCCGACGAGTACACGGGGGCGGGTATCTTCCAACTTTTCGGAGGTGGTCAGTTTTGCCCCGTTCGACTGATTGGCTGTTCCGTAAAACCAGAGAATATAGCTGGTGGTGTTGGCAGTCACGTTAAAGTGAGCTGTATCCGACGGACATTTGAAATATTTGGCGATCGCATCAGATATATCCGTATCCTGCGAGTCTATATGATCGCCCAGATAACCGCCGCCCAGCAGCAAATTGGGTACGGAAAGGTTGTAATAAACTTTTTGATTGGCGTGTGCCAGCATCCCGCCGCGGCAGGTGTAGATTCTGCCGGTAGTTGCATTGATACAGGCAATGTACCCGTGATTGACTTCGGAATACATCATATGCGCCAAACCGATCTGTTTGAGCTGCGAAATACAGTTGGCGCTGCGGGCTCGCTCACGGGCTGCCGACAAAGCCGGCAGCAGCATCGCCGCCAGAATGGCAATAATCGCGATCACAACCAAGAGTTCGATCAGGGTGAAAGTTTTTTGGTGTTTCATAGTTTTTACTCCTATATTTATTTGGTGGTTTTATTGAATTTAAATTCTTTTTGATCCCAGGTGCCGATAAAGTTTTTGCCGACATACCAGACTGTATTCATACCGGCGGTTTTAGCTTGATCGGTGGCGACCGCTTCCCACAATTCTTTGCGGGTGTTGACCAGCACGGCCCGGCCGTTGACGATCACCAATGCGCCGGTATCGGGCTTGAATTGCGGCAGCTTGCCAAACTGTTTTTCCAGTGCGGCGATTTTTTCTTTGCTCAACAGGGCAGGGACAGGGATGCCGACGACCTGCCATTTGCCGGGATTATTGATTATGTCATCCACCAGCAAAAAGGCCACACTGCGGCCGGAGCGCATGACTGTATCCCGGCTGTAAGAGGTAAATTCACCCCATTTTTTCTGATCAAAACCCGAGTCGATGGCTTTTACCCAATTGCCCGGATCAATGGCCCACGCCAACTGACCGGGGGCGCCCAGCTCCGCAGGTTCCAGCTGAATATTGCGCAAATTATCTTTTTTGAGTTGATTGATCACCGGCAAACCGGCAAAAAAGTCCACTTTGGTGTCAAGCGCCAGATAGCGCACTACTGAGCCGTAGCAGGCGGCCAGCAAGGCCAGACGGCTGTTGTTGACCAGCGAGTCACGCATGGAGTAAATAGTTGTGCCGGAACCGTCGCCATGCAGCGGATACACATAGTTGCGGATGTCATTTTCCAGTATTCCCCGGATGCCCCGCAGCTGGGCCGCCGATTGCGGATACATGTAAGCGTGGCTGTTGAAGGGACGCCGCAAACCGTAAGACGCCGGACAGCTTATCAAATCCAGCGGGGCTTCGTCCAAAACTTTCTGTAACGCCAGATGCCCGCTGAACAGCATCCGCTGCCAGCTTCCGGAGTGTTCCATGGCGTAACCGAAATAGATACCGAACGCATATTTATTGCCGAAGTTTTTTTTGAAATGTTTGGCAAACTCCACCAGATTCTGACCGTGTTTTTCGGCCATGAATCTGAAGAAAACTTCCCGCACCCGGGCATCACCCGGATCTTTGCGGTAGGGTTTGTTCAATGCCGGATGCGGCAGTTCGATGCGGGGCGAGATATTATTTTTTTGCTGATATTTGGCAAATTCACGCAGTACCGGCTTGCTGCAGTCGTATTCGCCGACATCTTCTCCCCAGAGCTGAAATTCACCGCCCCGGTAGCCCATGATCAGCATTCCGGCCAGTGCCTTACCCGCCGGTCGGGCTGCCAGAGAGTTCATTACCGTGATCATCGCCTTTTTGGTGCCTTCGATCCAGACATCACTGCAAAAACTCTGCAAAGCACCCCGGCCCCGGTTGGAGGTGAAAACTTCATCGGGATAACGGCTGTTCCACCAGCCTGGCACATCCACCCGCAGTTTTACATAAATATTGGCATCGGGATCGCCGGCCAGAATTTGCATCATTTTCTGTTCAGTACCGCTCAAATCAAACGTGCCATCCTGCAGATAACACCCGGACGGAACCGAAACTTCGTACATGTGTGCGCCCGTATGCCGCCAGTTGTAAAAGCGTTCCGGAGCAGGTGTGCTGGTAGAGTAGAGCATCAAACTCATAGGTTTGCCGTCAGGCCCCGGCATGTGGTTAAGCCTGTCATAGCGGGAAAATTGCCGGACAGGGGCGCGTTCCGGAAGCACGCCGGGCAGCACGGTGATTTTCTGCTCATGTTTGGCGGCCAGGATTTCGCAAGTCATCCCTTCCAGCTGCCACCGGTAACTGCCGGGCATGGCGTAGGGCGAAAGCTCCAATTCCGCATAAAGCTGATCGCCTTGCCGCCGGATCTGCGGCAGCGGGTGCGCACTGAGCGAAACCGGACGGTTGGCTGCATCATAAAACGAAAACTTCAAGTGGGCAAGTTCTTTTTCCGGAATAGTTTTGGCGTTGTCGAAAACCATGGAAAATATTGCTCCTGCCGGTACCTTATCGACGGCCTTTCTGACTGGCAAAGCCAAGCCTTCCGGCGGAGCCAGCCGCAAAAACGGCAGGGCATTCCATGGAATATTGGGATAACGACCGATAACGACTTTTTCTTCTTCGCGCAATTTTCCATCAATATAAAGCTGCCAATCCGGCCGAGTCAATATATCCATGGAGCTGCCGTCGGCAAACCAGATCTGCCCCTGCAGAACTACGCCGCCAATACCGTCATAATTTTTGCCGGTGTATTCGATGATGTTTTCGCCGGGCTTGAGTAAATTGGCAATGTCGTATTTTTCGGTATTGCGCCATTCGCCGTCGGCACCGACAAATTGGCCGTTGAGTTTGAGTTCATAACCATTATCAGCCGATAACTGAACTTGAGCGGCAACTACCGGTTTTTGAATATTGAATTTTTTGACAAACGATGCTTTATGGATCTGGTTGGCATTTTTCACCCACAGCCAGTCAGCAACCCATTGATTGTAATTTGCCTGCAGTTTTTTAGTTTGGGGTATGCCGTCCCGGGCAGGAAGTTCATCGGCCTTGATCTTTTTGGCATACACCGCCGGTTTGATAAACTCCACCCGGCCGGGAGCGTTCAAACAAAGTCCGAAGCGCTGCTTGACCGAACCGGCAGGAACCTTGAATGCAAAGGTCATGCGTTCATTGTTGAAGCGCCCGGGTGGTAAATAGCTCATGGCCAGCAAGGTCGGTTTGCCTTGGGCATTGAAGCTGTAAATTTCGATCCCGGCCGCTTTTTTGCTGCAATTACCGTTGATCACCACATCGGCAGTGTACTCGCCGGGCGGAAGTTTGAGATCGGAACGGTAATTGGCGTAGCCGGTTTGAGTGCTTACTTCGATACGCAGCGTGGAGGCAGCTTCGTCGCACTCGAATTTGGCGGTGCATTGAACATTGCGTGCCTGATACCAGGTGCGGTTGGCAGTGGTGATCTTGGGCAGCAGATTTTCCACCGCACTCAATAGGAGCGGGGCGGACAATACTGCTGTGAAGAAAAGTTTTTTCCAGTTCATTTTACTTTACTCCTTTGTATAATATGTTTAACTGATGTTCTTTATACTTGCCCGTTCGACCAGACGCGGCTCTATCGTCAGCTGACGGCTGCCGTTAAGATCGCCAAAAAGCATTTTCACTGTTGTTTTAGCGATTTTTTCGGCATTTTCATTAAAGGTGGTCAGCGGCGGATTGGTAAATTGCGAAAAATCCCGGTCGTCCACGCTTATGATCGATATATCATCTGGCACTTTCAGGTGCCGCTGCTGCAGGGCCGACAGTACCCCCAGCGCAATAACATCGTTAAATGCAAAAACTGCCGTAATATTTTCGGTAGTATCCAGCAATTTTTTCACCGCTATTTCCGATGCCTGACAGGGGATGGCCTGAAGCATTGAAGGATCTATTTCAGTTTTCAACAATTTTACATCCGGATGTTCCGCTGCAAATTTTTCAGCGCCTTGCCAGCGATAGCAAAAGATATTGTTCCCCAGATTGGTGTCGCGCGTAAGGACTGCTATATTGCGATGACCATTTTTGTACAAATGCTCTATGGCCATATAACCGCAATACAGATTGTTGCTGTATACTGCCGGCAGTTGCGGGGCAAAATTGTGGTTGACCTGGACGATGCGGCCATGGAAGTTGGCGGCTAAATTTTCCATATCCACATTATCCGGACACTGACCGTACAGGATCAAGCCGCAATAACGCTGCATATTAATTGATTCAAAATCTGTAAAAAATTCCACTTCGGCATGATATTCAGGTAAATCTTGCCGGATGCTTTCAGTAACGCGGGAGTAAAACGGTACCGAAAGTACCCCCAAATGCCGCATCCAGATCCCCACCAATACGGCTGGAGAACTGTTGCGTTCCACTACATAAACACCTTTGCCCTGATGCCCCGCAACCAGACCGGAATTTTTCAGCTGATCAATAACTTTTTTGATGGTATTGTGGCTGACTTGAAACTCAGCGGTAAGTTGGGATTGACTGGGTAGCTTATCCGCCCAGAATCCGGAAAGGATCCGGTTTTCCAGTTCCTGATATAACTTACGGTAATGTATTACTCTTTTACTCATTGCAATTAATATAACACCTGCAAACAATAACTTAACTTAGCCAGCTAAGTTTAATATACAATAAAATAGCCGTTCTGTCAAGGGCAGTTAAATAAAAAAATGATTTTTTGAACCGCAAAACTTTAAAATGAAATGTTCATTGCGTTTGCCGGTAACAGCTCCGGTAGGCAGCCGGGGGCATCCCGAAAAGTCTTTTGAATTGCCTTGAAAAGTGAAACCGATCCTTGATTCCGACCGCATCACAAATCGCTTCCACTGTCAAATTGGAGTTTTTCAGCAGCTTGGCTGCGCAGTTGTAACGCTGCTGCAGAATATACTGATAGGGCGTGATGCCGCACTCGCGCTTGAAAAAACGCAAAAAAGCCGTTGCCGACATTCCCGTGCGCCGGGCCAGTTCATCCAGCGAAATATCTTCTTCCAAATGGGTGTTGATAAAATCACGCACATTGCGGATCCTTTGATCCTGCGCCGGAGGTTCCAGCACTGTTTTCGGCAAACAAGCCAGCGCATCGGCCATCAGGGCCAAAGCGGTCAGTCTTACCGGCATTGTGCCGGCGGCGCCGGAGAGGATTTGTTTGCGCAGAAAATCGACCCGTTCATCAGCCAGTTTTTCGGGTAATTCGATGATCTCATCGGTGAATGCCACCTGGCAGCCGGTAAGTTCAGCGTGAATAAAAAGTTGTTCAGGGGTGCCGCTGCAGCAGCTTTCCAGATTGCACGCCGGTGGCAGCAGATAGCAGCTGCCGGGCGCAAAGAGTTTTTTGCGTCCCCGCACGATGACCCCGGCTCCGCTGCCGGTATGATGGTAAAAACGCCAGTAATCTCCGGAAAGCGTGATACGGTTCCAAAAGCTGCCCAGCGTCACCACCCCCAGAGATTCCAGCACCAAAGCGCTCTCGCTGGCGGATCTTATGTCAATATTGTTCATAAAATCTGAAATATTGTTCATAGCTTAAACCTTGACTTGCCATATATATTACTATATATTTCCAATGCACCAAAACCAAATTTTGTGTGAAAAAACCATTAAAAAAAGGTGAAAATCATGAATTATCCGAAAATCGGCATCCGCCCGACTATTGATGGACGGCGCAAAGGCATCCGTGAATCGCTCGAAGATCAGACCATGAGCATGGCCAAACAGGCCGCCGAACTTTTTTCGGCCAAACTCCGCTATGCCGATGGCACTCCGGTACAGTGTGTTATTGCAGATACAACGATCGGCGGTGTGGCCGAAGCTGCGGCCTGTCAGGATAAATTCAAGCGCGAAAATGTGATGATAACGCTTTCGGTAACACCTTGCTGGTGTTACGGATCGGAAACTATGGATATGGATCGCCACACCATCAAAGCCGTGTGGGGATTCAACGGTACTGAACGCCCCGGAGCTGTTTATCTGGCAGCGGTGCTGGCGGCTCATTCGCAGAAAGGTTTGCCGGCTTTCGGTATTTACGGCCGGGATGTGCAGGATGCTGACTGCAAGGAAATCCCGGCGGATGTGGAAGAAAAACTCCTGCGTTTCGGCCGGGCGGCGCTGGCAGCAGCGCAGATGCGGGGCAAGAGTTATCTCTCGATCGGGAGTGTTTCCATGGGGATCGCCGGTTCGATCCTTTGCCCGGAAATGTTTGAACAATACTTCGATATGCGCTGCGAATCAGTGGATTCTACAGAAATCATTCGCCGGGTGAACGAAGGGATCTACGATCCGGAAGAATTTGCCCGGGCTTCTGCCTGGATCAAAGCCAACTGCCCGGAAAGTGAAGATTTTTACAATGTCGGCGATGCCCGGCGCTCTCCGGAAAACAAACGGGAGATCTTTGATTATTGTGCCAAGATGACCATCATTGCCCGTGACCTGATGGTGGGTAATCCCAAGCTCGCTGAAATGGGCTTTGTGGAAGAATCCTGCGGTCACAACGCCATTATGGCCGGTTTCCAGGGCCAGCGCCAGTGGACTGACCACATGCCCAACGGCGATTTTATGGAAACGGTGCTCAACAGCTCCTTTGACTGGAACGGCATCCGGGCGCCGTATGTGATGGCAACCGAAAACGATGGTCTTAACGGCGTAGCCATGCTCTTCGGTCGGTTGCTGACCAACAGCGCCAGTGGTTTTTCGGACGTGCGTACCTACTGGAGCCCGGAAGCGGTCAAGAAGGCTACCGGTTATGATTTGGAAGTGCCCGGCATGATCCATTTGATCAACTCCGGTGCAACTACTATGGATGCCACCGGCGCAATGACCATTGATGGCAAGCCGGCGATGAAAAACTTCTGGGATATTACCGAAAATGATGTCAAAGCAGCTTTGGCGGCCACTACCTGGTGTCCGGCCAATAATGGTTATTTCCGGGGCGGCGGCTTTTCGTCACGCTTTGTAACGGCGGGCAATATGCCCATAACTATGGCCCGTATCAACCGCATCCACGGTTTGGGGCCGGTGCTGCAGATCGCCGAAGGTTACACCTATGCTCCGCCCAAGGCAGTACACGATATTCTGGATAAACGCACCGATCCGGGTTGGCCGACCACCTGGTTTGTGCCGCGCCTGACCGGCAAAGGCGCCTTCAAGGATGTGTACAGTGTAATGGCCAACTGGGGAGCCAATCACGGTTCTTTCAACTACGGCCATATCGGTGCGGATCTGATTACTTTGGCGAGCATTTTGCGTATCCCGGTTTGTATGCACAACGTGGATGAAGATGCCATTTACCGGCCGTCGGCCTGGGCTGCATTCGGCATGGATAAAGAAAGTGCCGACTATCGGGCCTGCGCCAACTTCGGCCCTGCCTATAAATAACAGCCCAATAAGCAAATAACAATCGGCCTGCAGTAAATCATAACTTTTGCTGCAGGCCGATTTTATGCAATGGATATCTGGGGGGAGGGAGAGTTGATTACTTGCTTTCGACGATCCTTTTAACTACCAAAACCGGCATATCCCAGTTTTTTACTTTGTATTCTTCGCCCATAACGTTGACTTTTTTGCCGTTGAATCCGGTGAGTTTTTCCCGATGGGGAACTACAAAGTATTCCGGCGCAAGTTCATCGCCCTTGACTTGATACAATACATGGGTGATGGTTTTGATGTTATCTTCCGATTCATACAAATAGCCGCTGCGCCGCACGGTTTTACCGTCC
The DNA here is from genome assembly GCA_015061575.1 of Lentisphaerota bacterium. Taxonomy (GTDB): domain Bacteria; phylum Verrucomicrobiota; class Lentisphaeria; order Victivallales; family Victivallaceae; genus SIG78. Next base: position 25,637 of record SUWF01000014.1, read on the forward strand.
GAAATAAAATTGCCTTCCAGGGTGATCAAATCCTGATTGGGCAGCGGACGTTTGCCGCCGAGCTTGGGCAATTTTTTCAGGGCGTTGCTGTCAACTTCGATCGCCGGACGTCCAACGTAAAAAGTGGTATTTTTCAGCGCATCGATCTGCAGCCAGCCCGATGCAGTAGCTTGGCCGTGAACTTTTACTGCGGTGCCGCGCCGTCCCAGGCCTACAGCTTCGTAGCCGGTTCCCGGGCCGGAGCGTAAATTCACATTGGCAGCAAGTTTGCCGTTTTTGACCAGTCTGGCCAAGACCCATACCCGGCTGTTTTCGGGCGCTGCGATTTCCAGCCACTCCGAACCGACGGCGATGATCCTGACCGGATTATCTTTGGTCAACTGCGCCACTGCAGTATATTTCATGCCGGCTCCGGCCCGGACGTTGAGCGGATATTTTATGACCCGGCCTTCCACAACTTCAGCTGCGTTGATCAAAAGTGGGAATGCTGCAAACATGCTTGCTGCTATCAGAATTTTTTTCATATTTATCCCTGCATAATTTATTTATTTACGGATGATCGGCCCGGATTTTTTGCGTACCGAAAAACCAAAATGACCGATACACTTACCCAAATTAAAATAATGTCCGTGTGCATATCCCAGCACGCCGCCATCATGCTCCAGATCAAGCCGCCCGCTTCCGGTCAGAAAATCCTCCGATACCTGCACCGCAACGATCTGAGCAATAAACATATCGTGCGAACCCAGCTTGATGATATCTTTGACCTGACACTCCAGATTCAGCGGACACTCCTGCACCAGCGGACTTTGGATCCGGGAGCCGGGCAGGGCGGTAAGTTTCTGTTCGGCAAACTTGTCATGATCCCGCCCGGAAACTACCCCGCACCAATCCACGATCGCCGCTTGCGAGGCCAGCGGCACATTGACCGAAAACTCCCGCAATTCGGTCAACGCTTTATAGCTGTAACGTTCAGGACGAACCGAAATCGACAGCATGGCCGGATTGCTGCAGACGATTCCAACCCAGGCTACAGTGATAAGATTGTTTTTCCAATTGTTTCCGCCGGTGCCGACCAGCACTGCGGGGACCGGGGCCAATTGGGTACTGCCGGGCCAGATAAGTTTTTTCATATTGCAAGACCTCAGTGATGGCAGCCGCATTTGCCGTGACAGCCGCAGCCTCCGGCGGCCGGACAACTGTCCGCGGCGGCACATGGAGATGTTTTGCTGGCGGTAGTGGCGGCAAAGACCGAAAATTGTTTTTCTACTTTACTGCTGCCGCACTTTTCGCACTCAACGGGAGTTCCGGCGCGGGGTACGAGTTTTTCAAAGGCGCAGCCGCATTCGCTGCAAATGTATTCGTAAATAGGCATGGTGAGTTTTCCTGTTTATATAAAATGGTTATTTCTGACTGGTTGAAAATAGTTTCTGCCAGGCGTGCAGCATAGTCGTCGGCCGGTCGGTCACCACCGAAGAAGCACCCAGCTTGACGAGTTTGTAGGCTTCCCAGGTATCGTTGACTGTCCAGACGCTGATTTCGTAACCGGCATCAATGAAGCGTTTGAAGAATTTTTTATCATACTTGATGCGTTTATCACCGGCTCCAAAAGAAAATCCGGTACAGCCCAGTTCTTTGAGTTTGGCCAGAATGTTATCCGCTGCCAGATTGGGATCATAGCTGGGCTTTTTCATGCCGAACCGGCGGCAATCCCCCAGACCGGCAATCAACATATTGCGGAACCCGGGAACTTTTTTATTGAGGTTGCGCAGCGGTTCTTCTTCAAACGACACTACTGTTACCTGTGAACGGGCGATATTGTATTTTTTCAGCAGATCCCGCAAAATATAGGGAAAATTTTCATCTACCGCCCCTTTTTTGATTTCCACCAACACAAAACTCGTCTTGGGCATGGCGGCAAAAAACTCTTCCAGCAGCGGCGGATGCTCATTTTTGAACATCGGGTGCTTCCGGGAGCCGATATCCACTTTTTGCAGTTCGGCGTAAGTTATTTTGCGGATCTGGCGTTTATCGCCAGCCATTTTTTGTAAATCCGCATCATGGAAGACCACGATCTTGCCGTCTGCAGTGGTGCGCACGTCGATTTCCACGGCATTACCGCCATTTTCCCAGACGGCCTTAAATGCCTGCATAGTATTTTGCAGCCCGAATTCCCGATCGCCACGGTGTCCGTAAATGATCGGGCTGGTAATATCGGCGGCGCTGAGTGCGCTGCTCAGGCACAACGCAAAGATGACCTTGCTCCAATGTTTCATTTTTTATACTCCTTTATCAAGCATAAGTCAAATACAATATACATGGAAATATACCATAAAAAAACAGATTTTCAAGTTTGCAGTTGACTTAAACAGTTGCCGGATCAACAGAAAAAAACGATTTTTTTCAATTATTTTGATATTCACCCCTTGACAAAGGATTTATTTTATGGTATAATAATCCGTTGAAGCGGTTCAATAAAGCCAGGCTGTTGTTTTTTTAGTGTTTTATTGACCCGGTTCAATAAACTGTTTTCCGGAGTTGTCTTTTATGATCACAGCACTTGATGTTGCAGAAGCTGCAGGAGTCAGCAAAACCACTGTATCGTATGTTTTTTCGGCAGATAAAGCCAAGCTTATCTCTGAAAAAACCCGCAACCGGGTAATGGAAACTGCTGCCCGGCTGGGGTATCAGCCCAGTTATCTTGGCAGGTCGCTTTCGGCGAACCGTACTTTTAATATAGCATTGGTGCTGCCCAGTCGATGCGGCAAAAACATGTCTCAGCACATGCTGAATATTTTTCATGCGATCATTAAAAGTTCGGAAAATTCGGAGTATAATTTAAGTATTTTTCTGGGCGGCGATAAGCGCTTGGAAACCAGTTTACATTCCCGGCGTATAGATGGAGTTATCGTTGTAGGTTTGGGCAGCAGCACAGCTTTGCTGGATCATATTGCCAGCTTCAAACTGCCGCTGGTGGTGGTCAACCGCTATTATCCGGTTTCGCCGCTGGTGAGTTGTGTACGAGCCAATCTGACGGAGTGGGTGCTCAATGAAATTGATTTCATGCAGCAATCCGCTTGCCGGAATATTATGGTTTTCAACAAATCAGCTCAGTCGGATTCGGGGCGGGAAATCACTGCGGCGGTTCAGCCGAAAATAAAAGATAATCAAACTCCCTGCCGTATTGAGCTGGCAACGATGGGAAAGAATCTGCGGGAACAATTTCTGGCGGCCTTGCAGGCGCCGCTTAAATACGATGCGTTTATTATCAACGGCAACGAAGGAGCTTTGCTGCTGCAGTTGGCAGAGGAGCTGAATATTGCTTTGGACAGTTTTATAGTGAGTAACTTTTATAGAGTTTCCGGCAGCCGCTTTACCAGATTGTGGCACCGCAATGGTTACGGCATGGGCGGGGAAGCGTGGAAACTGCTTATGAAACTGCTGAATGGCGGGCAGGGGGAATGTTCTATCTTACCTGTAGAGCAATATTCGACTGTAAATGACTCAAATTCAGATTCAGAAGGTGGATTCGATGTATAAATTTTATACAATACAGAAAGGAGTTGCTAAACGATGAACAAACTTGTAAAAGCATTTTTTGCAGTGGAAAATTCGCCGATTTCCCGGGCTAACCCGGAGTCTTGCGAAGTAAAATTTATGCAGTGGAATCTGCATATAGCCTGGGATATGCAGAACAAATTCAATCTTAAACGTCAGGCCGATGTCATATTGGAGTACGCCCCTGATGTAGTGATCCTGAACGAAGTGGATAAATGTTGCGAGCGCACCGGCAAGGTGGATATGACTGCGGTATTGGGAACGCTTACCGGGATGCCTTTTACCCAGTTTTGCGGAGCCTGGCTGGTTCCTCCCGACGGTATGTATGGCAATGCTGTGATTTCCCGCTACAAACTCAACTTGGTCGGGGCGTGGCACATACCCTCCAAGCTGGAGGAATCCCGTACCATGACTTTGCTTTTAGTGGAAGCTCCCGACCCGTTTTATGTGGCGGTAACGCATCTGAATGCCCACCCGGGCGAATTAAACAACAGTGTCCGGGTGGAAGCAGTTAAAGCGATTGCCGAATTGCTGGAGAAGTATGCGGTAGTTTATCCGGTGATCCTGGGCGGCGACTTCAATTGCGAACTTGGCAGTGATCCTGTTAACGTGTTGGATGCTGCCGGATGGAAGCTGGAACAGCCGCTGAAAACGTGGCCATCCAACGGGGCAACTCAATCGCTGGATCATGTGTTTACCCGGAAAAGTGATTCTGCATTGCAGGTGGTCAGCCGTGAAGTTGGTGATGCTCAAGGCGCCTCCGACCATTTGCCGGTTATCAGTAATTTGAAAATATATTCAGTAAAATAATCTGCTAAGGAGATTGAACGATGAAACAGAAATTCACCCTCATTGAACTGCTCGTGGTAATCGCTATTATCGCTATTCTGGCAGCGATGCTGCTGCCTGCTTTGTCCGCAGCCCGGGAGCGGGCCCGCAACAGCAGCTGCATAAACAAGCTCAAACAACAAGGTTTGGCAATGAACTTATATGCCAATGATTTTGAGGATTGGCTGCCGATGAATAAAGATGGGAGTGTGCAAACCAACAGTTTGTCTTCGGATAATTCACGCGTACCGCACATGTTGTTGGCGGGGGGATATCTTATCGAGCCGGAAGGTAACGGAGTAACAACTAACCGGGCACGGTTTTACGAAACTTTTTACCGCTGTCCATCTGACCCGGGAACTATTGCCGGCAGCGAAACGACCGGCTGGCAATATCCGGATAAGGCAACCGGAAGTTACTACATTTGGATGTATACTGATTCACCCAGTAATACTCCGGGGATCGCCGGTTATGCCGGTTCTTATGCTGCCGACTTTGCCCCCCGCTCACGGGTTGGCCGCGATGCCCCCAATCGGGTGATTGTTTTTGACCATCGTCCCAAGTATCTGGCGGTTGCCACCAAGATGTACTATACGCACCCCACTGTCTACAATGTTTTGGATATCGGCGGCAGTGTTAAGAGCGTTGACCGTCAGGCGGCGATCCGCGAAAGAGCATCCACAGACGATACCAAAGGACGTATCAAGCAGGATTTTTGGGATAATTATTGATTTTTTACAGCAAAAATATGTTATAAAGAAGGACTGTTTACATGAAAAAAACCTCTGCTTTTCTGGCGGCATTGCTGATGATTTTTGCAATCAGTATGCCGGCAGCTTCTCCTGTAAAAAAAGAACCGGTCAAACCGCTTGCTCCGGTAATGTTCAAAGGCAAACCGTTCTTTCCGATCGGCGTGTATGATCTTGCGCCCCGCAAGGTCAAAAGCCATCACCGTTTGGGCAGCATTGATCCCAAACTTTACGAAATCGGAGTGAATATTGCTTTCTTCGGTAATCTTGGCTTGCCGGATAATAAGCGTTACCCCGGTTATTCGCATATCAAAAAAGCTTTTGAGCGCGCCAAAAAAGATCCGCGCTTTTCGGATATTGCATTGATCATCAACTGGTCAGAGGGGATCCATTGCGAATATGATCCATCACTGACTGGTAAACCCAAACGCAAATACCGTCCATTGAACGAGGCGGAACGCAAAGAACGCTCCAAATTCATCGGCGAAGCATTCAGTTACTTTGCCACCCAGCCCAATGTTATCGGGTACAGTATGGACGAGCCGGAAAATACCTTTACCAATTATTTCAGAACTCACCGTCCGAACGATGATATGAATAACCGGATCGGCGGCGCATTGGTCGAATACACCTACTGGCTCAAAGAGTTGATCGATAAACACCACCCCGGTGCTATGCAGATTCCGATCATTGCCTGGTGGGGCACTTACAAAGATGTTTCGCCTATCTACGATGTATTGATTGCCAACCAGTACCCCCAGCCGCCCGGGAGAGTCAAATCGGCGGAATTTGCAGCCGGTTTGTATGAAGTTTCTTTTGATGCAGCCCGGGCAGTTTCTGCCGCCCGCGCCGCCAATAAAACCGTTATTTATATGCCGCCGAGTTTTGATAAATTGAATAACTGGTGTACTCAGACTTTTAAGGAAATGCGTTACATGGTATTTGCGCCGGTCACCCGGGGGGCCATGGGTATTATGACCTGGCGGCTCAATCGCTGCAGTCAGGAATTCCGGGACAATGTGCTGTATCCGGCGATCAAAGAACTTTCACAGTTCAAAGATTACTATTTGGGCTCCTGGCACGACGAACTGGTCACCAGCGATCACGACCAGGCTACAGCTGATTATCTGAAAAAGTTTGTTGCCCGTGACGAATTGCTTGCCGATGTCAAATTGGGCAAAAAGCAAGTTGTAAAAGATTTTGTGCCCGATGTAAGTTACTGTCTGCGGCGTAAAGCTGACGGCAGCTGGATGCTGCTGGTGGTAAACAACCGGCGCGAAGCATTGGATGTAACTTTGACTGTTGATCTTAAAATGCCCCAAACTGTAAAAGAAGCACTCAGCAATAAAAGTGTGAATGTTGACGGCAAAGTGATCAAAGACAATTTCGCACCGTTTGATGTAAAAGTTTATATTTGGAGTGAAAAATAATTAAATGAGCTCTGAAGTTTTTGGGCGCAGCCTTGATTGCTGGATAAACATTCAGCAAGTTACCTGTGATTCGATGATGCTGCGCTACAGCCATAAAGCGTGGACAACTCCGGTATTTGCAGAGGTTTTAACCGGAAAAGAACCGTTAAAGCAGGAGCAGTGCGGCAATTTGGCGGGGCGGTTTGTTTTTGACGGACTTGAACCGGATACAGCGTATCAGGTCAAGGTTACAATTGAGTCTGAATCTATAGTTATGGATTTCAGAACGTTACCGCTGCCGCAGCAGAAACGGCTGTTCCGTATTGCGCTCTTTTCGGATACCCATATATCGACCAGGCAAAATGCCAGTCACGGCCGCTTGCATGGCGAAAGTATTACCTTGCTGCGCAGTTTAATGCAGCAATCAGCGCTTGATGCAGACTATATCATCGGCCCGGGGGATATGGCTGACGGTGGACAGGAAGCAGAATTTGCTGCTCTGGAGTCGATCATCAAAAGCGTAAATATACCGGTGTTGGCGGTTCCCGGCAACCACGATGTGGTGCATGGCGGAGATGAGCGTTTTGCACGGCTTTTTAAAAATACCACATTCTTTTTTGAGCGTGATAATATTCAGCTTGCCGGCGTGGATACCGGCAACGGTCACCTTAATAAGCCGTGCAACCGGGAAATCTTTGAGCGCATAGATCCGGATAAGCCACTGCTGCTTTTCAGCCATTTTCAGCTTTTTGCCGATGAGTGGATACCTGATGCGGACAAGGTGATTTTTGACAGCGATGAATGTACTGATATGCTGGAAAAACTTAAAAATGTCCGCGGCTTGGCTTGTGTGGGGCATAAAAACGTGGCAGCTCAGGTAAAAATCAATGATTTTACCCAGATAAATCTGCCGCAACTGACCCATTTCCCGGCCGGATATTTGCTTTTGGATGTATACAGCGATGAGTTCCGGGTGTGTTTTGAGCCGATTCCCGGTGAAATTTTGAATGAATATTCAAGACTCGGTACGGAAGCGGCACGCTATCACTCGCATCCGGCTTGCCAGCTCAAGTCTGAATATCGTGATAAATACACTCAATTTTATTGGAATGGAGTAATCAAGTAATGGATTTTTTGATGACAGAACCCCAGCGTACCCACTGGGTTCACGCTGCGGATTGGCGCACGACCTCGCTGCCGGTGGAAAATATTGCCTTGCATTTTGAATATGTGCGTAAAGCCGACGCTCCGGCAGTGCGGATGCCCGATACACTGACGCCCGGGGAAGTGCTGGATGAACTGCAAGTGTATTTGACTGGCGATGTACCGGAAACGGGGTCGCTTTTGCTGCATTTACCTTATGCGCATATCAAAGATGATCCGTCGCACATCTCGGTGGATGGCGGCAAATGGCTGTGGATGTTTCCTTTGCTGGAAGTTTTTCTGCCGGTCAATAAGATCGTAGTGCGCAATTTTCCCATCCCGGAACAGCCGGAACGGATATTGCTGGAAAGTTTCATCCGCTGCAGCGATGGCAAGGTGCTGAATCTGCCGGAAGCACCTATCGAAATCGGCGATATGCCGCCAGAGCGGGCGGAAGTGCGTTTGAGCAGTAACTTTTCCGGCGGCAAACTCCGCTACAGTGTGGTCGCTGAACAGCCCGCCGCCCAGCGCTTTATGGCTGACCGGCTCTGTAATGACACTGTACCAGTTGAAATTGCCGGTCAAAAGCTGGAAGTTAAGCTCCAAAATGGCGTGGCTGCGGGAAGTATTCCGCTGCCAGGCAATACTGCGATGCAGGCCAAAAGCGTTTATTTGAATACTGAGTGCGAAAGCAACCTTGTGGATCCGGGTTTTGCTGCTGATTTGAATTTGCAGCTTTTTTGGGGCGATATTCACGTCCACAGCCACGAATCAGACGGCATCGGCGAGCCGGAAGCGATCGTGGAACGGGCCAGAGATTGGCAGAAGCTGGATTTTATGGCTTTTCAGGAGCATATCGAACACAACACCACCTGGCGGATCTGGCGGCCGGAAAAGTGGCAGAAACTCAAAAGCTTGTATGACCGTTCAACGGTGGATGGCGAGTTTGTGATCATTCCCGGATATGAATTCCGGGGATTTTGCAATATGTGGTGTTTTTCGGACGAATACACCGATTCGCTTTCCTCTTATATGAATTGCGATGAATCCAGCCCCATGCACGGCTTGATCCATAAAGAATGGGATGACGATCAGGTGCTTATCCGCCGCCGGATCATGGAAACAGCCGCCAAGCCGGATTGGCTGGTTGGGTATCACCGGTTGGAACTTATCAAAGATCAGCAAGCATGTCTGCCGCCGGCGGTGCAGTTTTTGCAGATGGCGCATTACAAGCGCCCGCCGGAAGTCGGCAGTGCGGACTATCTGCTGCGGGGCGACCGGGTGGGTTTTTTCGGCAGTACCGATACCCATCTGGGGATGCCGGGAACCGGCTTCAAAGGTCCCCGGGAAGCTAATTCCGGCTTGACTGCCGTGTGGGCCGAAGAACTCAGCCGCAGCGGCCTGCACAAGGCTTTACGTCAACGCAACTGCTACGCCAGTTTGGGCGCCAGAACGCTGTTGGATGTGCGGGTAAACGGTGTATTTATGGGCGGAGAGTGCATAACGCCGGATGGTTCGCCCATTGAACTGACAGTGCGGGCGTGCGGCCGGGAACGGCTGGCCGGATTTGAAATCGTTTCGCGCGGGCAGGATGTGGAACACCACGATCTGAACGGGAAAAAGTGTTTTGAATATACTTACAAAACCCGCAAGTACGGCGTGGATGATGATTACTTCTTTGTGCGTATTCATCTGGAAGACGGCCGTATGCTCTGGAGTTCACCAAATTGGTGCGTGCATAAGTAAGCTGTTAAAAAAATCCGGTTCAACTCAGCAAATTGAACCGGATTTTTTTTTGCAATGATTTTCAACGTAATATCCTCAGGCCTTCACCGAGGCGGCCAATGCCAAACTTGCCATATCTCCGACCGCTTCGCCCAAGGCAGCCGGGACGATTTTACATGCCTGACGGGATACGCTCAAAGCTTCAGCTTGCAAGCTCTTCAGCATGGCCGGACGCAGCAGATTTTCGCTGCGGGCAAATACGCTGCCAATAACAATGCGTTCCGGATTGAGCAGATCCACTAAGATCGCCAGTCCACGGCCGAGCTGATGACCGCTGATTTCGTAGATTTTTAACGCATCCACATCTCCGGCATTGGCGGCATCGGCAATGATTTTTGCATCAATACAGTCAATTCCTCCAGCGGGCAGCCACGGTACGCTTCGGCCATTTTTCGCAAGATCCTGTAAGTAGATTTTCCCCAACTGGGCAATGCCGCCGCCGGAGCAGAAGCCTTCAAAAGAACCGACTTTGCCGTAACCACTTGGGCCGCTCTCCTGCAAACGGATGTGCCCGCACTCGCCAGCCATGCCGCAGCAGCCGGAAATGAGTCGCCCTCCGGCAATGATCCCGGCACCCAGACCGGTGCCGAAAGTCAGAAAAATCATATCATTGCAGCCTTGTCCGGCACCATATTGCCATTCGGCCAGCGCACAGGCGTTGGCGTCGTTTTCCAGCTTGACGGGAATATTCAAGTTTTTTTTGACGATTTCAACCGCCGGAATGTTGTCCCAACCGGGCAAATTGGGCGGCGATTGGATAATTCCACGCTTCGGATCCAGCGGTCCACCGCAGCTGATACCGGCTGCCGAAACCGCTTCGACGGTAAGATTGTGCCGAACTAAAAGTTCACACGCTGCCGAACAGAGCATTTGCAGACAATGGTAGGCATTGTCGGCATCGGCAGTGGAAAATTTCTGTTTGGCGATGACTTTTATTGTGTGGTCAGAGGCTTGTTCTCCGAGGATTACGGCACACTTGGTACCGCCGATATCCAAGCCCAGCAAAAAGTTTTTATCTTTTGACGTCATTTTTTTGCTCCAATCCAGTTTTGGGTAGAGATGTAACGACTCCGAGTTCAGCATTCACGCATAATATACATCTGAACGCCAGCTTTTTCAAATTTCCGTAAAAACACCAAAAAATACCAAAAAAACGCCTGATCTGCACTTTTTGATTTGGATTATTCAAAAAATGGTGATATTTTATAGTGTATGTAAAAAATGATGCAGCAGTCAAAAGTCATGGAGTGAAACATATCTGCGGCTTTTTTTATTGTCTGCTCAATAAGCAATAAAGTAAATACAGGAAGAAAAAACATGCAGGATTTGCAAAATATTTCCGGTTTTATGGGCGGTTTGACCCCCTCCGCAACGTTGGCGATCACCGCCAAGGCCAAAGCGCTTAAAGCTGAAGGTCTGGATGTCTGCAGCATGGCTGCCGGCGAACCCGATTTTGATACCCCCAAGGCGATCAAAGAAGCCTGTATTCAGGCTTTGAACGAAAGCAAAGTCTATTACACCCCCGCCAGCGGTTTGCCCGAACTGCGCAAACTGGTGGCCAAAAAGTTTACCGAAGACAACAATATACCCTGTACTTTTGAACAGTGCGTAGTGGCTCCCGGTGCCAAGTTTTCGGTATTCAGTGCCATTGCTGCCTTGTGCGGCCCCGGCGACGAAGTGATTATTCCGGCACCTTTCTGGCTGAGCTATCCGGAAATGGTCAAGACCACCGGCGCTGTGCCGGTGATCGTCAATACCAAAGCCGAAAACAACTTTGAGCTGGTGCCCGAAGAATTGGAAGCTGCCGTCACCGAAAAGACCAAGCTGATGATCCTGACCACGCCCTCCAATCCCACCGGCGCGGTGTATTCCAAAGAAAAATTGGAAGCGATCGCCAATATTGCCGTCAAACATAACTTTATGATCCTGGCGGATGAAATTTATGAAAAACTGGTCTACGATGCCGATAAACCCCACATCAGTATTGCGTCACTTTCGGAAGCGATCCGCAATCTGACCATTACCGTCAACGGCTGCAGCAAAGCTTACAGCATGACCGGCTGGCGTATCGGTTTCCTGACGGCACCGCTCTGGCTGGCCAAGCGCATCATTGCATTCCAGAGTCATACCACCAGCAACGTTACGACCTTTGCCCAGTACGGCGCAATCGCTGCATTGGAAGGCAAGGCCGATGCGGATATTGAAAATATGCGTCAGGCTTTTGCCGTCCGCCGCGATTTGATTTATTCGCTGGTCAGCAAGATACCGGGCATCAAATGTCTGCGTCCGCAGGGAGCGTTTTATCTTTTGTGTGATATTTCTGCCTTTGGTATGGGTTCGGATGAATTTTGCACCCGCTTGCTGGAAGAAGAAAAGCTTGCTGCCATTCCGTGCAGCAGCTTCGGCGCCGATAACATGATTCGGTTCTCTTATGCCTGCAGCGAAGAAAACATCCGCAAGGCGGCGGAACGGCTGCAGAATTTTGTAAAAAAACTCGGTAAGTAAAAGCTGTAGGCAAGATGCATTTACTTGCAAGTAAAGCTGCTGGCATCTGCCGGAAAAAGCTGCCTTGTCTGCTGATTGGTGCTGCATTGATCGCCGGTTTTAACGGCGGATGCAGCACGGCAGCGGAAACTCAAAAAAATAGAGCTGAACAGGCGCCGGATAAAAATTCTATTGGCGTAATAAGCGCTATGGAAGCTATGTCGGCGTCTGCTTTTGGCCGTGATTTGGGCGATAAACTTTTGGCGGCGCTGCAGAAAAATGACTTTGCTGCCGTTCAAAGTCTGCCGCTGGGCGTCGGCCACAGTGAGTTTTCTAAAGAGAAATTTGAACAGCTGTGTAAAAAGCTCCGGAGCCAAAACGGTATAGCCAAATTTGCTTATCTGACTGATTTGAAATTGGGCCGCTACCGTCGGTTGCTGTGGAAAGTGGAGCTTAACGCTGCCAGCGCCGAAAACAGTGCAGATGTGATTTTTGAATTGATAGTAGCCAAAGTTCAGAACCGCTACCGGGTGGCGGGATTCGGATTCCGCCCTTGAGCTGAATGTGTTTACGATGAAGAATTTGACTGAAAAACAGAAGAATATATTGGATTTTATTGACGATTTTCTGGATCGGGAGGGCATGGCTCCGACGGTTTATGAGATCGCCGATCACTTTGATATCAAAACCTCGACCGTGTCGGCGCATCTCAAAGCTTTGCAGCGCAAGGATCAAATTTCCCGATCATCCAAAGCACGCAGTATCAGCTTGCGCAAACGCATCAATGCGCAAAAAGCTCCGCACATGTCGTTTGTATTGTCGATTCCGCTGCTGGGACGAATCAATGCCGGTATGCCATCAGATAGCCCGGCTCAGTTTGAAGGCGAATTTCCTGTGGCTGGCCAATTGGCCGAGTTGGCGGCTAAGGAGCAGCTGTTTGCCCTTAAAGTGTATGGCGAAAGTATGCGTGATCTGGGAATTTTAGATGGCGATATTGTGGTCATACAAGCCAATGCCCCAGTCAAAGATGGTGATGTAGTAGCTGCGTTGGTCAATGGTGAAACTACGGTAAAAAGTTTTTACCTCAAAAATAATGACCAGGTGGAATTGCATCCGGCCAATCCGGATTTTTCAGTGCAGTGCTATCCGGCAAGCGAGGTGGCTGTGCAGGGTAAAGTCATTGCTTTGCACAGGAATATGTAAAGATAATGCACAAACACCTCAAACCCAAATGGCGCATATTTATACCTGTAATCGGTATGATATGCGCTGTTTTGGTTTTGTTTGCTGCAGTTTACTCAAGTTGTCAGGATCAGCAAATCAGTGCGGAAAAAGACCATTATGCCAAGTTGATGGATACTGCACCGGATGCTGGGATTCTGCAGGCTGCAGCAGCCGGTGACAGTGTGCGTCTGGGGTATTTTATCGGGCAGGGCGGAAACATCAACACTGTTGATCAGGCCGGACGCAGTGCGCTTATGCTGGCGATCCAGTTTGATCACCCGAATATAATTAAATATTTGCTGCAATGCAATGCTGACACCTCCATAACCGACAGTTTGGGCTATTTTGCTTTGAAAATTGCCGCTGAACGGGGCAATATCGAGGCTATGAAGCTGTTGCTGAACAGCAAGTGCAACATCGATCAAGGTTCCGAAAAGGCCGACACTGCGTTACTGGCCGCCTGCCGCAATGGACACCGTGCCGCTGTAGCGCTGCTGCTGCAAAAAAAAGCGGCGCTGTGGCCGGGCCGTGCCGCTGGCCGGGGGGCGCTGGTCAGCAGTTTGCGCAATTATCAAACTGAAATCGCCCGGGCATTACTGCAGCATGGAGCCGACATCAACGAACAGGATGAGTTGGGCAATACCGCTTTTATGCTGGCAATAAAAAGTGGAAATGCTGAATTGGTCAGCGAAATATTGAAAAATCATCCGGTCGATCTCCAGCATGTCAATCAAGCTGGAGAAAACGCTATGATGCTGGCTCAAAAAAATCCCAACAAACAAATATTGCATGTGTTAAAAGAGTATATTGCCCAAACGGAATCATCCGGAAAACAGTAAAAAATAAAAAAAACAGCTGTTTTCAAATGTTGCCTATATCGAAAAAGTTTGTTTTTTATGTATAAAGTGCTATATTAAACACGGTTCAGCAAACCTTTAACTATAAAAGAGAGGATATGATTATGGTTCCCGAACTCAAGAAAGATGCCGCCTACGCCTTGTTGGTGCCCACCAGTATGGGGGTTCGTCTGACCCCGGTCGATGGTCAGCCCTTCCACTGCAGCGATATGTTCAAGATGCAGGTCACCAGTGCCGAAACCAACGTGGCCAGCGTGGCCAGTTTTCTTGGTTTGCCGGTCAAAGTTCTGACCGCATTCGTCAAAGGCAGCCCGGTTGCCCGCATGATCAAAGACAATCTGGCCGGCCGTCACATGGCTTATGAAGGTCCGGAATTTGAACAGGAAGGCCCCTGGGGTGTCCGTCATCAGTTCAATCTGGCTGACAGCGGTTACGGCAGCCGTGGTCCCCGTGTTCAGAATGACCGTGCCGGTGAAGTCGGCCGTCTGCTGAACGTCAAAGATTTTGATTTGGATCGTATTTTCGGCAAAGAAGGCGTGCAGATCGTGCATCTCTCCGGTCTGATCGCTGCCTTGTCGCCGGAAACCAGCAAGTTCTGTCTGGAAATCGCCCGTACCGCCAAGAAATACGGCAGCCGCATTTCCTTTGACCTGAACTACCGTGCCAGCTTCTGGAAAGGCCGTGAAGAAGAACTCAGTGCGATTTTTGCTGAAATCGCCAGCTTGTCCGATATTCTTATCGGTAACGAAGAAGACTTCCAGCTCTGCTTGAAGATCAAGGGCCCGGAAGCCGGCGGCAAAGATATTTCTGCCAAGATCGAAAACTTCAAAGAAATGGTCGAACGGGTCAAGGCTGCTTATCCGAATGCCTACGCTTTTGCCACCACGCTCCGTCAGGTCGTGAGTGCCAATCATCACCTGTGGGGTGCGATCGCCAACGTCAACGGCGAATGGCAGGTTGTGGAACCCCGTGACATCACCGTGCTTGACCGTATTGGCGGCGGCGATGGCTTTGTGGGTGGATTTTTGTACGCCATCCTGCGCGGCTGGGAGCCGGAAAAGTGGATCCAGTTTGGCTGGGCTACCGGCGCATTGGCCACGACTCACCTGACCGACTACGGTCAGCCGGCTGACGAAGAACAGGTGTGGAGCATCTGGAGCGGCAATGCCCGTGTGAAGCGCTAATCATCGGTTTGCCGAAAGTTGGCATAAGCAAGATCAATACTTGCTTATAACAATATAAAAAAAATCAGGGCTGCTGGAAAAAAAATCCAGCGGCCCCGTTTTATTTTGAATTTGATTTTGTGCAAAAAAATAGCGGCTTTTGAAGCCGCCGAGATGGACTTTCCGCAGAAAGTAGCCAGCAAATCCTTTACCAGGACTTGTAGAGTTTACATAAATATAACTTGTTTTTATGAAAAGTCAAATTGCATAATTAAAAAAATGTGTTATAATAATCATATCTTATAATTATTAGTGGTGATGGAGATTGTTTGATGGGTATGCTTACTCTTGGCTTGGATTTGGGTATTTCTTCGGTAGGTTGGGCCTTGCTCAAAGAAGATTACAGCGGTCGTGAACTTGTTGCGTGGGGTAGTAGAATATTTGAAGCTGGTGTGGAAGGTTCTGACAATGAAATTTCTACTGGTAAAGGCGTATCCCGCTGTGCTGAACGGCGGTTGAAAAAAGCTTTGCGCACTCAGTATTTGCGTCGGCGAACCCGCAAGAAGGAGTTGATTGATTTATTGATTGCGAATGGCTTGTTGCCGGAAAATGTTGATTCGGAGTTTTTTACTGAAATTGACAACCGCTTGCTCATGCTTATCTCTAAAGAAGAACGGGCGCGTCTTGGTCATGTTTTGCCTTATTTATACCGCAAGATGGCACTTGACCGGGTGTTGGATAAACATGAATTGGGGCGGGCATTGTATCATCTTGCCCAGCGGCGCGGATATTTGAGCAACCGCAAGCAGGATTTGAAAGATCAGGAAACAACCGGCATTGTAAAGAGCAAAATCAATGAGCTGAAACTGGCAATCGAGGAGTCTGGGGCTCGGACTCTTGGCGAATATTTTTCGATGGTCGATCCTGAAGAGGAACGTATTCGCACCCGTTATACTGAACGGGCAATGTATCAGGATGAGTTCCGCAAGATCTGTCAGACGCAGCGTAAGCATATTTCTGAAGAATTGGAAGCAAAGCTTTTCAAGGCGATATTTTTTCAGCGCAAGCTTAAATCGTGCAAAGGTTTGGTCGGCAAATGCAGAGTTTATCCGGAACGCCGCCGTTGTTCATTGGCAACTATGGAAGCGCAATTATTCCGTATTTATGATACGGTAAGCAATTTGCGGGTTGTCTGTAAAGGGCAGGTGCGTTCGCTTACTGATGATGAACGGCTTAAGGCCGTTGAAGTGCTTAATGGATTCTCTGATCTTTGCAACAAGCAAGGCAAAGTTGCTTTGTCCAAATTGCAGAAAGCAATCGGATTGGGCAAAGGTGAAAAATTTTCATTGGGCGATGATGAGAAAGAGATATATGCCAATGAATTGCATAATATTCTTTACCGGGCATTTGGTGATAAAGCTGCATTGCTTGATGATCAAACTAAAGAAAGATTTTTCAATGACCTGCGTTCGATAGAAAAAAATGAAGTGTTGCATAAACGTTTGACTGAGTATTGGCAGCTTTCTGAAGAAAAAGCTGCAGAAGTATCTTCGATTGCGTTACCCGATAAATATTCTGCTTTTTCGCTCAAGGCACTGCGGGAAATGTTGCCGGATTTGCAGAACGGTGTTCGGCTGAGTGATTGGCTCCGGCTGAATAATCATACTCTGATTGCCGATAAGGAATTTGATCTGCTGCCGCTGTTTGAAAAGAGTGGGATTGAGTTGCGCAACCCCATTGTTCACCGGGTGCTGATTGAAATGCGCCGGGTGGTTAACAGCATTGTTGAGCGTTACGGCAAGCCGGATCGTATTCATGTTGAATTGGCTCGTGATCTTAAGGCAACCAATGAGGAACGGCAAAAAATAGATGCGCGTAACAAGCAGCGGGAAAAAGAACGTGCGGCAATAACCAGGCGGATTATAGAAGAAACCGGTTTGGAGAAAATTTCTCGCAACGATATACTTAAAGTTATGCTGGCTGATGAGTGCGATTTTACCTGTCCTTATTCCGGGAAACGTTTTTCCATGAGCGAGTTGCTGAATGGCGGCTTGGTGCATATTGAACACATTATACCTTATTCCCGGTCATTTGATGACTCTTTTGCCAATAAGACTTTGTGTATCAATAAGCTTAATGCGCAAAAGAGTAATAATACCCCTTATGAAGCTTTTGGAAATTCTGCCGATTATCCGGAAATGTTGGAACGGGTCCGGCACTTTAAAGGCATTTATGCGGAACGCAAATTGGAATTGTTCAAGCTGGATAAAGTTGAGCCGTCTGATTTTTTGGAAAGGAATCTCAATGATACCCGCTATGCCAGCAAACTTGCCATGCAATATCTGGCTATGCTTTACGGCGGGGTGGTGGATAAAGCCGGCAAACGCAGAGTATTTGCCATTGCCGGCGGCTGTACGGCTTTGATTCGCCGGGCGTGGGGCGGAAATTATCTGTTGGGCGAGGGCGAAAAAGTCCGCGATGATCACCGGCATCACGCAGTAGATGCTATGACCATAGCATTGACCACTCCGGCATTGGTGCAGGAAGTTGCCCGGATGACTCCGGAACGTCGGCGGGAGTTTGAGAAAAAGACTCAGCATTTTATCGACAGTAATTTCTATCAACAGGCCAAAGCCATGCTGGAGGATTGTGCGGTATCGCACCATGTAGTCAATAAAATGCGGGGAGCTTTGCATAAAGAAACTATTTACAGCCAGGATTACAGCAATGGTGATTCCATCCGGCATGAACGTGTGGAATTGAACGCTCTTTCAGCTAAAGACATAAAACAGATCGTTGATCCGGCAGTCAAAAATATTATTCTGGATAAATTGGGTGTCGCCAACGATTACGAAGTAACCGATGCCATGCTTAAAATTTTTGGCGATAAAGCAAATTATCCGCAGATGCTTGACCGCAACGGCAATGCCGTTAATACCATAAAGAAAGTCAGGATATCCCGCCGGGTTCAAACCCGCACTATCGGCAAAGGTGACGGCAAGCGGGAAGTTGCCAATGGAGCCAACTACATTCTGGCGATTTTTGCCAAACTCAACGCACAGGGCGAAGAAATCGGCTGGGAAGGTGAAGTTATTACTTTGATGGATGCCGTACAGAAAAAGCAGCGCAAGGAACCGTTATTTGAAAAAAACCGTCCCGGTATGAAATTCAAATTCAGTTTGCAAAAAGGCGATATTGTAAAGATTACCAAAGATGGCGAAGAGCAGTTGTGCATAATTCGGGGGGTATCTTTGCCGCAGTTCTCGTGTTGTCCGATAAAAGATGCCAGAAAACAACAAGATTTGAAAGTTGCACATTGCTGGTATACTCCGACTACAACTGCTGCATTTAATTGGAAAATGCAAAAATACAATATGAACGTATTCGGGGAGTTGCAAATCGCCCATGATTGAGCGTATTATAGAAATTGCTGAACAATCAGCTTTTCTTAATTTAAGCAACAATTTGCTGACTATTCGCCTTAAAGACAGTCAAACGGTAACTATTCCGGTGGGCGAGGTTCAATGCTTGATCCTTGCCAATCCGGCAGTTACTATTACCGGAGCATTGCTGTCAACATTGGCTGAAAATGGCGCAGTGGTGGTAATTTCCGGCAAAGACCGTCTGCCGATAGCTATGCAGCTGCCGATAAAAGGCAACTATGTGCAAAACGAGCGTTTCCGTAGCCAGATAGCAGCCAAACTGCCGTTACAGAAAAGGTTGTGGCAAGCCGTTATTCAGGAAAAAATCCGGCGGCAGGGCGAATTGTTGCAAAAATTGCACGATGAGGATTACGGATTATTGAATCTTGCTGGCAAAGTTCGTTCCGGTGATCCGGATAATATTGAATCCCGGGCTGCAGTTATTTACTGGAAAAATTTCTGGATGGGGTCTTTTCAGCGTGACCGCGAAGCCGATGACAGTAATATTCTGCTTAATTATGGTTACGCTATCTTGCGGGCAATAACCGCCCGGGCATGTTGTGCTGCTGGCTTACACCCCACAATCGGAATCAATCACCACAACCGCTATAATGCTTATTGTTTAGCCGATGATCTTATGGAACCATTCAGAACGGTGGTAGATGAAGCGGTATACAATCTTAATCCGGAAAATAAGTATATAGAAGAACTTACTCAAGATATGCGGCGGAACCTGATAAGTGCATTGCAAGGCAAGCTCGACACAGCTAACGGCATGTGGAAAATCAACGATCTTATTCAAAGGTCAGCTCAGCAAACCGCTGATTCATTCCAGAGTGGAGAAATGTTGCTGCATTATAACTGAAGATGATTTCGGAGATAAAATCTGTGTGGCTGATGGTCATGTTTGATCTGCCGGTAGTTTCTATCGAAGAAAAACGGCAATACACACGTTTCCGCAAATATCTGTTGCGGGAAGGTTTTTTGCAGCTGCAATTCTCTGTTTACGCAAAGTTTTGTGCCAGCCGGGAAAATGCTCAAAAATATCTAAATCACCTGAAAGAAGCAGTTCCGCCCGGCGGAAAAGTCCGTTTACTGATGATAACCGACAAACAATTCGGTGATATGGTTTCATTGTACGGCAAGCGTATCGAAGAAGTGGAAAAAAAGCCGGAACAACTCCTGCTTTTTTAATAATCCACTCTTCCGATGTCATAAAAAAATGTGCAATTTTGAATCCGCTTATCCCTCAAAGCTGGATTTTTTTTTAAGGTGATCTATAAAGTAATTATTTGCAGTCCAATTAATTGCAAAAATTACAATATAGCACACTTTTCAAACTCTACAAGCCCCAGCCGAGTTTATAACGGCCTGCATAAGGGCGAAAATATAGCACACTTTTCAAACTCTACAAGCCCCAGCCGCTTTACAAGACCATAAAAAGTATCACCGAATATAGCACACTTTTCAAACTCTACAAGCCCCAGCTGTTTTACTATACACCGGAATTTAGCAAAAAATATAGCACACTTTTCAAACTCTACAAGCCCCAGCAGAAAAAACAAGGGTACGATTTGCGGTTATAATATAGCACACTTTTCAAACTCTACAAGCCCCAGCCGTAACTCTGAAAGAAAGGATTTTTATTATAATATAGCACACTTTTCAAACTCTACAAGCCCCAGCCAAATCAAATCAGCGGCTTTTTGAAAAAGAAATATAGCACACTTTTCAAACTCTACAAGCCCCAGCGTTGGCGGAAATGGCAACCTTGTCGAAAATAATATAGCACACTTTTCAAACTCTACAAGCCCCAGCCTTGCTGGTGATCGCAGTCAGCGTTCAGGAAATATAGCACACTTTTCAAACTCTACAAGCCCCAGCCTATAACCTAAGTAGTATAACTTCTTTTTAAATATAGCACACTTTTCAAACTCTACAAGCCCCAGCCGGCGGCTTCGGGTTTCTTCGTTCACCTGGAATATAGCACACTTTTCAAACTCTACAAGCCCCAGCAGTAAAAAAGGTGCAACAAAAATACCCGAGAATATAGCACACTTTTCAAACTCTACAAGCCCCAGCAAACTCACCGTCAAGCGGTAAGGGTTCAGAAATATAGCACACTTTTCAAACTCTACAAGCCCCAGCAAGGCATAAATGCTGGTGAGCAGATCAGCAAATATAGCACACTTTTCAAACTCTACAAGCCCCAGCGCAACACTTATTATTTAGGACAACTCAAAGAATATAGCACACTTTTCAAACTCTACAAGCCCCAGCATGGCAGATAAAGACACGAAAACAGGGCGTAATATAGCACACTTTTCAAACTCTACAAGCCCCAGCCAGGATGAAAACGGCAATTGGGCAATAAAAAATATAGCACACTTTTCAAACTCTACAAGCCCCAGCTGAAGTCAACAAAGGAATCATACAACAAACAATATAGCACACTTTTCAAACTCTACAAGCCCCAGTACGGTTATTCGACTATCGGCGAAGTAACGAAATATAGCACACTTTTCAAACTCTACAAGCCCCAGCTTGTTGATTAGTTTGAGGTTAAATTGCCCAGTGGCCGTTTTGGAAGATTTTTACTCTTTCGCCACTTGCGGTTATGCCGGTTATTTCCAGATCGGCACTGCCGATCATGAAGTCGACGTGGATCATACTGTCGTTGACTCCCAACGCTTTGAGTTCGTCGGCTGTGTACTTGCTAAAGTCTTTTACGCAGACATCAAAACCACGTCCCAATGCCAAATGACAGCTGGCGTTTTCATCGTACAACGTACTGTAAAAAAGTGTATTCATCTGATTGATCGGAGAATCGTAGTCGATCAAGGCACATTCGCCCAAATAAGGAGCGTTTTCGTCCATGGCGATCATGCGTTCCAACGCATCCTGACCTTTGCGGGCCTTGACTTCCACTGCTTTGCCGTTTTCAAAGCGGATCGAAAAGTCTTCGATCAAACTGCCTTGCCAGGAAAGCGGCTTGGTGGCTACCAGCACGCCATCGGCTTCGCCTTTTTTCGGCGTAGTAAAAATTTCTTCGGAAGGTATGTTGGGATTGAACCCACGGCCGGAAAGATCGTGTTCTTCGGCTCCGGCAAATACGCCTTGCTCCATTAAGCCCACGTGGAAGTCGGTTCCGTTGGCGGATTTGTATTCCAATGCGGCCAACTGGTAACTGTTGAGCTTGGCGGTCAATTCGTGGATGCGTTTATTATGCTGCTGCCAATTACTTATGGCATTGCCATCGACCCGGGCGGCTTGCAGGATGGCCTCCCATAATTTTTCCACCGCCTCGACCTCGGTCAATTCCGGAAAAACTTTTTTGGCCCATTTTACACCGGGAACTCCGGCAATGCACCATTGATATTTATTTTCCATGGCATCCCGGTAGGGTTTGATCTTGGGGAAGCGGGCCATTTGCGCCCGGGCCCGTTTGCCTTGATCGATGCCGTCCATGCCGTCCGGATCGTCGGAGTCCAGCCAGAGAAAGCAGGGCAGGGTTTCGCTGCGCCATTTAAGTTTGGCCAATTCCCAATCTTCGATCGAAGAAAGTTTTTCTTCTGTTTGATAGATTTGAGCTAATTTGTTCAGCGGCATATCCTGCCAGTCCACTTGCACTTTACCGGCACCTTCCTGATAGCAGAGTTCGGCCACCATGCGGACAAATTCGATTTGATCCAAGCCGGCCATGATCATTACTTCCTGGCCTTTTTCCGGGCGCAAACCCATTTTTACGATCAGCTCAGCGTATTCTTTAAGACGGTTTATATCCATAACAAACTCCAATTATTGATTAAAAAGGTATGGTTGAAGGCGGGGTTTTGATTTGTTCTTTTTTGCGGTATTCCGCCGGATCGGCAGCCTGTGTCTGCCGGGCCAGCGGCTTGATGCGGATCGCTTCCTGAGGTTTGACCGGACAGGCGTACTGACAATTTCCGCAACCGATGCACAAATCGCCGATCACTTGGGGTACGGTGGCAAACTCGTGCGGGCCCGGAACCATTTTCAACGCATGGGTCGGACAATGTTCGGAGCAGGCTCCGCAGGGTTCACCATCGACATAGGCTATACACAATTTGGGGAAAAATTCCGCCATGCCGATCCGGCAGCGCTGCTTGGATTTCAAGCTCAAATGCTTCAAGGCTCCGGTCGGACAGTTGGTCATACAATTATTACATTCAAACTCGCATTTGCCGGGGTTTTCGCCGGAAAATTTCATGGTCGGCAGCATGAATCCCCGCCATGAATATTCCACTGTGGCCGGCTGCAGACAGCCGCCACGGCAATTGGCTATACACAATCCGCACCCGGTACAATGAGCCAGAAATTCTGCTTGAGAACCAGCGCCCGGCGGCACGATGCCCGGCAGCAGTTCTTTGGCGGATGAGGATTTGATCATTTTTCCGGCAATGATTGCTCCAGCTCCGGCAGCTCCGGCAGTAATAAGGAGCTTGCGGCGTTCCGGCGCTGCCGGCAAATCAGCGGTTGCCAGACCGGACTTGCGGCGTCGAACCAGACTTATGGCATCAGTCGGGCACTCTTTGATACATTCCAAACACATAAAACAGCGGGAAAAATCGATCTTCTGTTCGGCAATATTTATGCAGTTGGCATTGCAGGCTTTTTCGCACTTGCGGCATTTTACACATTTATCGCTGTTGATATGCAGGCGTTTACCGGAGCGGGCCGCCAGCCCGGCAAGGATGGTGCCTGCCGGGCAGAGGGTGTTGCAGAAGATACGCCCTTTGAGTACGACCAGCAAAATCAGCGCCAGCAGAAAACCGGCATTTACGGCCAGATAAATACTCCACGCACTGCTTTCCGGCAGCGGTGATTGCTCCAGTTCCACCGTTGAATCATTGATCATAAAGAGGATTTGACGCACCATACTGGAGGAAAACTTGCCGAACAGCGAATATGGTTCAATAATCCCCATAAACAGCGCACAGCCATTCAGCAAAAGCAGTATACTTACAGTAAAAAATATCATCCGCAACACTGGACTGCCCGGCTGATAGCTGCGGGGAGTTTTGCGGAAAAACTTCTGGTTGATCCGTTCCAGCAGATCCTGCAGCAAACCCAGCGGACAGAACCACGAGCAGTAAAGACGACCGCAAAACGCACAAACCAGCGCTGCAATCATCAACGCACTGAACGAAGTCATGCCGCTGAGCGCAACTACGCTGAGGATGCCGGGCAGAAATTGCCATTCCGCCAGTTTAAATAAATCGCTTTTCTGCAAGATCAATCCGCTGAACAGCGCACAAAAACAACCTAAAAAAAGCACCGCAAAAACTTTGCGGAACCGGCAAAGATTTTTTAAGGAAAATATTTTCATATATGACAATTACAATTCAATACGTTGAATATTCAGTTTGCTCAGGTCTTTTTCGCCCAGTTTGCGGGCGTAAGCTTCCTGCAGATACCGAACTTGTTTTTCGTCAAATTTCAGCAATTTTACTGCGGCGGCATCCACCGCCACCGGGTCGGGCGATATAAGCATGAATTTCCCCAGAGCCACGTCCCGCAAATTGCCGCCCCGGGGACCGTGATCCATCATCATCCGGTAGGCATCGACCACATTCAGATCCGGCTTACGAAAACCGGTCAGATCCGGGATGGTCTGCTGCAGCCCCTGCCGGTGCATGATCCGCCGATCCCAGACTATACCCATAAGGTTTTTCATGGCGCCGCTCATTTTAGCTCCGCCATGGTGTTTGAGGATCGGCACGTTGATGAACGTATCGCAATCGATGACCGGGGCAAAAATATCTGCTTCGGTCATTGCTTTGGCGTTGGCGATTTTTACTTTGCGGTAAGATTTTTTGTCAGTTGCGTGCAGTACATTGGCTCCCGCTCCGGTGGCGGCTTCGGCGATCCCGCTCATGCGGTAACAGTCCGGACCGTTATCGCAGCTGTGGTCAAAAACTATTACTTCTGCAGCGCCGGCTTTGAGCACATCCCGCACGATCGCCGCCACCAAAGTTGGATTAGTATTGGCTGCGTACTCCGGCGGCTGAGTCCAGGCTATGTTGGGTTTGATCACCACCTTGGCGCCTTTTTTGACAAAACGTTCGATTCCGCCCAACGCTTTGATGCCTTCACGCCACATAACCTCCGGTTCGCCGCCGTGGATGGCTGCCATATCCGGAAAAGCGGATTGTTTTTTGATCATATCTGCTGCGTTCAGCGTCTTGCCGATGGTACTTGCTGCCAGGGCGCCCAAAAATCCAGTTTTTAAAAAATCCCGCCGATTCATTGCTTTACTCCTGCTAAAAATTTGCAATATTGCCGGTTTGGTGATAAAGTTACCTTATGTAAGGCAATTTTTCAAATTTATTAGCAATTTTTTTTGCAAAAAAGGAGTTTTTATGGGTATCGGTGCTATGGAGTGGGTACTTATCGTTGTGGTGGTGATATTATTGTTCGGCGCTAAACGGATCCCGGAATTGGCCCGCTCGCTGGGAAAAGCCAGCTATGAATTTAAAAAAGCTAAAGAAGATTTGAGCCGGGAATCTGAAGAACTGGTCAAGGCGGCCGAAAAAAATGCTGCCGCTCACGATGAAGCTGATGACGCTGAAAAAAAAGATAAAGCTGAATAAATATTATGCTTTCTGAGGGATTTCTCAGTCATATCGAAGCGCTGCGCAAGATGATCCTTGAAGTCTTGGGCATATTCATATTGCTTTTGATTCCCGGATGGTGCTTTGCTGACGAGGTGCTGCATTTACTGCAGAGTGCGGCAGTTGATATTGCCCGCAAAAATGGTGCGGAGAGCTTTGATCTGCGCTATTTTACTTTGATGGAACCATTCTTGGTGGAGCTGAAAGCTGGTATGTTGATCGCTTTGTTTGCCGGGTTGCCGCTATATTTCTGGCGGATATGGCGTTTTTTGGCTCCGGCGTTATACCGGCACGA
Organism: Lentisphaerota bacterium; assembly: GCA_015061575.1. GTDB lineage: Bacteria > Verrucomicrobiota > Lentisphaeria > Victivallales > Victivallaceae > SIG78. The sequence continues at coordinate 51,189 of SUWF01000014.1, forward strand.
AAAACGTATCCTCTTGTGGGGATCTGTGGCAGCATGGTTGTTGTTTGCAGCCGGGGCGGCACTGGGGATTTTCGGGGTAATGCCCATGCTGGTAAAGTTTTCGCTGGGGTTTGCCCGGGATGGTTTAAGTCCGCTGATCGGTTTCAGTAATTTTGTGGGACTGATGATGACGATTGCACTGGCGTTCGGGGTGATGTTTGAGCTGCCGCTGCTGCTGCTGGCTCTGGCGGTGGCGGGGATCATCAGTTTGGATTCGCTGCGTAAACAGCGCCCGCTGGTGGTGGTGATAATACTTATTCTGGCAGCAATACTTACTCCGCCGGATGTTATCAGTCAGTTGATGCTGGGTTTGCCGACATATTTATTGTTTGAGCTTACTTTGCTGGTCGGAAAAATTCTGATCAAAGAGCGTAATGATCCACCTCAAGCAACTGATTTGCCGCCCGGCGGTGATACGGAAGCTGCCTTTACTGACTCGGGAGAAACTGATGAGTCTGAAGCCTTCAATAACAGCAGTATACACGCTTATTACCGGCGCAGGATCCGCCGCCGTCCTCCGGAACGGGGACCGAAATTGAGATATAAGAAGAAATAATTTATAACTTTTACAGGATGATTTTTTATGACCAAAGGCAAACCCCAGCCCCGGGGCAGTAAGAAGGGCAGTTCCGTACCCACACCGGCGTGGAGTCGTTATTTGCGCAACACCATAGTTTATCTGTTGGCGTTTTATGGAGCACACTCTATTGTGGCGCAAATTGTTCCAGCTTACAACAATTTTGTCCGCACCCAATTAAGCCGCACGGTGCAGGGGATATCTTCCGGCGCTGAAAACGTGGAAAAAACCTTTTCGCCGCTGCCGACTGTAACTATCAAATCTCCGGGCGACCTGAAAAAGTCTGCTTATGATAATTTGAAAGTGGGCGTACCGGGCTTTGATTGCGATGTGATAATCGACCGGGCAGGGTACGCATTGGGATATTCTGAGAAGTATGAACAGCCGCTCTGGGTGACTTATTTGCTTACCCCGGAGGAAGTAAAAAGCAAAAAAGCCAAGCGCTCCGGCGATTTTCGATCTGATCCGGCGATTCCTTACGGTTCGGCGGAGCTGGCGGATTACAAAGGTTCGCACTATGACCGGGGGCATTTGGCTCCGGCAGCGGATATGAGTTTTTCGCTGCAGGCTATGAGCGAAAGTTTTTATATGTCCAATATGTCGCCGCAGCTGCCTGAATTCAATCGCGGAGCATGGAAAGATCTGGAAGAAAAAGTTCGGGAGTTTGCCGCCAACTCCAACGGCATTTATGTGGTCAGCGGCCCGATTTTTGACTCCGGCAAGACGATCACGATCGGCGCTAATAAAGTGGGAGTTCCGGATAAATATTACAAGGTTTTGCTGGATGTAAACAGCCTCTCGCCCAAGGCTATCGGCTTTATTCTGCCGCACCGGGAACTCACCCGTCCGCTGCAGGATTATGCCGTGACTGTCGACGCTGTGGAACAAATCACGCAGCTGAACTTTTTTGACCAGCTGGATCCGGATGACGAAAAAAAGCTGGAACGCCACTGCGATTATCAAGCCTGGGAACGCATGATTCCCCAAAAGAAACTTAATAAGCGCAAAAGCAAAAGATCAAAAAAATGATCTGAAAAAACTTTTATTCGCAGCTTTTTACTGCCTTTTGCAATATCTCCTGACATCTCCCGCAGTGCGTGCAGTTGCTGCCGCACAAGCCCGGCAGCTCCACATCATCCAAACTGCGGTTGTCCAGTATCCGGGGGGCAAACGCCTGCGCATAACATGGCTCGGTAAGATCAAGCACGTTGCCGTCAAATCGTTCTGAACAGTATGCTCCGAGGATCATACGGGGATTGGAGTGCTGCCGGGTCGCCAGCTTCATAGTGTGGCAATAAGGCGCATAATGTTTGATGTCTTCCGGACGGATCCAGCTGGAACGCAAAAAATCCTCCAGATTGCTGCCGGAGTGATAACGCTCCCAGCAAAGGTGCGGCATAAAATCCTGCCGGTTGCGGACTTCCCGCAATTCAGCATCGTGCGCAACCAGATTGTCATGGAACGTCTGATAGGGGCAGTTGCGTAGACAGCCGCTGTTGACCAATAAACAGAGTTTTTTGTTGTGGCCTTTGCTCCAGTCGGCAAAGCGTTTTACGGTATCAAGATCACGCTGCAAGTCCCGGCGCAGATAAAAGCTGTCGAATTTTTCCAGCAAATAATCCAAAGCTGTCAGCGAATCGATGCGCATGTTGACTGACGCTCTTATTTCTATAGCTTGATCCAGCTGGCGGATACATTGAGCCACGAACGGCGAGGTGGTGGTCACGATCTCCGGCAGCAGATCAACAAAGCTCAAACGCTCCAGCAGTTGGGCGATTTCCCGGTAAAACCGATCCGAAATCGCCCACGCTCCGTAGCAATTGCCGTTGAGCAGCAGATCCAACTTTATATTCATCTGCCGGATCCGGCTTAATTCATACTCCAGCTGTTCTGCCGCATTGGCCGAAGCCGCTCCGTGATCGGGCCGCCCGCTGGCAAATCCGGGATAGGAAAAATAGACTTCGGATAAGTGCGACTGGTAATCAGCGAGCATTTCCGAAAAAAGTTCCCCGGTATTGCGGTATTGGTAGCCGACTGCAAATTTCATTTTTCAGCTTTGCTCCATACAAGTTTTTTGAATTTTTCGGCCGCTTTATGCCGCTTGGCCGCCTCCGTTTTGGCCATGCCTTCGCCGCCAAATCCGACCACAAAACCTTCCGGCATGATAAAGGCTATGGAAAAACGGTCTTCGCTCTGCCGCCAGCAGTAACCCATTTTCAGCGTTTCCTGTTTAGCCCGGGCAAAATGTTCAGCAGAACCCCATAAACCTTCGCCGTATTCTTCAAAGGGATACTGCCGCTCGATGCTTTCGGCCTTATCCGGGTTGGCGGCTTGCAAGGCCAGCGCTGTGACCGATAAGTATGGCGGAAAATTACGGTCGGTCGGCTGCTGAAGTTCCCCCGGACGATCCGGCGAAAAACGCAGTTTGCAGCGTATTCGCCCGCCATCTATGGTCGAAAAAGTCAGCACATCCATCGGAAAAGCTTCGTGCAGACTGCGCAGTGCGGCAGCTGCTTTGTTCATCAGTTCGCTGGAGTGTCCGGCGGATGCCATCTCAAAAACCGCCGGGCCCAGCTGAAAGCGGTTTTGAGCATCTTTGTGCAGGAAATCCCGGGCACACAAGGTGCGCAGCAGATTATATGCTGTAGTTTTCTGTAAATTGCTGGCGGCGGCCAATTCGCTGAGAGTCATACCTTCCGGGCGGCTGGCGGCCAGGCGCAAAAGTTCCATGCCGCGCAGCAGCGATTGAACCAGATCCGATTGTGCCATACAGTACCTTTCCAATAAAAAAGCCGATATTTTTACTGCATATAATATAACCGCCGAAACAATTTTTGTCAAACTGTTCCGGCGGATGCTCAGGATTTTATACCTGTCGATCGCTTGACCGATCAATCGATGCCTTCATCATCGACTTTGCGGAAGCTGGTTCCGGCCGGGTATTCCGGCGGGGTTGACCAATCCACGCTCCACTGCGGACGGCGGCGGAACTTCTGCTTGAAGGTATTCTGCAGCACGCCGCGGCTTTCCAGACTGATCATGCACGCACGGGTGCAGCCGCGGGAGCCGCAAACTGCCTGCCCGGTGTTGTAAAGATTGCCCGGTTTGTGGAAGAACGGCGACCATTCACCGGGAACAGAATCCAGGTGCGGCTTTTCGCCCTTATCCGGCGGCATATAGGGGTTGGCCTGTTCAACGCCACTGTGCTTGGCGCCGCGGAAAGCAAAGCCGCACTTCTGCATATCCAGATCGGACCATTCAACTTCGTGACCGGCCAGATTGACTTTGACGGTCTTTTCGGTCGAAAACGCCTGACCCGGGCAAGCTTTTACGCAAGCCATGCAGCGGTTGCAGAGCTGCGGACCATCATAGATCGGATCGGGTTCCAATTCAACATCAGTCATGATCACACCCACCCGGCAGCGGGGGCCGAACTGGGGACTGAGGAACATCTTGCTGAAACCGATTTCGCCCAGACCGCAGAGGAATGCCGCTATACGCAAGTGCAGCATCACGTCCGGAGCCGCCTGACCCGGACGGGCAGGGCGGCTGTATTCCGGGCGCAGATAACCTTCGTTATCAATACCGCGCCAGTCGCTCTGGTGGCCCATGGGGATGGCTTCGTAGCCCTGGTCTTCGATAAATTTGCTGAGGTTGATCACCGTCATCGGCATGTACAAATAGGTGATCCCGCCGTAACCCATAGCGGAATAGTTGCTTAAGTAAGTGCCTTCTTCAACGCCGCGCAAACTGCCGCGTTCCACCCGGAACACCATACCGATAATACTCTTGCATTCCGGCATGATCTGCTTGGGATCCATCTGGATCGGGGCATTGGCCCAACGTTCGATATTACCGATACCAACTGCATCAGCTCCCAGTTCCAATGCTTTGCGTTTGACTGCCAATGCCGCTGCCTTGGGATCCGAAAGATCCACTGCATTGAAGTCACGAGTCATTATTGCCATAACTCTTTCCTCCAGTTATTGCCGGAAAAGATCCGGTGTTTTTAGTGTTTTTCATTCATCTATGATGAATAATAATTCATCCTATATAAATATACACTATAATTCAGGACTTTACAAATCGTCAAGCCAAAAAAACCGCAATATTTCTGTCAGGGGAAACTTTTAATGTTTGCTTTTAAAATTCTGCACAAACCGGTTATCGGTCAGCGAATTGAGTTTATCGCGCAGTTTGGCTGCCCGTTCAAATTCCAGATTTTCAGCAGCCGAAAGCATTTCCACTTCCAGATCATACACCAGCTGCGACAATTCTTTATCGCTCAAATTCTTTACTTCGATGCGTCCGGCGGCGCCGGAACTGTTGCCGCCAAATACACTGGCGGCGGCTTCGCTGGCGGCGTGGCGGTCGCTATTGCTGCTGACTACATCGCTGATAGTTTCCCGCTTGGACTTTTCAATAGTTCTGGGGGTGATGTTGTGTGCTTTATTGTAAGCGATCTGTTTTTGGCGGTGCGATTGAGTTGTATCGATAAGTTCCTGCATGGCTGGCGTGATGCTTTCGCCATACAATATGACCCGCCCTTTGGCGTTGCGTGCAGCCCGCCCCGCCACCTGGATTAAGGCCCGGCCGGAGCGCAGAAATCCCTCTTTGTCGGCATCTAAAATGGCCACCAGCGTTACCGATGGCAAATCGATGCCTTCCCGCAGCAGGTTGATGCCGATCAGGCAGTCAAATTCGCCTTCGGAGAGTTTATTCAAAACTTTGACCCGTTCCAGGGCGTCCATTTCGGAATGCAAATAACTTACCCGCAGCTCTAATTCGTTCAAATAATCCGAGAGCCGTTCTGCGCTCTTTTTGGTCATAGTGGTAACCAGTACCCGTTCTTTTTTGCGGACGCAGCTGCGGATTTCGGCGGCCACGTCATCGACCTGACCTTCCAGCGGTCTGACTTCGATTTCCGGATCCAGCAAGCCGGTGGGCCGGATCACCTGTTCCACCGGCGGTGGAGTGCGCTGCAGCTCGTATTGGCCGGGCGTGGCAGATACATAAATCATGCGACGGGTCAGATTTTCAAACTCCTCAAACCGCAGCGGCCGATTGTCCAATGCCGACGGCAGCCGGAAGCCGTGATCGATCAGAGTCTGTTTGCGGTTGCGGTCGGCCTTAAACATGGCATTGATCTGCGGGATCGTTACATGCGATTCATCGACAATGGTTATGTAGTTCTCCGGAAAAAAGTCCAGCAGGCAGGGCGGACGGCTGCCCGGAGGTCGTTTGGCCAGATGCCGGGAATAATTTTCGATACCGGAGGCGTAACCGAACTCCTTGAGCATTTCTATATCGCAAGTGACTCTTTGATAGATTCTTTGGGCTTCAACCAGCAAGCCTTTGCTTTCAAAAAAGCGCACCTGTTCGTGCATTTCTTTGAGGATACTTTCGCAGGCTTCTTCGATCCGCTTGGGCGGCAGCACAAAGTGCTTGCACGGATAAAACGTGATCGCTGCCGGACGGGTCTTGATGTGCGCTGATACTGCATCGTGCCGGGATATAGCTTCGATTTCATCGCCCCAAAAAGATATTCTTATAAAATCGTCACGCTGCGGCTCAAATACTTCGATGGTATCGCCTTTGACCCGGAATTGCCCGGCTTCCGGGGCGGCGTCGTTGCGCTCGTACTGTATATCAATGAGCCGACGCAAAAAATCATCCCGGTCAACAGTTTCGCCCGCAGCGATCGTTACGCACATATTCGCATAGTCTTCCGGCGAGCCCAACCCGTAAATACATGATACACTGGCTACTACGATCGTATCACGGCGTTCCAGCAAATTGGCGGTGCTGGCCAGACGGAGTTTTTCGATATTTTCGTTGATGCTGGCATCCTTGGCTATATAGGTGTCCGTAGCCGGGATGTACGATTCAGGCAAGTAGTAGTCGTAGTAACTTATAAAGTACTCAACAGCATTGTTGGGAAAAAATGCCTTGAACTCGCTGTAAAGCTGCGCTGCCAGCGTTTTATTGTGACTTAACACCAATACCGGTGAATCCAGCTTGGCAATAACATTCGCCAAGGTAAAGGTCTTGCCGGAGCCGGTCACCCCCAGCAGCGTCTGTTCCATAGTGCCGCGGTCAAAGTTTCTGACCAGAGCGTTGATCGCCTGCGGCTGATCGCCGGAGGGCTGATATTCTGATTTTAACTCAAAAAGACTCACTTTTCTGCCTGCAAATCCATTATGTAAAAAACTTGTTCGGTTTTAAGTTTGAATCCCGCCCGTTCATAAGCCCGCCGGGCCGGGGCGTGGGCCGGATCGCTGCCGGTAGTTACCATGGCAGCTTTCAGTCCGGATTTTTTGAAACGCTCCAGTACAGCCTGATACATTTCCTGCCCCACGCCTTTTTCTCCGCACGCCGGATCGACGGCATTGTTGCTGATCGTTCCTGTCATAGTGTTGAAATTCATCGTAAAAGCAATGAATCCCACCACTTTTCCGTTGCGTTCTGCCACATAGAGCCAATCGGGGTGTTCGGTAAAAAACTTGTGTACCCACGGCGTTTTGCTGTTGCGGCAGTCGGGATTTACGGTATTGTACAACTCTTTGCCGTAAGCGGCTTCCAAATGATCAAAAATTTTTGTCCATGCCGCTTTGGCTATTTCGCAAATGCGGGGAAGGTCGTTTTCAGCAGCCAAACGTATCATAAAATCACCTCTCTTTTTACCTAATATAAAGCTATGCGCAAATGATTGCAAACATTTTTGGTAATGAATTTGTAAAAAATGTATTTGGGTTATATATTATATCATTATAAATGAACATGTATGCAGCGTGGATGGTCAAAAAAACATTCCGGAGTACAGTTGATGCAGTGTTGCAAAAAATAAAATGCCAAGCGAGGTGCAGATTATGAGCGGAATCTTTAAAGCGTATGACATCCGGGGCGTTGTCCCGACTGATCTCAACCGGGCCATGGCCGAAAAAATCGGTCAGGCTTATGCGGTTTTTACCGGAGCAAAAAAAGTGGTGGTCGGACGGGATATGCGTCCACATTCGCAGGATATGTTTGATGGTTTGGCTGCCGGTTTGGTCAAAATGGGCTGTACGGTCATCGATCTGGGACTTTGCTCCACGCCGATGAGCTACTTTGCCAACGGTACCTTGAAAGCTGACGGCTCGATCATGATCACCGCTTCGCACAATCCCGGCGAGTGGAACGGCTTTAAACTGTGCAAAGCCAATGCCGTGCCGATTTCCGGAGCTACCGGCATTATGGATATTGAAAAACTGGTGCTGGCAGATAACTTTACTGCTGCAGCAGTGCCCGGCAGGATCGAAAAGTATGACATAGCCTCTGAATATGGCGCTTTTTTGCGCAAATTCGTCAAGTTTGATAAAAAACTCAAGATCGTGGTCGATTATGCCAACGCCATGGGCTCCAGCGAAATCGCCGGTATTGAAGATCTTTTTGAAATTATTCCCATGTATAAAGAGCTGGACGGCACTTTCCCCAATCACGAAGCCAATCCGCTGCATCTGGAAACTTTGGATGCTATCCGCGCCAAGGTAAAGGAAGTCGAAGCGGACTTTGGAGCAGCCTTCGATGGTGACGCCGACCGTTGCGGATTTATCGATAATAATGGTGAAATCATCCCCATGGATCTTTTTACCGCTTTGATCGCTCAGGATATTTTAGCCGATGGTCCGGCCACTATTCTTTACGACCTGCGCAGCAGCCGGGCGGTCAAAGAGTGCATCGAAGAAAACGGCGGCAAAGCGATCATGTCCCGGGTAGGTCATGCTTTTATCAAACAGCAGATGCGGGAAAACGATGCTGTTTTTGCCGGAGAACTCTCCGGACACTACTACTTCAAGGAAAACTTTACCGCTGAATCGCAAGGTTTGGCTTTGATCAAATTGACCAATTTGATCGTTAAATCCGGCAAAAAAGTCAGCGAACTGGTCGCTCCGCTGATGCGCTACAGCTCCTCGGGCGAAATCAACAGCCGTGTGGCCGATGCTGCAGCAGTGCTGGCAGAAATCAAAAGCAGGTATCAGGATGGCGAATCCTACGAGCTGGATGGATTTTCGGTGGAATATCCCGATTGGCATTTCAATGTCCGCTGCAGCAATACTGAACCGCTGCTGCGGTTGATCGTGGAAGCCAAAGACGAAAAACTTATGGTCGAAAAGCGGGATGAACTTTTGCAGATCATCCGCAAATAACCAACAGCCAAATGACAAGTACAATAGAGGTTTTCAATGCCGGATTTCCCGGCGACACTACGGTGGAGCTGTTAAAACGGTTCCACCGGAGTGCGGCCGAAAAACAGCCGGATGTGGTGCTGCTTTTGATCGGGTCAAATGATATGTTCTATCCCGGGCATATATTGGAGATCGAAACTTACCGGCAAAACCTCAATGCATTGCTTGACCGGATCAACAACATTGATTCGGAGTGTATACTCTTTACCGCTCCGCGCTTTCTGCCGGAGCTGCTGGTCGAAAATTATCCGGCCACGCTGGAACACCCGCTGAGCTTGGAACAGCGGCTGGAGGCGGTAAATACGGTTATTCGCAACACCGCCGATGAGCGGAATATAAATTTGATCGACTTGTACAGTCTGATCGATCCGGTGGATGATTCAATTGACTCTCTGATCATGAATCCGGCCAACAGCGGCCGCCGGGATGGTATGCACCTGACTGCTGCCGGGACCCGGATCATGGCCCGGGCGGCAGCCGAAATGATCCGGCAATATTTTCCGCAGGCTGAAAAGATCGTCTGTCTGGGCGACAGTATCACTTACGGGGTGTATCTGCGGGGCAAAGGAACGGCCAATATTGATGCCGAAACTTATCCTGGATTGCTCGGTAAACTATTGAGTTGTACCGTATAAAAAACTTTGAAAAATTTGCATTTTAATAAATATAATGCTATTATTAGGAAGCGATGATGCAGGATGTTGCAAATAACAATCAACGGACTGTGTCGCATAATAAAAAGGGAATGGGTAAATGGACGATAGTGCCGAAGATGAGTATGCACATATAATTTCTTTTGATTGGCAAAATGCACTTTTTGCTTATGATTTGGATAAAGCCGGTTTTATTGAGTTGGAAGTTGTCAATACCGGAGAAATCATTAAATCTCAGGAAGCTACCGGCTGTGGCCGGCTTGAACTGGAAAATTTACCATCCGATACGCTCATTAAAGTTGTCTGCCGATGGAATGGCGGCGAAAAGACTCTCGCTTTTAAAACCTTGCCGCAAGCTCAGGGGGACTTGATAGGGCAATTCGCCTTGATCGCCGACCCGCATATTTCAAGTAAAAAAGAAAACCGCAAAGGCCGCTTTTTTGTGGAATCTGCCGCATTGGCTGAAGATGTTATCAAACGCTGCGCTGAATTGAATATAACTTACACTATCTGGCCGGGCGATATAACTAATGCCGGGCTGGCGGATGAGTATGTATTGTGCGATAAAGTGCTGAAAAATCTGCCGCAGAAACCGTATCTGGTACCCGGTAATCACGACCATAATCCGGAGCTGTGGCAGCAATACTTTGGCGTTCGCAGCTGGGTGCGCTCTGTGCCGGGGATCGGCAAAGTCATCGGGATCGATACATCCAGTCAGCGGCTGCTGGATGAGGATGTACAAATTATCAAACAGGAGCTGGAAAGTGCCGGCAGGGTGGTTATTGTTACCCACTATCAGCTTTTTGCCTCGCCAGATATAAACCATGTGCCGCCGGAACGGGTCACTCCCGTAAACTGCGCTGAACATGCTGAGCTTTTGCAGCAAATCAGCCGGACACCTTCGATTATTTATGCCGGGCATCAGAATATTATGTCTGTTACCCGAATTGGCGATGCCGTGCAAATCAATCTGCCCCAGCCGTCGCAGTATCCTTGCGGTTGGCTGCATGTCCGGTGTTTTGAAAACGGCACATATTACACTTTTGAGCCGATAACCAGCGAGGTCATGCGTCAGTGGTCACGCCGGACAGGGAATGCAGCGGCGGAATTTTACAACCAACGCCAATGGCGCGAGGAGTACCGCCGGGGTCGTTTCCCGGAAAGCTGCAACTTTTTTCTGGAGAATAAAAATATATGAACAATATCGATGAATTATCGTTGAGTACCACCGTTTTTGGTGCCGAAAAAGAACCCGATGAGCTGCTGCGTTTTTTGGATACAACGCTGGATGCCGGATTCAAATATGTGGAGTTATCCCGCAAGCATTTTGATATTGCCCGGCGGGCTCAAGCCATTCTATCTACCGGGATCAAGGTGTGGTCGGTGCATGGGCTGCTTGATGGCCGGGCAGTCGCCGATGACGAAACGGTGCGCCGGAAAGCGCTCGAAGAAGAAATCATTCGCATTGAACAGGCATCCGCTTTCGGCAAAGTTCCGGTAGTGGTGCATTATCTTGACCGGATGAATAATCCGATTTACGGTCAGATGTTCCGTAAGGCGGTTGAAGAACTTTACGAAGTCAGCCACCGAGTCGGCGTTATTCTGACCATCGAAACGGTTCCTTATAAACCCAAAGTCAACGAGCGTTATGCCGACAGCCGGGAAGTTGCGGAGTTTGTCCGCTCGTTCAATGCCGACGATCTGCGCATGACTATTGATATAAATCACTCAAATTTGCATGAATCACTGCCGGATGTGTGCGCCAATGCTCACGGTTTGATCGCCAATGTACACATGTCCAACAACCACGGCGAATGGGAAGATCACCTGCCGCCCATGGATGGGGTGATCGATTTTCCGGCAACCTTTGCGGCGTTGCGCCGGCACGGATATTGCGGCCCGGCTAATCTGGAAATGCACGGTGAAGTGCCCATTACCGTGGAGTGGCTGAAAAATATCCGGCAATATACTGAAAAAATACTTTTTAAAAGATAAGAGGTTAGTGTATGAAAAGTAAGTTGTTTTGTTTGCTGACACTGGCATGTTTTGCTGTGTCGGCAGTGGAGGTTGACATCTTCCGGGAAGATGGCGATCCCCGGGTAGCGGAATTTACTATTCCGGGCACCGACGGAGCGGACGCTGTGAAAAATTTTGTTATGGAGCGTGACGGCAAAAAATACTATCCGCAAACCAGTAAGATCAGCAATTACCCCAGCGGTTCGGTGCGCTGGTACCGGTTGATTTCGGATGCACCGGCGGGCCGCTACAAAGTTTCTCCCCGCAGACCGGGCAAAAATCTTTATCCCAATGTGGTAGTTCCGATCAAGAAAAATAAAAGCTATACCAATAAACTGCTGACGTTGACCTTTGATGCCAAACCTTTTGCGGTCAAAGTTACCGGTAAGGATGATGTTTATACTATTCAGGCGCCGGAAATCACCCTGCCGGATGGCAGCCGTCCGCAGGCAGTTTTCAAAAAAGTCAAAGCGGTGGAAACTGGCATCGTGCAAACGGTTTTGGTGTTTCAGGGCGAATACGCTCCGGTGCCGGAGGGCGAAAAACGCTACTGGCAGCTTCGCATCACCATGTGGAACAATAAAGACTTTATCAAAGTCGAACCGCTGCTGGGTACGGCTTTGACCAAAGCAGTAAATACGCCGTTTGAAGAAATGCGGTCGCTGAAATCCGCCCGCATGCGTATAATCTGCGGCAGCGCCGCCGGAGCCGTAAAGTCCAAGTTCACCCAGTGGGAAGATAACTCTTATGATGTAACTGCTGACGGCAAAACGCAAAGCCAAAAAGGTTCGCTGGGGCTTTTTAATCTTGCCAATAAGGCTTCTTTGGCCATTCCGGAAATGGCTGAACGCTTCCCCATTGGGGTGACGACGCTGGAAAATGCGCTGGATGTTGACCTGTTCCCGGCGATCCAGCCCGCTGACCGTTACGCCAATGGCAAACCCATTTACATAAAGTATTTTCCGATCTATACTGGTAATTACGTCATGCGTGCCGGTGTGGAAATAAGTTTCCCCATGTATCTGGCGCTGAACAAAAAAATCGATGCCGCCAAATTGCTGGCTCCGATTCCGGTCGGGATGGTCGATGTGGAAGATTTGAACAAATCCGGCGCCTGGCTGCATTATATTGGCAAACCCGATAAATACAGCAAGCCTTTTGAGCCGGAAATCAAAAATGGTCTGGAAGCCTACTTTACCTGGCGTGACCGTGAACGCTGGTACGGTTTTATGAACTTTGGCGACAGCCATGGCGAACGCACCTGGAACTGGATGAACCATGAATACGATACGGCAGCGATTTTCTTTGAACATGCGCTGCGTTTGCGCAATCCCAAATATTTCCGGGAAGCGTTGCGCTGCGCCCGCCACCAAATGGAAGTTGATATGGTTAAAAATCATCCCGACCCCAAAAACAACGGTGGTGTTTATAAACACGCATTGGGCCATACCGGCGGATATTTTACCGGTGATGATGTAGCCAAATATATCAAAGGCTGCGATTGGAAAGGAGTAAAAAATCCTTTCCTTAATGGGGATCTCTCCAGCGGTCACACCCGTATCCGCGGCATGTGCATGGCCTATGTGCTGACCGGCGATCAACGTTACCGGGAAACAGCCTGTCTGACCGGTAATTGGATACGGCAATGCAAACTTTTTGCCTTGCGGGCGTGGCCCGGGGGGTCCGCGCGTGAACCGGGCTGGGGGCTGGTCAATTTGACCAGTATCTACTGGATGGATGCCAATCCCCGATTTTTGAAAGCCGCTGAGGAATTAGGCTGGATCGTGTTGTCGCACGCTCAGGGCAGAGGGGTACACATGCGTAAATTACGGGCGCATCAGTGCCCGCCGCCGCCCGGAGGCTGGAACGAAAAAAATTCCTTCTATAAGTTTGGTTCTGTATCGTTCCCGACCGGTTATCAGGCGATGGGTATGTATTTGCTTTATAAACAAACCCGGGATAAATTCCTGAAAGAGGATCTTTTTGACAACCTCAAAGCTACCGCCGAATATATCAAAGCCCGGCTCTATCTGCCGGAATACCGGGCGTTTATCCACAGTCCGGTGCCGTGGCGGCGGCAGAGCTTGCGCAACGGCGCCGGTGCCGGAACCTCGTTGCGTAACGTACTGCTGATGGATGCGTTGCTCAACAACAACCAAGAGTCGCAAGCGATCGCCGTGGACACGTTGCAGCAGATGTTGACCCGGCGGGAAGTTTTTGACTCACCGCTCAAAGGTGCCAATCCCGATGATCCGCACCCCAAGAGTGCATCGGCCGGGCTTTACTTTATACCGGTGACGATTGACTTTATGCGTCAGCTGGATATCGTAATGCCACCAATAACTTACGATACATCCAAGCAGGAGCTGTGGAATGGCAGCGAAACTCAAAAACGTGAGCAGGAAAAATAATTGATAACCTATACAATCAAAAATAAAAAGGAGATGGAGAAATGAAGTCAGAGAAAAGAAAATTCACCCTGATCGAACTCTTGGTCGTAATTGCCATTATTGCAATTCTGGCCGCCATGCTGCTGCCGGCGCTTTCGGCAGCCCGGGAACGCGCCAGAGGAGCAACTTGCACATCCAACATGAAGCAAATAGCCACCATATCCGGTTTTTACGCCAATGATTATAACGATTTGCCAATGCCTGCGTATAATTGTCATCCTACGGCAACCAATACATGGGCTTCACGCAACTGTCCGATTTACCTTGATTATTTTTCAGAAAATTATCATCCCAAGATGTGGAATAACAACTTGGGTGGATTGGCCTGTCCGAGTCGTCAGGATGTAAAAATAAGCAACAATTACCGCAATGGCTGGTACACTTATCTTGCTAATACTCAAATTTTGGGGACCAATTTGCTGCAGCCGGTCATGATGGGCAAAATGATGGATCCATCTAATGAAGTCATTATTATTGAACAAAAAGAATATGATCCCAATGCAACGGAAAAAGGTACTGCTAAAGTATTTGCTTCCAATACTGCCAATCTGCGTTTTGGCAGAATGCATGGCAGTGTAGGTAATGTTATCTGCGGAGATCTGCATGTAGAAAGCATGAAAGATATTCCGGAAGAAAAATTGCCGACAACTTACACTTTGGCCAATTTTTTCTCCAATTAAAATAAAGCCACAAAATCTATCAAAGAAAATCAAAAACTCCGCAAGGTTTTGCCCGGCGGAGTTTTTTTTATCGTAATACAGGATTATTTTTCAAACTCAAAGCTGTATTGATCAAGTTTGCACTCTTGTTTGAGCTGCAGCATCACTTTCTGCAATGCTTCGTTGACCGGTACGCCGGTTTGGCTGCGCTGCAGATAGGCGGCAAATTCCTTTTCTCCGGCAGTGTAAATACGGTCGCAGCCGGGAGCTTTGCGGGAGTTGCGCAAACTGCGCAGAATATCTCCGGTGCTCTTTTTGAAGTCAGCCGGATCAGTGAACGCAGCTATATCTATAGCAATAAAGAAATGCCCCAGATGATACGGCTGCTTCTTGCCTTCCGGCGAAAAGCCCAGCAAGCCTTTGAGGAAAGCTCCCTGCTGGAGTGCTGCGCTGAGGATCTCCACTACGGTAGCGTAACCGTAACCTTTGTATCCGGCGGTATCTTCGCCCAAACCGCCCAGCGGGGTGAGGGCAGCGGTGCCTTTGACCAGATCAACTAAAATCTGTTCGGTATCCGTGCGGCTGTTGCCTTGTTCGTCGATCACCCAGCCGGGCGGCAATTCTTTGCCGGAGCGGGCGTAAACTTCGATCTTGCCGCGCTGACTGACGCTGGTTGCGCAGTCCAGAAAGAACGGAAATTCTTCATCTGATGGTATGGCAAAGGTCAGCGGATTGGTTCCCAGCATGTTTTCCACCCCAAAAGTCGGCGCAATGGAGGGGCGGGCATTGGTTCCGCAAATGCCGATCATGTTGCGTTTGACCGCCATCAAAGGGTAATACCCGGCAATGCCGAAATGGGTGCTGTTGCGCACGACCGTCATACCCAAGCCGAATTTGGCGGCGGCATCCATGGCGTATTCCATAGCCGCCTTGGCTGCAACCATACCCATGCCGTCGTGGGCATCGATCACCGCTGTAGCCGGGCCTTTGCGGACGAACTCCACCTCAGTTACCGGGTTTTGGATTTTATCCCGGATCCGGTCGATATAAATGGGCTTGAGCCGACCGATACCGTGCGAGTCGATCCCCAGTTTGTCAGCGGTGATCAGCACATCAGCGCAGATAGCGGCATCTTCAGCAGGAACGCCCGAAGCAATAAACACATCCCGCATGAAATTTTCCAATGTTTGGAAGTCAACATAACAGACTTTTTCCGACATAATAAACTCCTTGTTTAATACTGTTTAGTTGATTGTTTAGTAAAAATATACACTCAACTATTCCAATGTCAAGTTTTTTACAAAAAAAACGGGATTTTTTGGCAAAAAAAATGTTTTGAGCTATATTTAACAACGTAATATTCAACTACAGGAGTTTATATGGATCTGCTTGAAATATCGCAGGCAATTCGCAAATTACGCCAGCAGCAGAATCTTACAGTTGAACAGCTGGCTAAAAAAAGCGGATTTTCCAAGGGATTTATATCTCAGGTGGAAAATTTCCGGCTTACCCCATCATTAAAAGCGCTTAATGCCATAAGTCAGGCTTTAGGAGTACCGCTGGCGGCGGTGTTGACCCGGGATCCGGAAGTGCCGGACTATACTATTGGTTCCGTGGAGCAGGGCGAAGAAATTTTTCGCAACGACAACAAACGCTACGGAATGCGCTATCTGGCGTTGGCTTATGAACAAGTCGGGCGGGAGCTGGAGCCGTTTATCGTGGAATACCGCAGCAGCAGCGAAGAACGGCCGATGCTTATGCATGATACCGAAGAATTTTACCTGCTGCTGAGCGGCAGCGTGGAGTTTTTTATTGGCGGCGAGGAAGATCGTCAGGCTATTTCCGCCGGGCAGACCGTTTATTTGAAAGCCAATGTGCCGCACCGGGTCAAACTGGCCAAAGATTGCCAATTTGCCCGGGCGCTGGTTGTTTATTCGCAAAAAACTCCCAAAAAATAGTTTTTTGCATTCCGGCAGGAACTATGGCTCCCAATTGAGGATTTTTTTGCAGCTGCGCAATATCGGCAACGGCTATGCCACGACTCCAGCCGCAGCATAGCCGTCAAAATAGCGATGATCGCAATTAAGAACCCAAGTTTGATTAATTTAAAGGAACTTTATAAACTATCCGGAAAACAAATGGGGCTGTTGCAAAACCTCGCAAAAGGTTGTAATGTCCCTGTTTTTTGCATGAATTTTTAGTTGCTGTCGAAAAAAAACAGTAAGCTTGAATTCATATAGCAGCAGTAAATTTTATAATATATAAAATACGGTATCTTTCTTATATAAAATAAGTTGGAATTACTTTTATTACGAGTAATAAAAGTAATTCCGGCGAAAGTTTTTGGAAAATGGGGTTCCGCCGTCGCCGAGGCTATGGCGGGACAAGGTGGGGAAAAGAACCTTTTTTCAAAAAGGTTTT